>NZ_JBSKHQ010000018.1:0-101900 GCF_057128665.1 Zestomonas ipomoeae
GGTTGCTGGTCTTGCCATGGTTCACCTCGTTAGAGTTTATCGCTTAACGGGGTGTCCACGATTGCTGGGCAAGATCAGCCCCTTGCGAATCTGCAACCGCTTTTCCCAATCGATCAACGCATACTCGCAATTGCCATAGAGGAGCCGCCACCTGGGATCGATAGAGATCGTGTAGCACTCACGCGCTGGGTCATATGCAAACTTGTCGATCATGTGCAGGGTCTCGGCCTTACCGACTTCAAGCTTAGGCTTGCCTTGCTTGGTCGTCTCGATAACAAGCATCGCAAAGGTCAGAGCCTTCATCGTTCGATGCAGCCATTGGTACTCGTAATTTCCGGTCTTCCTGCCAATGGCTTTCAGTAGCCTGGCACGGTTGATAGGCACAGGTTCTCCTAGCGGACCTTTTGTCGCCTCGTGCATCAACTGCATCCAAACATCGGCCTGGGTTTCATCGAGCTGCTCGCCCCAGAACGTGATTACTGCATCTTTCCGACTGACCAGCATGCTCGCCTTGTGCATCTGCTTGGGCCCACGGGCCACAGGGGCAAATAAGCTGGAGCGGGCAATATGGTTCGGCATGGCCCGGTAAATCTCGTGAAGACCAGGCAAGAACAGTTGTCGAGGAGCAGGCTTAGCCAGATCCTTAACCGACACGGATCTCCGGATACGCTCCACTCGTGCCGCAAGCGAAGCCGGAGAGACTGAAACCTCTCGGCTCATCGAACCAGGCGCCGCTGACGGCTAACCTGCTCGGCCTTGCTCGGCCGCCCGCGTCGAGTCTTTTCCTGGGGCACAGTGGAAGCAATGGCATCCACACTGACCACATGCTCTGCCAGCCACTGCTCGACATCCTCTACCCGCCACAGCAGCCTCTTGGTGCCGGGCAACCGACAAATCGGCGGAAGAGCCAGGGGATTGCGCGTAACGTCGCTACGGATGCTCGCGACTGACTTTTGCAGATAGATGGAAAGTTGATCAACTGTAAGCAGAGCTTGCATGGCCTGGCACTCGTCTCAGCCAGATCACGACTCGTGCTCATGGCTGCATTGGTTTGCGAATGCCGCCAGACTCGTGCAACACAATTCTGCACTCACGGTACGGTTTGCGAAGATTTCTTACCAAACGAGGGGCTGCTGGTGGATGCACAAGGAGTCAGGGCCTTGGGCAATCAGCAGCTAGTTCAGTGACGGGGGTGCCGGCCAGCTGCATGAAAATAGCCCCCGGGCTTCGGCACAAATCTGGCACACCTAGACTGCAAAAGCCTGCAGAACACCGATAAACGATGCAATGCACTGCTCACACCCAAACCATTGATATAAAAGAAGAAAAACAGATAAACCCAGAAAAATCAGTCACTTGGAAAATCAGTGATTTGCGCAGTTGCACTGCAAGGGGCCGACAGGGAAGGTTTCGCGGATCAGGGCGGGTTGGGCAGTGTTCATCGGAGGTCCTCGTACTCAAGGGTCGGCACGGTAATCGCTCGGCAACTTGCCCGTCCACTTCTTGAACGCGCGGCGGAAGTTGGAGGGGTCGTTGAAGCCGAGCAGCAGGGCGATTTCGAACAGCGGCAACTGGGTGCTGCCGAGGTATTGCAGAGCCAGGCGTTTGCGCACCTCGTCCAGCACCTGCTGGTAGCTGGTGCCGAGCCCGGCCAGGTGCCGGCGCAGACTGCGGCCGCTGGTGTGCAGCGCGCGGGCGGCGTTGTCCAGGTCGGGGAATTCGCCGGGGCGGGCCAGCAGCAATCGGCGCAGGCGCGTGAGCAGCGCCTCCTCCACATCGAGGCTGGCCAGCAGCGCCTCGCATTGCTGCTCGCACATCTGCACCGTGGCCGGGTTGGCCAGTGCCATCGGCCGATCGAGGTAGGCGCTTGGCAAGCAAACGCGGTGGTAAGGCTGATCGAAGGCCACCGGCGCTTCGAAAATCTGCTGGTAGCGCGCGGCATGGGGCGGCGCCGGGTAGGCGAAGCCGAGTTCGAGGCCCCGCAGCGACTCGCCGACCAGGAAACGGGCGATGCCGTGCAGGCTGCCCACCAGGGCCTCGGCGGCGAAGCAGGAGAGCGCGCCGAGCGGCATGGACTCGCTGGCCCGCAGCTCGACCCGATCCCCCAGCTCCACCAGTTCCAGCTCGAAGGACAACCCGAGCACCCGGTAGTACTTCAGGGCGAACTGCATCGCCTTGCCCAGGTTGGCGCTGGCCAGCACCGCGTAGCCGAGAATGCCGTGGGTGGATACGTTCAGCCGCTGGCCGAACAGCAGCCCCAGCGCCGGCTCTCGGCAGCCAGCCAGGGCGGCGCCCGCCAGTTGATGGAAGGTAGCGAACGACACCCGCCCGCCGGGGTTTTCCAGGACCTCGGGGCGGACCCCGCCGCTGGCGAACAGCTCATCGCGCGACAGCCCCAACTCTTCCGCCTGCGCGATCAGCGCCGCGACATAGGCGAGCGGCACCAACTCGGCGGAGAAATCGAAGGCGTGTTTCATTGGCAGGCGCTGGCCGGATATGACTCGAAGAATGGCAGAAGATAACCTTGTCCGACAAAAGCCGGCAAGCCCATAGTGGACCATGGTCCCAATGTCCCCGAGGAGTCAGCATGGCCAGCACTACACCGCCCGGTTTGCAGATCCGGCCGCGTCAACCGGACTTCGACCTGCCCGACCCGATGCCGCGGCACTGGCACAGCGGCGATGCCTTCAAGACGCACTTCTTCAATGCCATGTCTGTGCTGTTTCCGGACGGCGAGCGTTTCTTCATCGATTCGGTGAGACTATTTCGCGAAAAGATCGACGACCCGCTGCTGAAGGAACAGATCCGCGGCTTTATCGGCCAGGAGGGTCACCACAGCCGCGAACACCTGGAGTACAGCCAGCGCCTGCGGGAGCAGGGTTACGACATCGACCGCCTGGAGAAGGGCCTGCAACGTCGCCTCGGGTTCGTGAGGAAGCATGTCTCGCCCGAGCTGCAGTTGGCCGCCACCTGCGCCACCGAGCACCTGACGGCGATCATGGCCGACGCGCTGCTCACCGATCCCGCCTGGATGGGGGGCGCCGACCCACGCCTGGCCCGCCTATGGCGCTGGCATGCCCTGGAGGAAACCGAGCACAAGGCGGTGGCCTTCGACGTGTTCCAGCAGATCAGCGGCAGCCGCTGGCTTCGGCGCCGGGCGATGCTGCAGAGCACCTTCTTCTTCTTTCTCGATACCACCAAGGGCCTGGTGCAGATGCTCAAGCGCGACGGCCTGCTATGGAACTGGCGCGTCTGGCGCGACGGCCTGATCTGGCTGTGGGGCAGGAACGGCATCTACCGCAAGCTGATCGGCGTGTATTGCGATTTCTACAAGGCCGACTTCCACCCCTGGCAGCATGACAACCTGCATCTGGTGGAAAAGTATCGCCTGGAGTTCGACCCGCAACCGGCAGGGGCCTGAATTCGCAGCGTCAGAAGGTGCCCGCAGGCTGGCATCGAGGAGCGCAGCGACGAAGCCCAACGAGGCCGCGCCAGACTTCAAACCCTTGTTGGGCTTCGCTCAACGCCAGCCGCGCTGCCCCGGCTGGCCAGCATCAATCGCGCAAGAATGCCAGCGCATCCGCCGCTGTCTGCTGGGGAATTTCCTCCATTGGCACATGCCCGACTCCAGCATAGGTACGCACCCGGATTCCCGGCAGGTCGCGCTGCCACAGCGGTACATGCCCGGGGGAAATCCAGCGATCGCGGTCGCCCCACATCAGCAGTGTCGGGGCCTTGATCTGCGCAACCCGCGCAGGCGTGCCCGGCAATTCGTCGCGATTGGCGGCCAGCAGCACACGGAAGATTTCCATCATCGCCCGGCGATTGCCGGGGCGGCGGGTCAGGTCGTAATAGCGTTCCACCAGACCGGGCCGGATACGGGCCGGATCGCCATAGACCTCCTGGATTCCCCGGGCGAGCAGTGCCTGCGGCATCCACAACGGAGCGATCCAGGGCGAACCCGGCAGCCCCGCCACGGCGATCATCCAGGGCACTCGCTGCATGTGGTAACCGGCGGGGTCGACGAGAATCAGCTTGTCTACCCGCTGTGGCTGCGCCAGAGCGAAGTTCCAGGCGATATAGCCCCCCAGGGAATTCCCGGCGATGTGCGCCCGCTCGACACCCAGGCAGTCGAGCAGCAGGCCGAGCACGCGCAACATGCGCTCGGCAGTGTATAGACCGTCGCGGGCCGGGCCGGTCAGGCCGAAGCCCGGCACGTCGAACCGCACGATACGGTAGTGCGCCTGCAGGTCGTGCACCCAGCCGTCCCAGGTATGCAACGAAGAAACCACGCCATGGATCAACACCAGTACCGGCTTGTCGCGGCTGCCCTCGTCGCGGTAGTGCACGGAAAAGCCGTCCAGTTCGACGAAGCGCGAGCCGCTTTCCGAGTGGGCGTAGCGGGCCTTCAGTCGCTCCAGGGGCAAGGCACCGAAGCCCAGGCGGGATAGCAACGGCGGGCTGAGGGAAAGGCTGGAAGCGGACATGGGCACCTCGTGTTGTTCTTATGGGATGACCTATCAGAACACGCACGGCGCCGGCTGACGCCCAACCTAGGTTGAGCCTGGGCAGAGCGCAGCTATCAAAAGATCGCCCAATACACGCTTGGCCTTTTCCACCTCATCGCGGCGGGCAGCGCTGCTGAGCAACTCCAGGGAAGAGGCTTCCAGGGCCCAGATCAGCGCGCGATAGGTGAGCGGGTCCTGGGCCGCGCTGCCGTCCAGGCGCTCGCCGAGCAGGCGCACCATTTCCAGGTGGGCCCGCTGGCGATGGGCGGCCAGCGGCGAGTCCGCGCGCAGGGCTTCCTCCTGCATCAGCCGAATGATCGGCCCCACCGCCAAGTGGTAGTCGAAGAAGCGCTCGACCATGCTGCGCAGCCAGGCCTGGGGGCTGCCGGCAGCAGGCTGCATTTCACGAAAACGCGCCAGCAGCAGCGATACGGCAGTCTGGTAGATGCCTTCGAGCACCTCCATCTTGTTGGCGAAGTACTTGTAGAAGGTACGTCGCGACACCTTGGCCGCCTCCAGCAGGTCGTTCACGGTGGTTTCGGCCAATCCCTTGCGGGCGAATACCGGAATCGCCGCCAGTTGGATGTTGGTGCGCTGCAGATGCCCGACCAGCGGGCCCTCCCCCGCCTCGCCCTGCTGCCGGGCCACGGCGTTGTAGCCGCCAAGGTCCTCGAAGACCGCGCGGATCGCTCCGGATTCGGCCATGTCCATGTGCGTGCTCTCCCAACCAAGGCGCGGGTGACGCCGCCGAGCGAGCTGGCTACTCTTGGCCACGCCCTTTCGCCGGATTCTGTTGTCGATGAAGCTAACACGCCATTTGCTCTGCCCGCTGGCCATCCTTTTGCTGGTTGTCGCGCGCCCGCTGCTGGCGAACGAGCTGTTCTACCTCGGCCAGAAAATCCCGGATATCCAGAAGCCCTGGAACAGCGCCGACTACCACTTGCTGATCGGCGCGCTGCGGCAGATCGATACCACCCAAGCCAACGCCCTGCCACGGCGCAGCGGCGAATTTACCGGGCCGATCTACCGGCGCATGGTCAGCGAGGAGAACTTCCGGCCGCAGCTGAATATCTATGCGCCGCTGGAGCTGAGGCAGAACGAAGCGCGTGAAGTGCTGTTCGCGCTGAAAGAGTTGATGCGCCTGTACTTCGACTTCCGCGCCGCACAGCAACCCTACGGCAGTGAGGCGCTCGGCTTGATGACCTACTCGCTGCGCCAGCAGGCCATCCTGTTCACCCTGACCACCGAGTTCTGGATGACCCTGGCCGAGCGCGAACAGAGCAGCCCGGTGCGCCTGCAAGGCCTGCAGGAAACCAAGGCGGCCGCCGCCATGCTCATTTCCAGCGCACTGGACTACCTCGACCTGACCCGGCAATTCGGCCGCCAAGAGCTGGTGACCTATGGCGCGGAATTGAGCCAGCAGTTGCCGGAACTGTTCGTGCACCTGCGCGGCGAAGTACGCGATGAACTGCTCCAGCGGATTTCCCGACTGGCCGAGCAGCATCCCTATGGCGAAGTGCGCACCAGCCTGGCCGGCGCACTGCCGGTCTTGACCGCCATCCAGGCCGACATGCAGCAACGCCTGGCCGAGCCGGTCGCGCCGAAAAAGCCCACCGCCACGCTCGACCTGACGCCTCCGGAGCAACCCTAGCCCCGTCGGCAAACCTCAGCGCAGCAGGCCCAGCGCCTTGGCCCGCGCCACCGCCTGGGTCCGCCGCTCTACCCCGAGCTTGCTGTTGATATGACGAGCGTGGGTCTTGACCGTATGCAGAGAGATGAACAGCCGGTCGCTGATTTCCTGGTTCGAGCACCCCTGCGCGATCAGCCGCAGCACCGCCAATTCCCGGCTGCTCAGCGGTTCGGCCGGCGCCTGGGCATCGGCCAGTTCCAGTTCGTCCTGAGGGGTAGGTAACAGGGCAAGCAGCTCATCACGGGCCGGACAATCGGACCAGGCCTGCAACTGCTCGCGGAACCAGTCGGGACGATGCACCAGCAGCTCGCTGAACGGCAGCAGGCCGCCACCGATCGCCGCATCCAGGCTCGCCGCCAGCATTTGCTGGGCCTCGCGCTCGCGCCCGAGGGTCAACAGCAAAAGGCTCAGTTGCACCTCGGCAATCACCCCGAGCAGATGCCCACCGATGGTCTTGGCCTGGATGCTCAACGCCCGCAGACGGCGCTCGGCCCCCTGCAGGTCGCCCTCGATGCGCTCCAGGGAGGCGCGCTCCAAGCCGATATGCAGCGGCAACTGCGGGTGCAACTCCGGTGCGGCAGCCGCCCCCTCGCCGCCATAGGTGTCCGCCAGCCGCGCCAACCAGGCACCGGCCAGCTCCCGTTGGCCCTGGGCCAGCCATAGCTCGCATTTGACCAGTGTGATGATCGCCAGGTAGTAGACCGGCGGTACATCCCAGATATGCATTAACCGCTCCGCCTCGGCGAGCTGGGCGAAGGCCTCGGTCAGGCGCCCGGCGCGCCCATCCATGCTGGCCAGCACGCAATGGCCGATCAGCAGGCTGACGTCCCGGCAGGCGCGCGCCTCGGCGATGCCGGACAGCAGCACTTCCCGGGCCGCCGCCGGCTGCAGGCGGATGCTCAGCAACAGGCCCTCGTAGAGACTCAGCCGCGCGCGCACCGCGTAGCGTCGTTGCGCCGGCAGATCGCGCAGGCGCTCCTTACCCAGCTGCACCTCCTCCAGCGCCCGCACCACCTCGCCCCGGGCCTGCAGGACACGGGCGCGGTCGTAGTAGGCCAGCGCCTCGAACAGGGGATTGCCGATACGCTGGGCCAGCTCCAGGGCTTCCCGGTTGAGTCCACGGGCCCGCCACAGATCGCCGCGCACGATGGCCAGGTTGGCCAGGTTCGACAGGCACATCAGGCGCTGGCCGTAGCGGTTCTGGGGCAGCACCGCCAGCGCCTCGCTGCAATAGAGTTCGGCACGTCGGCCATCGCCACGCCCACGAGCGATCACGCCGCTCAGGGCCAACCACTGGGCCATCAGGCCCTGCTGCTCGGAGGCAGTCGCCGCGGGCAGGAAGCGCGCCAGTTTGGCCGCCAGCTCCTCGGCCGCATCCAACTGGCAGGCCAGCGCCAGCGCCCAGCCGTAAAGCAGGATCAAACGCGGCGTGCTGACCAACAGGCTGTCGGGCAGGTCCATCTTCCAGCGCAGCAACATGGCGACGTTCTGCTCGCCAAGCAACTGCTCCTCGGAAAGGTTCTGTACCAGGCTGGCCGCCACGTCCGGCTGGCCGGCACGCAAGGCCTGCTCGACCGCCTCGTGCACCAGCCCCTGCTCGCTGAACCAGCGACACGCGCGCAGGTGCAGGCTCGCCAGCGGCAGCGATAGCTCGGTTGCCGGCCGCGCGCGCAGCAGATCGGAGAACAGGTGGTGATAGCGATACCAGTGCCCGTGCTCGTCCAGCGGCACTAGGAATACGTGGTGCGCCTGCAAGTGCTGGAGGATGGAGGCGCTGTCATGGCTCTCGCGTACCGCATCGCACAGCTCGGCACAGAAGCGCTCAAGGTAGGCAGTCTCGTAGAGGAATGCCTGCACAGCCGCCGGCTGCAGGTCGATCACTTCCTCCAGCAGGTAGTCGCGGATCAGTCCCTCGGCGCCATGGGGCTCGCTTTCCGGCCCTTCCTGCATCGGCGCATCCTGCTTGGCCAACAGCCAAAGGCGCAGCCCGGCTACCCAGCCCTCGCTGCGCTGCAGCAGGCTTTCCAGGGCCTCGCCCTGCATCGTCGCGCCCTGGCTGGCCAGCAGTTCGCCAACTTCCTCGGCGGTCAGGCGCAGATCCTGCTCATGCAGTTCGAGCAGTTGGCGGGACAGTCGCAAACGCGCCAGATGCCAGTCAGGGCGCTGCCGACTGGTAACCAATAGCAGCATGCCGCTCGGCAGATGGTTGAGGAAGAATTGCAGACAACGGTCCAGCACAGGCCCCTGAGCCAGGTGATAGTCATCCAGCACGAGCAACACCGGCGCTTCCGGGTCGAGGCGACCGGACAACTCGTCGAGCAGGCCGTCCAGCCACTCCTCGAAGGCAAACGGCTGATGACGCTGGCGCATCTTCAACAGGCCAAGGGCTTCGTCGCCCAGGCCCGGAAAAAACTGCCGCAGGCCATCGAGCATGCGTTCGAGAAAGCGCCCGGGATCGCCATCGCGCTTGCTGAGCCCGAGCCAGAGGCTCTGCCACTGATCGGGCAGACGCTCGCAAAACTCGATGGCCAGCGAGCTTTTGCCAAAGCCGGCCGGCGCACTGACCAACAGCAGGCGGCCATCCAGGCCCATGGCCAAGCGCTCGCACAACCGCGGCCGCGGCACATAACCGGCCGGCAGCGGAGGTCGAAAGAAGCGCGCCTCCACCGAAGTCGGCGCAGGACAGGCGACATTTCGCAGACTCGACAGGTCAGTCATCGCTAGGTTTTGCCCACTCCGTCGCATTTAGGATAAACGCAGAGCAGCCTAGACCCTTAAGGCACGCATTTGAAGCCCCAGCGGCTACCCGGGCCGGACGCGGCTTCTGCGTACTCGCCCGACCGTTGGCGCCAAGACAAGTTGCAGGCAATAAAAAGCCGGCCCGAAGGCCGGCTCTCTTGGCGCGAAACGCTGTTAGCGCACGCCAGCCTGACGCAGTGCGGCAGGGGTGTAGTCGCTTTCCGAGGCGGTGTAGTTGAAGTCGTAGGCTTGTTTCTCCTCGTTCTTCATACCCAGCGCCAGGTAACGGCCGGACAGCAGGTCGTACAGGGCTTCCAGGGTGTACCACGGCACTTGCTGGTCGTAGTAGTACTGGGCATGGGCCTCGGCAACGCGCCACAGGGTACCGCGACCATCGTAATGATCGATCTCGGCGGCCTGCCAGGTGTCCTCGTCGATGAAGAAGTCACGCTTGGCATAAATGTGGCGCTCGCCCGGCTTCAGGGTCGCGGTCACATGCCATACGCGGTGCAACTCGTAACGGGTCAGGTCCTGGTTGATATGGCCAGCCTTGATGATCTCGTCGTACTTCAGCTTCGGCGAGTCCAGCTGGTAGCTGTTATAGGGGATGTACAGCTCCTGCTTGCCGACCAGCTTCCAGTCGTAACGGTCGGGAGCACCGTTGAACATGTCGAAGTTGTCGGAAGTACGCAGGCCGTCGGCGGCGGTGCCCGGACCGTCATAGGACACCTGCGGCGCACGACGCACACGACGCTGGCCGGCGTTGTACAGCCAAGCCAGACGCGGCTCCTTCACCTGATTGAGGGTCTCGTGCACCAGCAGCACGTTACCGGCCAGACGCGAAGGCGCAGTTACCCGCTGCTTGAAGTAGAACAGCACGTTGCTCTGCTTGCTTGGATCGTAATCCTTCAAGGCATCACGGAAGGTGAACTCGTCCTGGAAGTACACCATGCTGTAGGAGCCGTTCGGCTGCGGGGTCGCCTGGGTCACCAGACGGCGCACGCTGCCACCGCGATAGCGGGTGATATGGTTCCAGATCACTTCCAGACCGTTCTGCGGGATCGGGAACGGGTTGGCGACCTGGAAGTTCTCCAGGCCGTTGCCGCCCTCGACCATCTTGGTGTTGACCGCATTCTGCTTGGTAGCGGCCAGCACCTTGTCCGGCAGGGTAGCGCTGCGATGGCTCGGGTAGACCGGCAGCTTGTAGGTATCCGGATAGCGCTTGAACATGGCCTGCTGACCGGGGGTCAGCTTGTCCTTGTACTGGTCCATGTTCTGCGCGGTGATGGTGAACAGCGGCTGCTCGTTGGCAAAAGGATTCGCCAGGAAGCCACGGGGATCGACGGCACCGGCGTTCTTCGGCAGGCCACCGGTCCACTCGGGAATGCTGCCATCGGCATTGCCGGCCTTCTCGGCGCCAACCGGAGTCAGGGTAGTGCCCAGCTTGGCCGCTTCCTCGGCGGAAACCGCCGCCATCACACCGGTAGCCAGCAGCGAAAGCGCCAGCACACCAGTTTGCAACAGACCTTTTGTTGTTTTCATCTGCATAGTCTTCCTCGAAATTCCTAGGCCGCTTAGAAGTTCACGCCGAAGCTGAGCGATACAAAATCGCGATCAACCGAGGTGTTGTACTTGCCACCGAAGAAGTCGGTGTAAGCCAGGCTGGCGGTATAGGTGTTCTGGTACTCGGCATCCAGACCCAGGCTGATAGCCTTGTTGCCTTCGTTGAACAGGCCGTTCGGACCATAACCGTCGACGTCATGGGACCAGGCGATGCTCGGACGCAGGTTGATACCGGCGATCGCATCGTTGTAGTCCCAGATAGCGCGGGCGCGGTAACCCCAAGAAGTGCTAGTTACGAAACCGTCGTCTTCGCAGTATTTAGTAAGATTTTCAGCATTGGGATTATTACCCAAGCTACCGAAATTCAACGCTCGGCAGCTAGGCATTCCACTAGTTGTACCCGGTAGAGGGCCAGGACCGTAAATTGGATCCCGCCCGTAACGCGCAGTGGAAGAGCTTTCTAACCCTCCTACATGGGCAATACCAATTTCACCAACTAAAGTTAGACGGCTAGCCCCCATCACCCTATCAAAGAAGTGAGTAAAGGTTGTTTGAAATTGGGTAATTTCTTTTCGGTTATAACCATGCAATGTTGTATTAGGAATGCTTGCCAGCGATCCCCCTAAGATAGAAGCATTGGGTATCAAGGGGCGAATACCGGCATACAGCACATCGGTAGTATTCAATTGTACTGGCGCATTGGGACGATAACTAATCTCTCCACTCCAAGCGGTACCGGTTGGTAGTGTGGTAGAAAAGCTCAATCCATAAAGACGAATATCCTCTGGGTATTCGATGAAATAAGATGAGTTTCCAGCAACAACGAGCGGCCCCAACGCTCCAAAGCCCGCCGCAGCCGTATACACCGACTGGCCCGGCGCTTGGGCGCTGAAGATAGGCCCACGGCTATGATAGTTCATGAAGTACAGGCCAAACTCTGTATCCAGCGGTTGTGCAAAATAACGTAATGCAGCGCCCCACTGACCATCATCTCTGGGGTCGCGATCACCGGAACGACGTACAATCACCCCTTCGTCAGGGCTACCCCAAGTTACACCGTTTGCTTGCAGTGCAGGAATAAAAGCACCCGCCCCAGCAGCAATAACCTGATTTCTGGTACGCAAGACCGCCAGATTTTGGTCACAACCATCCTGAAAAATATCCGGCTGTGCGAAGAAAGTTCCGCAGTTGTCGATAACTGTCTGGTCCCACTCCAACTGGTAGAAGGCCTCCATGGAGAGGTCTTCCGTCAGGCTCTGGGACACGTAGAACATATTGACCGGAATCAGGCCTTCCTTGATTTCGGAGCCTGGGCGACGGAATGCGGCGGCATCGACCGGGTTGATTGAGTTGATGGAGTTACCGATGAAGGTACTTTCACCCCAGCTCACTACCTGCTTGCCGAGACGCACCGAACCCGGTTGATCGCCGATGGCATAGTTGTGATAGACGAATGCGTCGAGAATCTGCGCGCCGGAAGCTTGGGCACCTTCCTTGCGGTTGTGGTCGTCGATGTCCTTGTACAGGCGTTCTTCGTCCTTCAGTTCGAAGTCGTACCAGTACTTGCCGCGTACGAATACGCCGGTGTCCTTGTACTTCAGTTCGAGGTCGTGAATGCCCTTGAAGATTTTCGAGAAGGTTTCGCCCTTCTTGAAGTTCTGCCGGGAGTCGTCGGTGGTCTGGGACAGGCCGTCGCCACCGTTGTTGAAACCGATCAGATCCGGATCAGCGCGACGCACCGACCAGCTGGCACCGACGGACAGGGCGGAGTCGAATTGACCTTCGATTTCCCCGATATTGAAAGTCACGCCGAATGCCGGAGCGGCGAGAGTGGATGCGAGGCTGACGGCCAGCGGCAACTTTGCCAGGCGCCAGAACGGTTTTGTTGATGTCATCGACGCTACTCCATGTGTTTTTGTTATGGATGCTGCGGACTATAGCCAGCAGGTATCACCGCTTGATCGCTCTAAAGTGTGATTTGCAGTCCCCAGGAACTCTGGCCCGCCGCTTTCACCGGGTGTAATCCGAGTGCAGAGGGAGCCAGGGCGACAGCGAAACAGCAATTAACAAGCCAAACGCTTGTTTGACTGATCAGTCACCGCGAGGGACCCGGCCGGCGGCGCTCACAGGGTGGATAGAAATGCACTGCCGGAGGCTTGCCACTGGGCGATGTCGACGCGAATGCGCTTCTTGTCCAGCTTACCTACGCTGGTCTTGGGAATTTCGGTAACAAGGGCGATCTGGGTGGGAATCGCCCACTTGTTGATATGCCCCTGTTCGACGAAGGGCTTGAGGTGTTCTTTCAAGCCCTTGGCATCCAGCGATTCGCCGTCACGCACGATCAGCAAGGCAAACGGCCGCTCCCCCCACTGCGGGTCGGGCACCCCCACTACTGCCACTTCGCGCACGGCCGGATGACGACTGATGAGGTCTTCCAGCTCCAGGGAAGAAATCCACTCGCCGCCGGTCTTGATCACATCCTTGATGCGATCGCGGATTTCGATGAAGCCCATGCCATCGAGCGTGGCCACATCCCCGGTATGCAGCCAGCCGTGCTCCCAGAGTTCCGCACTCTTCTCCGGCTCGCGGAAATAGCCCTGAGTCAGCCAGGGGGCCCGCAATACCAGTTCGCCCTGGGCGTCGCCGTCGGCGGGCAGCATGTTGCCCTCGCCGTCCATGATCGCCGCCTCCACCAGGGGCACCGGCACGCCGGCCTTGATACGGTAGGTGGTGCGCTCGTCCTCGCTGCCGGCACACAGCTCCTCGTTGAGGTAGGCGCAGGAGATCAGCGGGCAGGTTTCCGACATGCCGTAGGCGGCGGTGAGCTGAATGCCGCGGGCCTTGGCGGCTTCGTACAAGGAGCGGGTCAGCGCACTGCCGCCGATGATCATCTTCAGCCCCTTGAAGTCGTGATCCTTGGCCGCGGCTGCATTCATCACCATCTGCAGGATGGTCGGAACGCAGTGGGAGAACGTGACCTTTTCCTGCTGGATGAGGCGACAAAGCATGTCCGGCTCGTAGCGGCCTGGGTAGACCTGCTTGACCCCCAGCATGGTGGCCACATAGGGCACGCCCCAGGCGTGCACGTGGAACATCGGGGTGATGGGCATGTAGACGGCGTCGTTGCCCATCAACCGGATGCTGTCGAGGCTGCCCAGCACACTGGCCATGGACAGGGTGTGCAGCACCAGTTGCCGGTGCGTGAAGTACACGCCCTTGGGGTTACCGGTGGTGCCGGTGGTGTAGAAGGTCGTGGCCACGGAGTTCTCGTCGAAGTCGGCGAAGGCATAGCTGGTGCCGGCGGCTTCCAGCAGGCTCTCGTACTCGCCCACCAGATTCGGTAGTTCGGCAGTCTTATCCTCGCCATCGGTCAGCAGCAAGGTTTTCTCGACCGTGGTCAGCTGGCTGGCAATACCGTTGTAGAGCGCCACGAACTCGCTGTTCACCAGCACGACCTTATCCTCGGCGTGATTCATGGTGTAGAGAATCTGGTCCGGTGACAGGCGGATGTTGATGGTGTGCAGGACCGCACCGAGCATGGGAATGGCGAACATGCACTCGAGGTAGCGGTGGCTGTCCCAATCCATCACCGCCACGGTATCGCCAGCCTTGACGCCCGCAGCCGTCAGCGCATTGGCCAGGCGCGCGACGCGCTCGTTGAAGGTTGCATAGCTGTAGCGCATGCGGTCGCGATAGACGATTTCCCGCGTCTTCTCGTAGCGGCTGCCGGATAGCAGCAGGCTTTTGATCAGCAGGGGATACGGATGGGCGTTTTCTGCCGGCGGGATGATACGGGTCTGCAACATGGGGGCACCTGCGCATGCTTGTTATTTTTGAAGTGAGGTGCACTCTAGAGCGCCTGGCCAGCACATCAATCAGCCCAAAGAATGATTTGCCGAGTGACTCTTTGGCCGATTTTGGTCACAGGGTAGAATCGGCATCATCGACCGCTCCCGGTCCTCACCCGAAGAGGTTAATCCGATGTCCGATATCGTCATCGTCAGCGGCGCCCGCACCCCAATGGGCGGCTTTCAGGGCAGCCTTTCCAGCGTGCCGGCCGTCGAGCTGGGCGCCATCGCCATTCGCGAAGCCGTCGCTCGTGCCGGCATCCAGCCCGCCGACGTGCAGGAAGTAATCATGGGCTGCGTGCTGCCGGCCGGCCTCAAGCAAGGCCCGGCGCGCCAGGCGTCGCTCGGTGCCGGCCTGCCCAGCGCGACCGGTTGCACCACCATCAACAAGCTGTGCGGCTCCGGCATGAAGGCCGTGATGCTGGCCCATGACCTGCTCAAGGCCGGCACCAATTCGGTGATGGTCGCCGGCGGCATGGAAAGCATGTCCAATGCCCCCTACATCCTGGAAAAGGCCCGCAGCGGACTGCGCATGGGCCACGGCGAAGTGAAGGACCACATGTTCCTCGATGGTCTGGAAGACGCCCGCACCGGCCGTTTGATGGGTTCCTTCGCCCAGGAAACCGCCGAGAAGTACGGGATCACCCGCGAGGACATGGATGCCTACGCCATCGAATCGCTCAAGCGTGCCCAGGCCGCCATTGCCGATGGTTCGCTGGTCGACGAGATCGCCCCGGTCACCGTGGTCACCCGCAAGGGTGAAGTACGGGTCAAGGACGACGAGCAACCGCTCAATGCCAATCTGGAGAAAATTCCCAGCCTGAAACCGGCCTTCAAGAAGGACGGCAGCATCACCGCCGCCAACGCCAGCTCGATCTCCGATGGCGCCAGCGCCCTGGTGCTGATGACCGCTGAAGAAGCGGCCCGTCGCGGCCTCAAGCCGCTGGCCCGGATCGTCGGCCATGCGACCCAGAGCCAGGACCCGAGCGAATTCACCATCGCCCCCATCGGCGCCATGAGCAACCTGTTCAAGAAGACCGGCTGGACCAAGGACGACGTAGACCTGTTCGAGATCAACGAAGCCTTCGCCATGGTCACCATGCTGGCGATGCGCGAGCACGGCCTCGACCATGCCAAGGTCAACGTGTTCGGCGGTGCCTGTGCCCAGGGCCATCCGGTCGGCTCCACCGGCTCGCGCATCATCCTCACGCTGATCAACGCCCTGCGCAAGAAAGGCGGCAAACGCGGCGTGGCCTCGCTGTGCATCGGCGGCGGCGAAGCGACGGCGGTAGCGGTCGAATTGCTGTAAGCGACGTCGGAAACCACAGGCCCCGCAAACGCGGGGCCTTTCTCGTTAGCGGTCAGCGCAACTCGGTAAACGCCAGCTTCACCCCCAGCCCGACCAGTACTGTGCCCATCAGCCGATCGAACCAGTGGCCCAGGCGGGCGAAGCCGGCGCGCACGCGTTGCTGGCTGAATAGCAGGGCGACCAGGCAGAACCAGGCGGCGGTGGCGAATGCCAGGTAGACGCCGTAGCCGGCCTGCACCGTCAGTGGGGTATGCGGGTCGATCACCACGGTGAACAGCGAGAGGAAGAACAGCGTCGCCTTGGGGTTCAGGCCGTTGGTGACGAAACCGACGGCGAAGGCGCCGCGGGCGCTGCGCTCGCCCGCGGCAAGGGTAACCTCGGCCTTGTCCGAGGCCACCGGGCGGGCACGCAGTGCCTTGACGCCGATATACAGCAGATAGGCGGCCGCCAGCCATTTCAGCGCATTGAACAACACGATGGACTGGGACACGATCAGGCCGATTCCCAGCAGCGAATAAGCCACATGCACGAAGATGCCGGTACCGACACCGAAGGCGGTCCAGATGCCGGCGCGCCGGCCGTAGCCCACGCTCTCGCGTACCACCACGGCGAAGTCCGGGCCGGGGCTGGCCACGGCGAGCAGGTGGATCAGGGCAACGGTGAGGAATTCGGTCCAGTACATGAGGGCCTCGCGAGTCGTCGGTCTGCTAGGCTCGCCACCTTAGCGCCTCCACTCAACCTCGAAAAGGTACAGCTGATGAGCAATAGCCGCGCCGTGTTCCTCGATCATGCCTCCCTGGATCTCGGCGATCTCGACCTGTCTCCCTTGCGCCAGTGCTTCGGCGAGCTGGCCCTGCACGGCCAGACGACCGCCGAGCACGTCATCGACAGGCTGCGTGGCGCGCACGTGGCGATCAGCAACAAGGTGCCGCTGAGCGCGGAAACCTTCGCCGCCTGCCCGGACCTGAAGCTGGTGCTGGTGGCCGCCACCGGTACCAACAACATCGACCTGGCCGCCGCCCGCGCCCATGGCCTGGTCGTGAGCAACTGCCAGGGTTACGGTACCCCCTCGGTGGCCCAGCATTGCCTGATGCTGCTGCTCGCCCTGGCCACCCGGCTGCCGGATTACCAGGCCGCGGTGCGCGCCGGCCGCTGGCAGCAGGCCCGGCAGTTCTGCCTGCTGGACTTCCCCATCGTCGAACTGGAGGGCAAGACCCTCGGCCTGCTCGGCCACGGCGAACTGGGCAGCGCGGTGGGTCGGCTGGCGGAAGCCTTCGGCATGCGCGTGTTGCTCGGCCAGTTGCCGGGGCGACCCGTGCGTGACGACCGCCTGCCGCTAGCGGACTTGCTGGCACAGGTGGATGCCCTCAGCCTGCACTGCCCGCTCAACGAACACACCCACCACCTGATCGGCGCACGGGAACTCGCGTTGATGAAGCCCGGGGCCTTCCTGATCAACACTGCGCGCGGAGGGCTGGTGGACGAAATGGCCCTGGCCGATGCCCTGCGCGCCGGCCACCTGGGAGGAGCCGCCACCGACGTGCTGACCCAGGAACCGCCGAGAGACGGCAATGTACTGCTGGCGGCGGACATCCCCAGGTTGATCGTCACCCCGCACAGCGCCTGGGGCAGCCGCGAGGCGCGGCAACGCATCGTCGTGCAGATGGCGGAAAACGCCGCCGGCTTTTTCGCCGGCGCACCGCAGCGGGTGGTATAGCCGCGCTCCTCAAACGCGACCGGCGGCTGCTATCCTTCGCGCTTTTTTCAGGAGCCCCTCATGGACCCGCGTAGCGAAGTGCTGTTGCGCCAGGCCGAGCTGTTCGGCGGCAAGCTGTTGCTGGCCGGATTGCCGGCCGACGACCTGCTGGGTCGCTTGCCCGATGCCCAGGGCTGGAGCTGGCACGCCGGCGAACAGGCCAGTCTGGCGGCACGCTTCGCCGGACGCTGCCGGTTCGACGTGATGCCACCGCAGGCGCGATTCGATAGCGCCGTGCTGTTTCTACCGAAGTCCCGCGAACTGACTGCCTATCTCCTGCAAGCCCTGGCGGCTCGCCTGGCCGGCAAGCCGCTGTACCTGGTCGGCGAAAAGCGCGGCGGCATCGAAGGCGCGGCCAAGCAGTTGGCCGGCTACGGCACGCCGCGCAAGCTGGACAGCGCACGGCACTGCCAGTTGTGGCAGGTAGCGGTCGCGCGAGCGCCCGCCGAGCCGAACCTCAACGCCCTGGCCAAGCGCTACACGCTGGACCTGGCGGACGGCCCGCTCAACGTTCTCAGCCTGCCCGGCGTATTCAGCCATGGCCGGCTCGACCGGGGCAGCGCGCTGCTGCTGCAACATCTGGACGGCCTGCCGCCCGGCCATCTGCTGGACTTCGGCTGCGGCGCCGGCGTGCTCGGTGCGGTGCTCAAGCGGCGTTATCCGCACAGTTCGCTGACCCTGCTGGACGTGGATGCCTTTGCCGTCGCCAGCAGCCGCCTGACCCTGGCGGCCAATAACCTGGAAGCCGAGGTGATGGCCGGAGACGGCATCGCGGCAGCGCCCAAGGGCTTGGCCGCGATTCTCAGCAACCCACCGTTCCACCAGGGCGTGCACACCAGCTACCAGGCCACCGAGCAGTTGTTGCGTGAAGCGGTGCGACATCTCGTTCCGGGCGGCGAGCTGCGTCTGGTGGCCAATAGCTTTCTCAAGTACGCACCGCTGATCGAGGAGAACCTCGGTCCGTGCCAGGCACTGGCGGAAGCCGAGGGCTTTCGCATCTATCGGGCCAAGCGCCGCTGAATGCATGTCGCGAGCATGCCAGCCGCACCGATCCCGAGACCCGGCTTGCCGACCCGGCCCCGCTCGGGCAGAATGCGCGCCGTCCTAGGGGAGTAGTCTCCCGCGAGCCCAGCGCTCGCCCGGCGTGCGTCAACACACTTGGTCCGCAGACCATGGCGCCCGCGACCTCGAGCAGAGGTTTGACAAGACCTATGACACACACAGCCAATACCCGGGGTGGGTCGGCCGTGCGTGTCATAGCCATCTGTCGACCCGCCCCGTAGGAATCCCCGATGGAATCCCTGTTCGTCCCCACCCTGATCGTTGCCCTGGCGGAAGTCGGCGATAAGACCCAATTGCTCGCCCTGTTGCTGGCCGCCCGTTTTCGCCGTCCCTGGCCGATCATCGGGGGCATCGTCGTCGCCACCCTGGCCAACCACTTCGCGGCCGGCGCCATCGGTAACTGGGTCGCCGGATTCTTCTCGGCAACCACGCTGAGCGCCCTGCTCGCCCTGGCCTTCGCCGCCGTGGCGATCTGGACGTTGATCCCCGACCGCCTGGACGACGACGAAGCATCCGGTTTGAAGCGCTACGGCCCCTTTCTCACGACGCTGATCGCCTTCTTCCTCGCGGAAATGGGCGACAAGACGCAGATCGCCACGGTGATGCTGGCGGCGCAGTATCCGCACTTCTTGCTGGTGGTGGTCGGCACTACGCTGGGTATGCTGCTGGCCAATGTGCCGGTGGTGCTGGCGGGCAACTTCGCTGCCGAACGTCTGCCGCTGACGCTCATTCGTCGCCTGGCCGCGAGCGCCTTTGCCGCCCTGGCGCTGTATGCCGGCTATCAGGCCCTGACGCTGGCCGGATCGATCTGACCGCGGCGCTGGCGTTGTGGCCAATGCTGTCCGACAAAGCCCTGCTAAAGTTGCGCAAAGACTTGCACACTTGTCCGCGTGCCCATGGAGCGAGCGATGTCACTGGAAGAGATGAAGAAGCTGGTCCGGCAACATATCGACTTGAGCTGGAACAAAGGCCGCCTGGCCCTGACCGAGCAATTGCACAGCAAGGATTTCATCTACAAGAGCGCCTTCATCGGCCGCCCGTTGGACAGCAGCGGCTTTGCCCGCATGGTGCAGGAGATCCGCGACGCCATGCCGGATCTGGAGGTGGTGATCGAAGAGTGCATTGCCGAGGATCGCCGGGTGTTCACCTGGAGCACACTGATCGGCACCATCGAAAAACCAGCCCTGGGTTATCCACCCAGCGACAAAGTGCTGAGCATCTCGGCCATGGCGTTCTGGACGCTGACCCCGGCTGGCGAGATCCAGGAGATCTGCACCATGTTCGACATGGAAAGCTTTCGCTCCCAACTGGGGCTGGACATCCGACCCTTCGCCGAAAAGGCCCTGCCTTAGGGCCCATCGGGTGCAGGCGCTTTCCAACATCGCCCGGCCCATCGCCAGCAGGCCGTTGTCGCGCAGCCCGCGAATACTGCGGTGCCGCGCCACGCAGCTCAGGCCCGTTCACCACCCGTCACGAAGAGCGAACCCCGAGCCCGGCGACCCTCCGCGCCTAGCGCACGCGATTCTGCTGATACAGCGGCATGACCTTGGGAATGGCGGCCTGCAATGCGGCGATACGGCTGCCGGAGGACGGGTGAGTGCTCATGAATTCCGGTGGGGCTCCGCCCCCGGCCTGCTCCATCTTCTGCCACAGGCTGATGGCGGCGTTGGGGTTGTAGCCGGCCCGGGCCGCCAGCTCGAGGCCGAGCAGATCGGCTTCGCGCTCGTTCTCGCGGCTGTTTGGCAGGGTCAGGGCATATTCCACCACGGTGTCGGCCAGGGCCAGGCTGTTCTCGCCGAGGCCGAGCAAGGCACCGGCACCCTGTCGGGCGATGGCGATGCCGTAGGCCTTGGACATTGCCTCGCGACCGTGCTCGCGCAGCGCGTGGGCAATTTCGTGCCCCATCACCGCGGCGATCTCATCGTCGGTCAGCTGAAGTTTCTCGATCAGGCCGCTGTAGAACAGGATCTTGCCACCCGGCCCGCAACTGGCATTGAGCTCGGGACTCTTGATCAGATGTACCTCCCACTGCCACTGCGCCGCATCGGGGCGGAAGATCGGCGCCTTGGCAATCAGCCGTTCGGCGATCACGTTGAGGCGCTTGGCGCTGGCGGTGCCGCGCACCAGTGCGCCCTGGCTGGCCGCCTTGCTCAGCGTCTGCTGGTAGGACTGCGCATACATCTGGTTGACCTGCTGGGTCGACAGCATGCTGAACATGTACTGCTTGCGCTCGACGCCCACCGCGCCACCGCTGGTGGTGTTCACAGCCTGGCAGCCAGCCAGCAGCAAGGCCAGGCAAATCGCGGGAAAACGGGGAAAATTCATGCCGGTACTCCGTGAAAACAACGGCCGTATGCTAGGTCCGCAAGGCTGCCTGGACAACCGCGCACCGACCCGATAGTCGCCGTCTATCCTTGCCTGTGACAGAGCGCACTAATGATTTGCTCATGCCTGGCCGATAAGCCGGGGCAGAGCTGACGCTTTCGGAGTTCCCATGAAGTTCAAGTCCATCCAGTTTTCCGTGGCGGCCATGGCCGGCGCCAGCATTCTCGCCGTGGTCCTGGCCCTGCTGCTGTACGCACTGTTTGCCAGCAGCCGGACCCAGGAGCTGGTCGAGCAGCGCACCCAGGCGCTGCTCCAGCAGGTGATCGACGAGCGCCTGCTGACGCTGGCGCAGAGCCAGGTCAACCAGTTGCAGCGTGAGTTCCAGTATCCGCTCAATACCGCTGCCTCGCTGGCGGTGGTCAACGCGGCGATGGGCAGCGGCGACAACTACGGCGCCCTGCAGATAAGCCGCGAGGAACTCAGCGCGCTGGTTGGCGAGTACCTCAAGGCCAACCCCAAGCTGCTGGATTTCTACATTGGCTGGGAGCCCAACGCCTTCGACCAGGATGACGACCTCTACAAGGGCCAGACCGAAAGCGGCTACGACGACACCGGCCGTTTCATGCCCTGGTGGTATCGCGACGGAGGCAACCTGAAGATGGAAGCGCTGACCGCCGCGCAGATGGAGAGCGAGAAGCTGCTGCCCACCGGCGTGCGCGAGGGCGAGTACTACCTGTGTCCGAAACAGACCGGCAAGCCTTGCGTCATCGACCCCGCCGCCTATGACTACGGCGGTAAGCAGGTGATGGTCGCCTCTTTCAACGCGCCGATCATGGTCGAGGGCAAGTTCCGCGGCGTGGTGGGTAACGATCTGGCGCTGGACTTCATCCAGGACCTGCTCAAGGACGCCGACCAGAAGCTCTACGAGGGTGCCGGCGAGCTGGCATTGATCTCCAACAACGGCAACCTGATCGCCATCACCCGCGATGCCTCGCTGATCGGCAAGCCGGCCAGCCAGGCGTTCGACAACGAGCTGCTGGGGCGCGTCAAGCAGAGCGCCGACAACCAGCCGGTGTCCCGCGTCAATGAAGAGAAGAAGCTGATCCAGCTGCTGCTGCCGTTCCGCGTCGCCGGTACCGATACCCGCTGGACACTGGTGATCGAGCTGCCCACCGACGCCGTGCTCGGCAAACTGCATGCGCTGCAGGACGAGCTGGCCAGCCAGGGGCGGCAGAATGCGCTGGGCATGACCCTGGTCGGCCTGCTGATCGCCGCCATCGGCTTGGGAGTAATCTGGCTGGTGGGCTACGGTATCGCCCGGCCGCTGAAGCAGATGGTGGCCATGCTCGACGATATCGCCCAGGGCGAAGGCGACCTGACCCGGCGCCTGGAGGTGAACCGCGCCGACGAGCTGGGCGCCATCGCCCGCGGATTCAACACCTTCCTGGCCAAGCTGCAGGCGATGATCAGCCAGGTGGTCAGCTCGGTGCAGAAGGTCAGCGACTCCTCCGAATACACCGCCGACATCGCCATACGCACCAACCAGGGCGTGCAGAAGCAGCTCTCGGAAATCGAGCTGGTGGCCACCGCCGTGCATGAGATGACCGCCACCGCCCAGGACGTGGCGCGCAACGCCACCCACGCGGCGGAAGCCGCCAACCATGCCGACCAGGCCGCCAACAATGGCATGCGCACCGTGCAGAGCACGTCCCAGGCCATTGCCGCGCTGGCCAGCGAGATTGGCCGGGCGGTCGGCGTGGTGCAGAGCCTGGCCAAGGACAGCGAAAACATCAACGCCATCCTGGTGGCGATTCGCGGCATTGCCGAGCAGACCAATCTGCTCGCGCTGAACGCGGCCATCGAGGCAGCCCGCGCCGGCGAACAGGGCCGAGGCTTCGCCGTGGTGGCCGACGAGGTGCGCAACCTGGCGCAGAAGACCCAGCAGGCCACCGAGGAAATCCAGTCGATGATCCAGCAGCTCCAGCACGGCACCCGCGAGGTGGTGAGCGTGATGGAAGCCAGCCAGGCCAAGACCGACGATAGCGTGCAGCACGCCGCCGATGCCGCCCATGCGCTGGAGTCGATCACCCAGGCGGTGTCGGTGATCAACGAGATGAACACCCAGATCGCCAGTGCCGCAGAGGAACAGAGTGCAGTGGCCGAGGACATCAACCGCAACGTCACCAACATCGGCCAGGTCGCCAACGAGGTTGCCGGCGGCGCCGACGAAGCCAGCCAGGCCAGCGCCGAGCTGACCCAGCTCGCCGAGCAGCAGCGGCGGTTGATCAATCAGTTCAGGGTGTGATCGACGCCCGGCCCGTCAGGACCGGGCAGGCACCATGGCCTTTTCAGGCCGGCGTCAGGCATTCCGGCCCATCCAGCGCGGGGTCGTTGACCAAGCTGGCCAACGCCCGCTCGCGCAGCGGTTTCTGCGGTTTGGCCAGGAGGCCTAGCAGTTGCGACTCGGGGGTCGACTCGGCGAGCCAGGCGGCCTGCTCCGCCTCGTCCAGCAGCAATGGCCGGCGCAGGCTGGCCGCTGCCTGCGTCACCACAGCCACGCTCAGGTAATCGTGGCCCTGCACCGGGTAGCATTCCCAGATCGCCGCGAAATGCAGCAGGCCGTCTTCGCCGCTGATCCAGTACGGCCGCTTGCGCGCGCCTCCACGCCACTCGTAGAAGCCGTTGGCCGGCAACAGGCAGCGTCGTTGCCGAAAGGGCTCGCGGAACATCGGCTGCTCGGCCAGCGTTTCGGCGCGGGCCTGAGCCGGCGTGCGCGACAGATCGGTCAGCCACGGCGGCGTCAGCCCCCAGCGCGCCAATGCTGCCTGGCGCTCGCCGCCGCGCAGCATCAGCACCTGGCTGCCAGGCGCCAGGTTCCAGTGGGGTTGGTGATCGGCAGGGAAACCGGGTAGCGCCGTCAGTGCGGGCGACCAACGGAACAGGGCGAAACGTCCACACATAAGATGGTAGGACTCGTAGGCGTAAGGGGAATCAGCAGAGCAGCACGCCGGGCAGTTGTTCAGGTTCTTCGCCCGGCACGGGCAGCGCGGCATTGTACGCGGCGATCAGCCGGCGTGCGCGCTCGGCCTGTTCGTTTTCCACCAGCAGCGCGAGCAGCCCGCACAGCGGCAATTCGCCGATGGCTCCGAGCAAGTGGCCGCCGGTCAGGTGCGCCTCGATGCCTTCGCTGGCCAGCATACCGCGCAGCAGCTCCGCTTCCAGCAGGTCCTGGGGCTCGTAGATTCGCTGCATCAGTCATCCTCCCGTCGCACGTCCAGACTCCAGTCGATACCGTCGCTGCTCAACTGGAACACAATCGGCCGGCAGCACACCGGACAGTCCTCGATATAGCGCTGATCGCCCCCGGACAGGTCGAGCACCGCCTCGACCGGCTCGCCGCAGTACGGGCATTGGTAGTCCTGGGTTTCCAGCATCGCAGCCTCCGTGTGACTTGCGGCTATAATCGCCGGTCTATTTGCAGCCCACCCTGGGCAGGGCCCGTCTTGGGCGCCGCTATCTTCCACCGCCGAATGCATAACAAGAGAGCATGATGGGCGAATTCGATGCCATCCGACCCTACGCCGACGCCGAAGTCCCTGCCGTACTGGCGCGTCTGTTCGCCGACGAGAGCTTTCTCAACATCCTCACCCACTTTCGCTTCCCACGCCTGGCCGGTCCGCTTGGCTGGCTGCTTAAACCACTTATAGCCCATCGGCTGCGTGCGGCGTTCGCCGGTGTCGATTCGGTGGCCGCCCTGCAGGCGAAGATCGAGCCCTACATCGACCGTACCATCGAGCGCGCCACCGACGGCGTCACCTACTCCGGCGTCGAGCGACTGACCGCGGGCAAGGCCTACCTGTTCCTCGCCAATCACCGCGACATCGTCATGGACCCGGCGTTCGTCAACTATGCGCTGTTCCACGCCGGGCTGCCGACGCCGCGCATCGCCATCGGCGACAACCTGCTGCAAAAGCCCTTCGTCAGCGACCTGATGCGGGTGAACAAGAGCTTCATCGTGCACCGTTCGCTGAGCGGCCGCCGCGAGAAGCTGGCGGCGTACCAGCTGCTGTCGGCGTACATCAATCATTCGATCCGCACCGACAGCGAATCGATCTGGATCGCCCAGGCCGAAGGCCGCGCCAAGGACGGTGACGACCGCACCGATTCGGCGATCCTCAAGATGTTCCACATGAGCCGCAAGGACGAGCCGTTCGGCCCGACCATCCAGGCCCTGAACCTCACGCCGGTATCGATCAGCTACGAATACGACCCCTGCGACCAGGCCAAGGCCAACGAGCTATACATTCGCGCCAGCACCGGCTCCTACACCAAGGCTCCCGGCGAAGACGACGCCAGCATTGCCCTCGGCATTACCGGCTACAAGGGCCGGGTGCATATCCACTTCGGCGAGCCGATCGACGCCGAGATCGCCGACAGCAAGCTGCTGGCGGCAGAGATGGACCGGCGCATTCTCGGCGGCTACCGGCTGTTCCCGGTGCACTACCTGGCCTACGCCATGTGGACCGAGCGCGACCCGGAACTGGCCGTGCCCAGCGCCACGGAGCTGTTCTCCGCCGCCGAAGTGGCTCGCGCCGACGCGGAGTGGCAGAAGCGCCTGGCCGCCTGCCCGAGCGAACAGCGCCCCTACCTGGTGCTGCAATACGCCAATCCGGTCCGCAACCAGTACCGCGTCAGGGCCGGCCTGCCCTTGTAATCCCCTGCTCCGGCGATACGCCCTGCGCGCGTCGCCGGCTGCCCGTTGCGATACTCCTGACGCTTCCGACAACAACTTGCGCGTATCACCAAGCACCGTCTTACCAACAATAAGATGCTGTCGGCGCAACAAATCAGTGCAACAAGCCATCTCAACTTACCCCAACTTTCCTTTGCGCCATAGCCCATTTAAGGGATAGTCTTGGCGCATTGTTTTTCTTTATCTTCCGACTTCTCCGCGCAAAGACTTCGGCCTGATGGCGACTATAAGAAACAGGTTTTTCGTTGCGTCATTGGTTGATAGACAAGATTCGTCTCTTGCCCCACAAGAAGTTCGCTTCGATGCGAGGGAGTGCTAATGAGAGCGCTCATTGCGATGACCCCACTGACCGCCACTAAAAGGACTTTCCCATGCGTCGCGCCGTGATTACCGGCCTGGGCATCGTTTCCAGCCTGGGCAACGATCCGCACAGCGTCGCCCGCAGCCTGCGCGAAGGCCGCTCGGGCATTCGCTTCAACCCGGTCTATGCCGAAATGGGCATGCGCAGCCAGGTCTGTGGCGCGGTGTCGCTGGACATGGACAGCCTCGACATCGACCGCAAGGTCAAGCGTTTCATGGGCGACGCCGCCGCCTACGCCTACCTGGCCATGCAGCAGGCCATCGCAGATGCCGGCCTGAGCACCGCTCAGGTTTCCAACCCGCGCACCGGCCTGATCGCCGGCTCCGGCGGCGCCTCTGCGTTCAACCAGATGGAGGCGATGGAAATCCTCAAGAGCAAGGGCATCGCCCGCGTCGGCCCCTACCGGGTGCCGCGCACCATGAGCAGCACGGTATCCGGCTGCCTGGCGACGCCCTTTCGCATCAAGGGCGTCAGCTATTCCATCGCCTCGGCCTGCGCCAGCAGCGCGCACTGCATCGGCCATGCGATGGAGCAGATCCGCATGGACAACCAGGACATCGTCTTCGCCGGCGGCGGCGAAGAGGAGCACTGGAGCCAGAGCTACCTGTTCGACGCCATGGGCGCCCTTTCCAGCCAGTACAACGACAGTCCGCAGCGCGCCTCGCGCCCCTACGATACCCGCCGCGATGGCTTCGTCATTGCCGGCGGCGGCGGCATGGTGGTGGTCGAGGAGCTGGAACATGCACGCGCGCGGGGAGCGAAGATCTACGCGGAAATCGTCGGCTACGGCGCCACCTCGGACGGCTACGACATGGTCGCGCCCAGCGGCGAAGGCGGCTTGCGCTGCATGCAGCTGGCCCTGTCGAAGGTCGACACGCCGATCGACTATGTGAACACTCACGGCACCTCGACGCCGGTCGGCGACCTCGCCGAAATGCGCGCGCTGCGCAAGGCCTTCGCCGGGCGCGAGCAGCCGCCGATCAGCTCGACCAAGAGCCTCTCCGGCCACGCCCTGGGCGCCGCCGGCGTGCATGAGGCGATCTATTGCCTGCTGATGATGCAGGGCAACTTCATTGCCGCATCGGCGAATATCGACATGCTCGACTCGGAACTGGCGGACCTGCCCATCGTCCGGGAAACCCGCGAGAACGTGGGGCTGGATACGGTGATGAGCAACAGCTTCGGCTTCGGCGGCACCAACGCCACGCTGGTGCTGCGCCGCTGGCGGGAGTGAACGCCCGTTAGCCAGCGGGGGCGTTGCGTCCTGTTGGGCTTCGCTCCTCAACCCAACCTACGACTGCGCACGGTTGGCGTTGAGCGCAGCGAAGCCCAACATGGAACGCGAAACGCTCCCAGGATAGCGACCCGGTTTCGACGCCGAACTTGGCCGCGAATGTTGGGCTTCGTTCCTCAACCCAACCAATGAGATTGGTGCTTGCACCGTGCTTCGTTGAGGCGGCGGCGTAAAGCCTCGCCCCCTGCCCCTCAGGCCGCCAGCATGGTGCCGCCGGTGGCTACCAGGATTTCGCCGCGAATCGCCGACGAGCGCTTGGAGGCGAGGAAGGCGACGATGTTGGCGATCTCCTCCGGGTCGAGCACCCAGCGCCGTCCGGATGCTTCGAGATGGCCGATCATGTCCGGCCACATCTGCGCCATGTAGGGCAGCATGTCGCTCTTCACCACGCCGCCGCACACGCCGTTGACGCGGATGTCGCGGTCGTAGAGCTCGACTTCCATGTAGCGCACCAGATTCTCGAGCGCCGCCTTCATCAGGCCGAGCGGGTAGTTCGGCAGCACCATGCGGCTGCCCACCCCGGAGATTGCGCAGATGGTGCTGCCGCGCGGCATCAGCGGCGTGATGGCGTTGATGCAGGCAACGTTGCCGATCAGGCTGGTGCCGAACAGTTGCTTCCAGTCGTGCTTGGTCAGCTCGGTGATGGCCTTGAACGGCGCACTGGCGGCGTTCAGCACCAGATGGTTGATGCAGGTGACGCCGTCGCGCTCCAGCCCCTTGACCATCTGCTCGATGTCACGCGACTCGGAGATATCCGCCTGCGCCTTCACCGCCCGCACGCCACAGGCCTCGGCCCGTTCCACCAGCTTGTCCAGGTTCACCGCACCCTTGCCCTGGGAACGGCGATAGTTCAGCACCACGTCGTAGCCGTCGTCGATGAAGCGCTCGGCGATGGCCGCGCCAATGCCGCGCGCCGCACCGGTAATCAGTACAACTTCCCTTTCTGCCTGCATAAATAATTCCTTGCCATGAAGTTCATTGCTTCGCCAAGTCGCTCGTATTTAACGAGCAACTTTCCGCGCTCTTGACGGCGCCCGCCCAACCAACTTCAAACGACGCCGATTTATTCAGCGGCTTACTGCAACGGGTCACTCGACCCTAAAACTTCAAGCCACTCGGAGTTCTTCGATACATGTCCCTTGGTTAAATTCAACGCCTGATTCAAACAAAGCGAAACGCTTCGGCTATCTGCAATCTCGAAGCACGATGCGCGGGAATGATCGACGCCAATACCGCCGTCACTATCGCCAGCGCGCAGGTGAACCAGAACAGGTCGAAGTTCTCATTCCAGAAGATGAAAGCGAGATAGCCCTTGGTGTAACCCGGCGAGGGCGGCATCGGCAGACCGTTGACGTTGATCAGCTCGGCCAGGCCGATGCCCACCGCCAGGCTCAACGCAGCGCCGAGCAGGCCGATGAAGATGCCTTCGAGGATGAACAGCCGGCCGACCTCCCGCTGGGTCAGCCCCAGGGCACGCAGAGTGGCGATCTCGCGGGTGCGCTCGACCACGTTCATCATCAGCGTGTTGCCGATCATGAACACCACGATCACGCTGACGATGGACTTGATGAAGAAGAAGATGCCGTCGAACAGCCCCACCACCTGGTGGTAGTACACCGCCAGCTCCGACCAGGGGCGCACCTCGAGCTTCAGGCCCTTCTGCTCGATCAGCTGGTTCACCCGCGCCAGTGCCGCGTCGGTGAGGTCGGTATCGTTGAGCAGCACGATGATCTTGCTCACCTCCTCGGTTTCCAGCAGCTCCTGGGCGGTCTTCAGCGGCAGCTTGAGGGCGCGGTCGTCGTACTCCTTGATGCCCGACTCCATCACCCCGCGCACGGTGACGGACATGGCGTTCTGCCCGCCTTTCGGGTTGACCACCAGCAGGTCCAGGTAGTCGTCGTAGCCGGCCGACAGGCCCTTGGCCACCCCGGTGCCGATGGTGGCACCGAGGCCGTCGATGCGCGACAGGTCGCTGCCGAGCACGATGCGGTCCAGCGCACCAAGGCTGAGTGCGCTTTCCGGCTCAATGCCGACGCCGGAGAAGAACGTCGAGGTTTCCGCCTCGTAGCGCGAGGCGATACCGGAGAACTCGATCTGCCCGGTAACGGTCTTGATCATCGGCCCGAGCACCTCATCGCCGGTGAGCAGGTTGCGAATGTCCTCGTAGCCCTCGATGCCGTAGCGCAGCGGGTTGGAGGCGCCGCTGGCCAGGTAGCCCTCGCGATAGAGCTGCAGGTGGCCGAGGTTGGTGCGAATGGTCTGCTCACGCAGCGCCGAGAACGAGTGCTGCACGAAACCGCCGAAGATGAACACCGCCACCCCGCCCATGACGATCGCCAGCAGCGTGATGCCCGAGCGGCGGCGCTGGCGGAACAGGTTGGCGAAGGCGTAGCGGATCGACGTCGGCCGCTTCAGCGCGGTCCACAGCAGCAACAGCGCGGCATAGAGAATCACCGCGTTGGCCAGGTAGTAGAGCAGCTCACTCATGATCGGTCTCCACGATGGGCGCCACCACGTACTGGATTTCCTCGCGGGTGAGGAACAGCCGGCCCTGGGTCTGCGCCAGCAGTTCACCCCACAGCGGACGGCGAGCCAGCTCGGCAGCCACCCGTTCGGCCTGCGCGTCCTCGGCCGCGGCCTTCAGCGCCCGCACCCGCAGGAAGTCGATGACCGCGCCCAGCTCGGCGGGCACTGTGGCGCCGGCATCGGCCAGGTAGCCGAGGTCCTTCAGCGCGACCACGTGGCGGCCGAACTCGGCGGGCACGAACACGTCCATGCGCGCGCGAAGGTAGCGCAGCCGCCAATCATCCGGCTGCTCGTCGACCGCCTCGTCGATCAGGAAAAAACCGCGCTTGGCCAGTTCGGCAGCGCGGAAATAGTTCTGCTTCTTCACGTACTCGCCAGCGGTGAACAGCCAGCCATAGCCCTCGTACATCTTGGCGTAGAGGTCGGCCGGGTGTTGCTGCCGGTAGTCGTCGAGGGCCTCCAGGGTGCGCTCGGCAAGCCCGTTGTCGCCGGCACGCACCACCGCGAGGATGGCTTCGTCGCGCAGCCCGTCGACCCGTTCGCTGGTCGCCAGGCGGGTCAGCGCCGCCTCGCTCTGTGCACGGTAGTCGGCGATGCTGCCGGGCATTTCACTGGCACCCAGCCCGACGCTGGCCAACAGGCCGCCCAGGGCGAGCAGACGCGTGGCGTTACGCATGAGCGATCTCATCCTGCTTGAGCCTCCCGTCGGCGATGTTGATCACCCGGCTGGCGACATCGCGCACGGCATCCGAGTGGGTAGAGATGATGAAGGTGGTGCCGTTCTCCCGGTTGATCTCCTGCATCAGCTCCAGCACCGAACGGCCGGTTTCCGAATCCAGGTTGCCGGTCGGTTCGTCGGCGATCACCAGCGCAGGCTTCTTCACCAGTGCGCGGGCGATGGCGACCCGCTGCTGCTGACCGCCGGACAGCTCCACCGGACGCCGCAGGTAGTGCTTCTCCAGCCCGACCCGCGCCAGCGCGTCCATGACCTGGCGCCGTGCGCGCTCCTTCTTGTGGCCGTTGAGCATCAGCGGGTAGTAGACGTTGTCGAACACGCTGAGCACCGGCAGCAGGTTGAAGAACTGGAAGACGAAGCCGATTTCCTCGGCGCGCAGGCGGGCCAGCTCAGGGTCGTTCAGTTTGGCCAGGTCCTGGCCGAGGAAGTGCACGTGGCCGGCGCTGGGCCGGTCGATGCCGCCGATCAGGTTGAGCAGCGTGCTCTTGCCGCTGCCGGACTGGCCGCAGAGGGCGACGAACTCGCCGCGCTCGACGAGGATGTCGATGGCCTGCAGGGCGTGCACCTGGTTGGCGCCCCGGCCGTAGAACTTCTCCACCGCGCTCAGGCGCACGATGGGCAACTCCGCTGCGCTCACTATCTGGTTCATATCCGCATCCTTAGTCGCATCTGAGCAGCCAGGTGCCGCCCAGGCTGTCGCTCAGGCTGAGCAGCGCCGGCGGAGTGTCGCCGGCAGCCTTGCGCGCGGCGAAGCGCTGCAGGGCCAGCAGCGGGTTGATGCCGCCACTGTCACCGAAGCGGCGACAGACGTTCTCGTACAGCCCCGAATCGCCGAGGGCGGCGGTCGCCTGGCTCTCCACTTCAGCCAGCAGGCTCGACGGATACAGCCCGCCGTAGACCAGCGCCTTGCCTTCAGGCAGCAATGCCGACCAGCCGGCAGCCAGGGCGGTCGCCGCCTGCTCCCGGCCCTTGGGCAACTGCAGGTAGCGCGGCAACCCCAGGCGAATGCCTGCCGTGGCCCCTGTCGCCTCTGGCCGCTTGAGCACGACGAAGCCGGCACGCTCGACGATCGGCGCGTTGTGCCGGCCACCCTTGCCCAGCCAGCCGCGTTCCTGGTCGGCGTTGTCGATGGCTTCGGAAAACCCCAGGGCCGGGTAGAAACGGAAGATGCCGCCCAGCAGCACGGTGTCGATCTCACCGCCATGCAGCAGCTCGCCAGCGACCCGCAGCCCCTGGGCGAAGGCGGAACGCCCCGCCTGGATCTTGCAGGAGAAGCCATCGATGCCGAGGTCGCGCAGCAACTGCTTGGGAATCACATCCAGATCGAAGCTGTCACGCCAGTTGTGCGCCTGCTCCAGGTGCGAGCACTGTCCCCAGAAATCCGAATAGACCAGCGCCAGCCGCTCGCGGGAAGAACGTTTGCCGGTACTGGCCTCGGCCGCACCGAGCGCCTGGCGTGCGGCCTGGCTGACGGCCCCCTGGGCCTCGCGGTAATTGGCCTTGGCCGCATCGGGCCCGCTGGCACCGCCGAAGCGGCACAGGTCCCACTGGCGACGCTGGGTCTTGCGCACCGCTTTCTTGTGCAATTGCGCCTCCCAGGCGCGAAACCACTGGGTGGCGAACGGCTGCGGCGCGCGGCCGGGCTCGACCGCCGCCATGCCCACCAGGGTCACCGCCGCCGGGGCGATGCAGGCCTGCTGGGACAGCGCCGCGCCGCTAGCGGCGAGTTGCTTCTCTTCGATTGTCATGGCTTCTCCATCAGGCAATCCGCGCCAGGGTGCAAGCCGCGATCGAACCCTCGATACCGAGGCCGATCTTGACCAGTTTGTCGCTGCCGAGCGGCAGCGGCTCGGTATCCGCATGCAGCCGCACACCAGCCGCGGCATCCAGCGGTGCCATGGCCTGGAAGGCGAGCAGGCGCCGTTGCTCGAGGGCGTCGGCGGCGATGGCCACGTCGGTCAGGCCGCTGGCCGCCACCTGGTAGCCCAGTTGCGCCTTGTAGGAGACCGTGGGCACCGCGTTGTCGCCCCAGACCTTGCGGATCGCCATCAACTCGGCCTGGTCGTTGCCGCGAATGCCGTTGCCGTGGGCGAACACGCAGCCGATCTGCCCCGCCGTGGTCTCGGCCTGTTCCAGGGAGTCGCCAATGGTTCGGGCGATCAGGCGAAAGTCCGGGGCGAACGCCTGGCCTCCGCGCGCCGAACCGCCGTTCTGGCTCATGGCGAAGCCTTCGATGCGCATGCGTCCGAGAGCGCCGCGGGCCTGCAGGCGGGCGGGGCTTTCCAGAATGCTCACCGCCACGCCGGCGCCGAGCATCACGCCCTCGGTGCCGGCGGCGAAGGGTTGATAGACGGTCTTCGCCAACGCGTTGAGCCCGCCCATGAACATCAGGTTGTACAGCGATACCTGCTGCCAGGAGGCCACCACCGCCAGCTCGGCGCTGCCGGACTCGATCGCCTTGCTCGCCAGGTACAGCGCCGACATGCTCGAACAACTGGCGCTGTACAGCGACAGCGGCGGCGTGGCCAGGCGGTAGTGCTGCATCAGCAGCCGCGCCAGTTGCTCCTCGGAATACTGCCGGCTGTGCAACTGGCGGATCGCCGGATTGAACAGCAGGTCTTCCTCGTCGTTGCGCCGCAGGTAACCGAAGAACCCCATGATGTCCGGCTGCACGCCCTGCCCGCCGAGGTACAGCTGCGCGCCGGGTTCGGTCAGCGCCGACGGTGCCAGTCCGGCATCGGCCAGGGCCTCGTCGATCACCCGCTGCAGCAGCCGCGCCGCGCTCTGTGCCCCGCCGGCCTGTTCGCCGCGCCGGGGCTTGTCGAACGTCGGCATCGGCACCTGCGCCGGATTGAAGCCCAGGCCCAGCGGTGCCGCCGCTTCGGCATCGGCGAAGAACGGCTGGCGACGGCCCTGACGGCCATCGCCGAGGGCCCGGACCAGTGCCCGGCGGTCGGCGCCCAGGTCGTTGCAGGCACCGACGCCGGAGATCACCGCGGCATTCGCCTTAGGCATGGACGGCACCGTTGCGCAGCACCAGCGCATAGTTATTGCCGCCTTCCGAGGCGCCGAGCAGCAGCGCGTGGCGGATCTCCAGGCGCCGGGGGTAGCGCACGAAGGCGATGTCGTCGGCGCAGTAGTCCTCGGTGAAGGGGATCGGCTGGACCTCGCCGGTCTGCATCGCGCGGGTAAGCATCGCCAGGTTGAGCAGGCCGGTGGCCGATTCGACGAAGCCGAAGTGGCCGTTGTAATTGACCACCGGCACGTCGGGACGAGCCTGACCGAAGGCCTGGCGAATCGCCGCCAGCTCCTTCTGCGAGCTTTCGGCGGTGCCCCAGCTGGTACCGCAGACCAGATCGATCTGCTCGGCCCGCAGGCCGGCTTCGGCCAGGGCCTGGTCGATGGCCGCGGCCATGCTGGCGCCATCCAGCGCCATGCCGCCCTCACCGGGATACACGGCATCGCAGGAGCGTCCGTAGCCGACCAGCTCGGCCAGCACCCGGGCACCGCGCGCGGCGGCCTGCTCGGCGTCTTCGAGAAAGGCCACGCCGGCGCCCTCGCCCATCAGGTAGCCATTCTTCGACGCGCTGTAGACCTGGAAGGCGTCGGTGCCGGACTCCCAGTTCAGCCGCTCGCTGTTGCGCTGCGACATCAGCGCCGAGGCATAGGCGTTCTCGTCGGCGCCGCCGACCAGCGCCTGGCCCTGCAGGCCCTGGCGCACGATCTCGTAGCCGTAGCAGAGCGCGCCGAAGGCCGAGTTGAAACCGGTCGACAGGGTGCTGTTGTAGCCCTTCAGACCCTTGGAAATGGCGCAGAAGGTGGCGATGGCATTCATCAGCGCCGAGGGGAATTCGAAGGTGCGCGCGCGGCGCGGGTCCGGTGACAGGCTCTGGGCATAGCGCGCCATGGTCGCCTGCGGGCCCTTGGACATGCCCATGATCAGCGCCGTGTCGCTATCGCCATGGCGCACCTTCTTGCCGGCGCCCTGCAATGCCTGCTCCACCGCCAGCAGGGCGTAGGTGCCGATCTTGCTGGCCTTGCGTGCATCGAAGTTCTTCAGATGCCGGCGCGGCTCGATATTGCGGATCTCATGGGCGCGGAAGCTGAGTCCGGCAATGTCGCCGCCAGCCTCGTCGAGCACCTGCGCCAGTCGTGGATTGCTGGCCAGCAAGCGCTGTAGCTGCTCGCCGTCGTTGGCCATGCTGCCCAGTTCGGAGGCGGGAATCAGCGCACTGCCCTGCTCGCCGCTGGCAATACGCGCGATGACTTCCTCCAGGCCGTAGCCGAGCGAGGTCAGCATGCCCAGCCCGGTGACCACCACGCGCCGCGGGCGGTACTCGGTCTGCGGTACCGACTCCGGCTTCACCGCCGACACGATGCTGCAGTTGTTGCCGCCGAAGGCGTAGTTGTTCTTCATGAACAGCCGCACGTCGTGACGCTGGAATTCGTTGGGCACGTAGTTCAGGTCGCAGCCGGTGCGCGGCGTGCCGAAGTTCAGGGTCGGCAGTACCTTGCCGTCCGGCAGGGTGACCAGGCAGGCGATCATCTCGATGATGCCGGCCGAGCCGATGTTGTGGCCGAAATAGGACTTGGTCGAGCTGACCGGAATCTCGGCGATGTTGGGGAAGACCTTCTTCATCGCCACGGTTTCGGCGCGGTCGTTGGCCTCGGTGCCGGTGCCGTGGGCGTTGATGTACTGGATGTCCCCGGTGCCGACACCGGCGTTCTTCAGCGCGGTGCGCATCACCAGGGCGGCGCCTTCGCCGCGCGGGTCGGGCGCGGTTTCGTGGTGGGCATCGGACGAGGTGGCGTAGCCGATGATCTCGCCATAGATGGTCGCGCCACGGGCCTTGGCGTGCTCGTATTCTTCCAGCACCAGGCCGCCGGCGCCTTCGCCGATGGACATGCCGGGCGTGCCGGAGAACGGGCTGCAGGACTGCTCGTGCATGGCTTTGAGCGCATAGAAGCCGGCGAAGGTGGGCAAGTAGACCGGGTCGGAGCCGACGATCAGCGCCACCGGGGTCTTGTCGTTCTGGATCTGGTCGAAGCCGATGCCGATGGCGTTGGTGCTGGCGGTGCAGGCGGTGGCCACCAGCTCGAAGCCGCCGCGCAGGCCGAGCAGCGAGGACACCACCGGGCAGATGGCTGCGAAGCTGCCGGAAATCTCCAGCTTGCGCGGGGAAAATTCCTCGGGGCGGTTCTCGATCAGCGGCATCATCGCCTCGGCGCCGGCGGAGGAAACCCCCACCACCAGGCTGGTGCGTTCGAGCAGCGGTGCGTTGAGCAGGCCCGCCTGGACCAGGGCCTCGCGGCCGACCTTGTAGCCCCACAGCACGGTACGGTCGAGTTCCGGCAACAGGGCCGGGTCCAGGCCTTCGTAGTCGATTTCCGCCGGTACTTCCGAGGCGTTGGCGTGATCGAAATACTTGAGGAAGTGCTGGCTAGGTGCGATCGATGCCTTCTCTGCCAGCAGCCCCTGGCGGAATTCCTCGACGCTGGTGCCCAAGGCCGTCAGCACGCCCATGCCGGTGACCACTACTCGTTTGCGCTTGACCATTTTGCTGAATCTCCTGCGCGGATCTGTCCGCTCCTCGAAACCTTGCGCAGGCGACCGGCCGCACCGCGCGGACCCAGCCGGAGCCGGGGCACGCGGTGCGGCCCGCCCGCCGCGTTGCGCGTCTGCTACTGCGCCTGCTGCTCGAGCAGGCTCTTCGGCCGCGACGGGTCCACGTAGCTGTGCTCCGCCGGGTTGACCATGAAGCTGAAGTTCTGCAGGAACGGAATCGCCGAGGTGACGATGGCCACCGGCGCCGCCGACGCGGCGATGCGGTACTGGTCGATGCCGGCGTAGGCATGCTCGACGTCCAGCAGCGCCTGGCCGATGTAGGCATCCAGCCCGGCCGAATAGCCGAGGGTGATCACCCGGCCGATTTCCTGGTCGCCGCTCAGCACGCTGTCACCGATGCGCGCGGCCTCGGCACCCTCGCCCTGGGCGAAGAAACCGACCACGCGAACCTTTGGCCCCTCTTCCAGCTTGGCCAGCAGCGCGTCCTTGCCGATGAACTCGTCCTTGTCGTAGCGCACCGCCCACTGCAGTTGCAGTTCGATCGGGCAGGCGGTGAATTCGCCGGCCAGGCTCGGGTCCCAGCAGGGGTTTTCCAGGCGCGCCTTGTTCTGGAAGTCGATGCCGCCCTTCTTCAGGTCGAACTTGGCCCCGGCCTCTTCGGCACGCGCCCACAGGTCAGCCACCTGGTCTTTCTCCGCCAGCACCTTGAAGGAGAACTCGCCGTGCTTGCCGGCACGCAGCAGCAGACCTTCGTCCACCGGCATGAACTCCAGGTAGGGCAGGCCGAGCACGTCGAAGCCGAACAGTTCGGCCATCAGTTCCCAGCTGTAGGGGCCTTCGAACAGCACGGTGGAGTACTTGTCGTCCAGCGAGGCGATGTCCACGCCCTCCTCGCCCACGGCCGCCTGCAGGCTGGCCGCCAGCCTGTCGCCGCGCATCCACTCGCTGAGCAGCACGAAGCGCTCGTCATCGCAGAGGATGTAGAGGTCAGTGACGATCTTGCCGTGCTCGTCCAACAGCACGGTGTAGAGCGCCTGCTCGTCGCGAATGGCCGAGAGATCGCCGCCGACCACACGGTTGAGGAAGTCATAGGCATCGTCGCCACTGACCTCGACCAGGCCGAAGTGCGAGTAGTCGACCATCAGGATGTTCTTGCGCATGGCCTGGTGTTCTTCTGCCGGCTGGCCATAGTGCAGCGGTACGGCGACGCCATTGCGCTCGCCCAGGGTGGCGCCGGCGGCTTTGTGAACGGCTTCCATCGGATTCATCGGTGTTCTCCTTTGTCTGGTTCCCAGGGAAGCCGTCAAGCGGCGTCGGCGGCCTGGCGCTTGAGGATGAAAGAAGCGAGCGAGTTGATATTGCGCATGTAGGACGGGTCGTCGCCCTCGGAAACCCGCACGCCGAACTCTTCGTCGAGCATCACCACCAGCTCGGTGGCGTCCACCGAGTCGAGCTTCAGGCCGCTGCCGAACAGCGGGGTGTCGTCGTCGATCTGCTCGATGCTCTGGTACAGGTTGAGCCGGTCGATCAGGCTGCCCTTCAACTTATCGAGAACCGCCTGGCGTTCGGCGATCACGGCTTGCAGGTTGCTGTCCATATCCCTCTCCTCTAGGTAGTGAGCGTGCCGTCAGAGCGGCATTTTCTTGGTCATGTCGAACCAGAAGTTGGTGACCTTGCCGGCGGTGGTCACCCGCCGTCCGACGCGAGCCTCCACCTTGAAGTGGCTGAAGCCGGCCGGGTCCTTCATGGTCAGTTCGCTGCGCATGAACAGGGTGTCGCCGGGTACCACCACGCTTTTGAACTTGAGGTCCTGCGCCGCCAGCAGGCCGCCGAACTTCTTGCGAATCTCGCCGAACAGCTCGATGCCTTCGTCGGAATGCACCGCCTTTTGCAGGTCGCGGCGGGCAGACAGGTCGCAGTCGTGACGCCTCTCGTATTCCTCGCAGAAGGCAGTCAGCAGCGACAGGTAGTCGCTGGTCTGGCCGAGGGCCTCGGCGATCAACACGCCGGGCATCACCGGGTTGTCGGGGAAGTGCCCCTGGAACTGCGGCTCGTTGAAGGTGATGTTCTTCACCGCGGTGATGTAGCCCTTGGGCCCGCGCTTGAAATCGCAGATCTTGTCGACCAGAAAGAACGGATAGCGCCAGGTGCCCATCTTCATGAGCAGCGCCGGTGTAACGAGACTTTCCTCGGTTTCAGCCATGTTTCTCCCCCCGTTAACGCATGATTAAGCCGCCGTCGACCACCAGGGTCTGCCCGACGATGTAGCTCGATGAGCTGGAACACAGAAAAGCGATGGCCTCGGCCACTTCGCGGGTCTCGCCCATGCGTTGCAGAGGGATCACGGAAAGCGTCTGGCGGATCACGTTGCGCGGCACCCGCTTGGTCATCACCGACTCGATCAGCCCCGGCGCCACGGCATTGACCCGTACGCCTTTGGAGCCCAGCTCGCCGGCCAGCGTCCGGGTGAAGCCGATCATCCCGGCCTTCGCCGCGCTGTAGTTCGACTGGCCGAAGCTGTTGGTCATGCCGGCAATCGACGATACGTTGACCACCGCCGCCTGCTTGGCCTTGCGCAGCAGACGCAGGGCGGCCTTGGCCATCATGAAAGTGCCGTAGAGATTGGTCTTGACGACGTCGTCGAACTCGTCGAAGTCCATCAGGGCGAACAGGTTGTCGCGGTACTTGCCGGCGTTGTTCACCAGCACGTCGAGCTTGCCGTCGGCCTCCTCGATCCGCGCCATCGCCGCGTTCAGGTCGTCCTGGTTGGTGATGTCGCAACGCAGCGGGATCAATCGCTCCGCGTACTGCGGGTTGTCTGCCAGCGCCTCGAGGCGGGCCGGGTTGTTGTTATAGGTCGCATAGACCTTGCAACCGTCTTCCAGCAATTTTTCGCAAACGGCCAAGCCGATGTCGCCGCTCGCTCCCGTTACCAATGCAATCTTGTCCTTCAAGTCCGTGTACGCTGCCATCGTTCGTCCGCCTGTATTGAAAGTTCACCCAAGCACTACCGCCGCCACTGCGTGCGTCGCACAGTGGGAAATGCTCAAACTCGCCGCACTCAAGCCTGCCTGTTGCATCACCTGCAGGAATCGGCCACCGAACTCCAGGTACGGTCGGCCCATTTCTTCGTGTCTGATCTCCATATCCAGAAACAGCACGCCGCTCTGGAAGCCGGTGCCGAGGGCCTTCACCGCCGCCTCCTTGGCCGCCCAGATGCCCGCCGCGCGCTCGACGTTCTCCTCCACGTCGCCGATGTACTCCCGTTCCCGCGCGGTATAGACGCGCTCCATGAACGCCGTTCCGCTGCGCCGGGTCGCCGTGCGAATGCGTTCCACCTCGACGATATCGATGCCCACATGCATGCCCGTTCCGCCCCCCTTCAGCGCGCCGTGGCCGGCACGAACTCGTCGATGTACTGCGTGACCTGCCGGGCGTCCTGCTGCAACGTCCACAGTCGCTCGCGCCAGAACATCGCGCCCAACGGCAGCAGCAGGCTCAGGTAGAACACCGGGAACGGCACGGTCGCCGGCAGCAGGGAAAACAGCAGGCAGGCCAGCAGGGTCCAACCGGCCAGCAACGCGTAATAGGCCAGGCTGCGGCGCCAGAAGCCGCCGGGCGCGGGCACCGCGCCATCGTCGGCAGCGCTGCCGGTGACCAACGCTGCCAGGGCCTCGCCGGTGGCCGAGAACACCCGCGAACGGCGCGCGCCAAGCAAGGTGAAGAACGCCGCGATCCAGGCCAGGATCACCGCCGCGACGATGAACTCGGGGCTGGCATAGCCGCGTTCGAGGCTGAACGCGGGTTTGTCGTGCAGCGGCCAGACCAGCGCGAAATTGATTGCCAGGCTGATCGCCAAGTCCTCGTAGAGATAGCTGCGCGCACTGCGCTTACCGGCCAGTCCTTCGCGCAACATCGCCGCGCCTTCCGGGCTGGCGAGCGCCAGCAAGTAGGGCGCGCTGCCCGCCATCGCCGCGGCTAGCGCCAGGGGAAACAGGCCACCGATGGCAACGAACGCCAGCAGGCGTCGATGTTCCGGCAACCAGTGGGCGCCGGCCAGCAGCACCAGCACCAACCCGCCGGCCAGCAGCAGCGGCGTGGCCCAGGGCCGGCGCAAAGGGTTCAACGCGCGGGCCAGCGGGGTGACCTTGAGCGCCTGCATCGCCGCCAGTTCGCTGGGCAGCAGCATGAACTTCGGCGCCCGCGCGGCGTAAATCCAGTAACCGGGCGCATCGCGCACCGTCGCATAAGCCACCCCGGCGGCAATCGCGCCACCGGCCAGCAGCAACTCCAGCAGCGACAGCTCGCCGGCATTGCGCACCAGGGTAAAGGTCAGCAACAGGCCGATCAGGCTCAGCCCGAACCATTGGCCCAGGGCATAGTGGCGCAGATGACGGCGGAAGGTCGGCAGCATGGGGCGCTCCTCAGGCCGGCTCGGCGACCGGTTGCCCGGTACCAAGCAGGTCGCCGGCATGACGGGCGATCAATCCCTCATGGGGAAAGTCCTGCAGCAGTCGACCGAGCACCTTCTTCGGCCCCACTTCGAGGAAAGCGCGATAGCCGCCGGCGACCAGGGCGTCGACGGTTTCGCGCCAACGCACGGTGGCCGAGAGGTTGTTAACCAGGTCGCGCTTGATGTCTTCGATGTCACTGACCGGCGCCGCCGCCTGGTTGGTGAACAGCGGCAGCCTCGGTTGGGCGAATTGCAGCCCGTCGATGACCGCCTGGAAATCGTTCCGACCGCCGTTCATCAAGGCGCTGTGCCAGGCGCCGTTGACTGGCAGCCGCACCTGTTCGTAGCCGGCACGCATGATCTGCGGCAGCAACGTCTTGAGCGCTTTCTTGCAGCCGGAAATCACCTGCTGCCGGGGCGAGTTGTCATTGGCCACACCGACCGGACCACCCAGCTCCTGCTCGGCGATCAGCGCCGCAACCGTGTCGCGGTCGATGCCCTTGATCGCGTACATGCCGCCGTCGGTTTCCACCGCCAGGGCCTGCATGATCTGCCCACGGGCGGCCACCGCGCGCAGGCAGTCCTCCAGGCCGAGCACGCCGGCGGCGTAGAGTGCGGAAAACTCGCCGACGCTGTGCCCGGCCACCGCCAACTCCCCCACTTCGGCCCGCTCGCGCAGGGCCTCCAGGGTGGCGATGTTCACCGCGGTGACCGCTACCTGCTGGTAGTGGGTCTTCGCCAGGGCCGTCATCGGCCCCTTGAAGCACATGCGCCGCACGTCGAATCCGGCGATATCGGCGGCGCAGTCCCACACCCGCCGCGTGCGCGCCGACTGTTCGCAGACGTCCTCGCCCATGCCGATATGCTGGGTACCCTGGCCGGGAAACAGCAGCACATAGTTGTTGGAATCACCAGATTGCTCGAACGCCTGCATAAACCCCTCCGCTAGTGCCTAATCGCCCAAACTCGCTGCGCCGCGCTCCGCCCAGATAACCGCCACCGGCATATACTTCGAATTGCCGGGAAAGTTGCGAAGACAGGTGCAGATTCAGGGCATGACTTTGATCTTCCAGGTTATAGATGGCGGCCACTTCCCAAGATAGCGTGCGCAGTTCCGCAGAACTTCGCTCGATATGCGACATTAGGTAGTGGCGTCCCAACATCAAATCTCGCCGCGCGTTGTTATCCGCCTCCTGGGCAAATAACAGTTGATAACCGCGATACAGCGGAAAACCACTGGATTGATACGCCGACTCGGTAAAATCCAGCGTGTCGAAATAATCGTCCCACTGGCCGTCGCCATAACCCTGACCTTGATAGAGATATTCGACGGAAATCGCCGTATTGTTTTCCGTGGCATAGCGCAGGCCGCCGGCGAATTGCACAAAGGCATCATCCTGCTGTTCGTGCAATATCGAATCGGCACTGGGGAATTGGCCATTGCGCAACGCATCGAGTGCTCGTTTGCCAGGTTCCTTTATATGGCTCCTGTCACTGGCAGCCAGTTCCAGATTGAGTATCCAGTCATCGGTCAGATAGCCGCTGGTTCCAATGCCTGCAGCGAAACTATCACCGCCTACCAACACCACGCGCGGATTGAAATCTTCGAAAACCGAAGTGGTGTACGCTGCGTAATAACGCTCCTGTCCATTGGTGCGCTGCAAGGTATTCCAGTCGGCGACTCTGGCGCTCGATGACTCATTGGCCAGTTGCGGCAATATGGCCAGTTCCAATGTACCGTATGCGCTGAACCAAGATGCCTGAACGCCGACCGAACCTTCGCGATAGGCATCCTGCCAGGAAACACCCAGGGCATGGGTAATACCAACCGATGAATAATTCAGCGGGTTCTGCAACAAATCCAGCGGACTGATAAAGAACATCTGACCGTTGCGAATATCTTTCTTGCCGATATCGATGAACCAGGATTCATCGGGGCTGAAAGACAAATAGGCCTCGCGCACGAAGCCTCGGTTTTCCTCGCCATCCGGCTCCTGGGCGATACCCGACTCGCCATGGGTGCCTAGGTGCTCACCAGCCACCTTGCCGTGCAACCTCAGCTCGGCGAACGAACAGTCGCCACTGATTTCGCCGTACAGCGCGCGCAAGTCCTGGCTGCGGCTGAAGCTTTCAGCGGGATTCAGAGCCGCGCTGCGCGTCCAGCTGCGGCCGCCCTCGGCGCCGAGGTAGCCGCCGCTGGAGCATTCGATGGCGGCAACCAGCGAACTCCAGAGCGCCAGGACGCAGGCGAGCGAAACCCGGAACGGGAACTTTCGAACCATTCAGAACACCACCGTTTACCTGAAGTTATTTAGCGCAAGCGCAACAGATACTCTTTCTGAAAGTAGGCTTCTGGTACTTCTTCAGGCCGCACCTGCGAATACAGCATGCGCGTGTAGTGCTCTTTCTTCAGACTGTCCTCGATACGAATTTCATGAGGACGTTCGATACCCAGTGCCGGACGATAATCCGTATACCAGGCGCGCTTTAACAAAATATTACTGGTGGAGAGGAATTCCGCCTTATAAGGCCGATAAGTATCCAGCTCTACCCAGTAAGTGATTTTCGGATAGGTTACATACGCCCAACGGCGCTCCAACTCCAACCGATAGCATTTGCTATCACCACAGGGCTCGATTCCGGCCAGTTTCGAGTCGTAGGAAAGATCGAAGTCGGTAGCGACCACATCGCCGTTGGATACTTGGCCGATCAGGCGTTGTTGTCGCGAGATCGGAATGGGACGACGCAACTTCGGCTCGTAGTACCAGAGTTTGTCGAAAATCGACAGCAGGGATTTACCGCGCTCGCTCGGCGGGTCGGTAAAACGCACCAGGGCGCGCGCGTCGCCTTCCTGCTCTTCGTCGGGCTTTTGAAAGCGCATGGCGACATCGAGTATCTGTCGCGCTACTTCCTTCTCGCCTTTGACTTCGACCAAGGTCAGGGTATAGCGAAACGGTTCCGCTGGAGCACGAATGCGATCAGCACGTCGAATGATATCCGCCGCTTCGATAGTGCTCGTGACGGGAGGAGTATTTATGTCGGTGACGGCTTGCTCATCGGCCTTGGCTAGAACTTCCGCCTGGACGGTGAGAAATGAAAAAGCACAGCTGGTGACCCAGCATAGAATAGCGATACGCCACATCCGTGTACCCTCACTGCTTAACGTTAGGTTGAGCAGGCAAATGTTCTTGTTTTTATTATTCGGCCTTCTTCTTGAAGGCACTTTGTTTTTCTTAGTTCTTAGTGCGGGCCGATAATGGCACCATAGCACGCGTTAAAACGTGAACCGCGTCACATTGCAGAGAACTGCAACAAACCGAACGGTCGCCTCGTGACTATATTCAATGGTTTGGTTTCAACACAAACTCGACGCGCGCAGCCGCACCGAGCACAGCCTGGGCCGGCATCCTCAGAAGGGACTCGCGGCCATCATCAACGGAGCCACAAGGCCCCCGTCAATGCCCCGGCAGGCTCTACCAGCGGGTACTCAGCCAGGACAGCGCTAGCGCCAGCAGAAGGCAGGCGAAGCCGAAGCGGTAGAAGAACCGGTTGATCCGCTGGGTCGGCGCATCGACAAACGCAGCGTGCTGGGCCACTCCCTCCACTTCGCTATCCGCAGCCAGCGGCGCGACCGCGCGCAGCTCGCGAAGCCGGGTAGCGAGCAGCAGCCAACTGCCAGCCACGGCGAGAAACAGCGCCAGGGCGTTGAGCATGCCGGCGGGATGAGCAAGGTACAGCGACCAAATGACCTGTAGAGACATGGAAGGGAAACCCGAACAAAAGCGACCGACCAACGGCCACCATACCGCATGAAGGGGAAGGAACACTGGCTATGCCAGGCAGTCCAAATTCGGCCGCAGAGTCTACTGAAGCAACGAGCTTATAAGTTTCGTTTCCGACGAACGCGGAAAGCCATGCAAAGCTGTCTGACAATCGTCATGAGCATCGTCTAGGGTTAACGCTCATTCCCACAGGTTTTGCCGGAACCTCGGGAAGCGGCGACTTTTCTTTCCACGGAGGAACCCCGCCATGCTGCATCCCCAACCCCTGGATCGCGACTACCTGATCGACTCCCTCGAAGAAGTGGAGGAAGTGATCGAAGGTCTTTCATTCAACGTGCACGACCACCACTGGCTGGTCTACTGCGCCCTCGGTGGCCATGAGCATTACGACCTACCGGATATCGACACGAATACCGGTTTCAGCCTGCCCGAACTCTACGCTGAAGCAGCCTGAGCCCATACGGAGCGCCACGATGAGGTAACCCGTCCTCGTCGCTCGCGTACCCCAGCCAAAGAAAAGCCCGGAGATCCCGGGCTTTTTTTATGGGGGAGCCAATCTTCACTCGGCCAGCAATTGTCCGACGGTGGGGTCCTTGAACAGCCGGGTCAGCGCATCGCTGAGCACCTCGCTCACCAGCTTGGTATTGGTCTGCTGGTTTGGCGCCATGCCGAAACGCTGGTTCATGCTCGCCGTGTAGCGGCCGCTGTAGCGCCGCGAGGCGTTCTGCACATCGGCGCGCATCACCGCGGTGATGTCCGCCTCGGTCACGTAGGTGCCTTCCTTCGGCGACTGGTACTTCAACTCGGCCAGCGTCACGGTCAGCTGCGGTGCGTTATAGGCATTGGGCGACGGGGTGAAGCCCAGCAGGCGAACGGCAGCCTCGGCCTCGGCCTGCAGCCTGGGCAGGATGTTCTGCGCCGGCACGCTGATATTACTGGTTTCCGGATACAGGCCGCCGCGGGTGCCCAGCACCGGCGAAGGACGGCCATCGACCACCCGTACCACGACCGGCTGGCCCTGGCCGACGGCGGTCAGCGACGAGGTGAGCTTGGGTTCCGGACTGAGTTGTTGCGGGCTGAGGGCACAGCCGGCCAGCGTCAGGCTGGTGGCAGCGATCAGGCCGAGCAGCAAACGATGCAGCATGCGATCTCTCCAGGTTGAGGCGAATGGCCGGCAGTATAGCCGTCGCCGCCATGGGCTAATAGGGCATGCACAACAGACTGGCGCGCAGGCGCCGCGGTTCCTGTCATCGCCCTGTCACCCCACCCGGGGACACTGCTGGCAGTCCTCCTTGGAGAGCCGTCCCATGCTGTCGCTCCTGTCGCTGTTCGCCCCGCGCCAACACCGCCACTTCGCCCTGGTGGATGCCACCGGCATCTGCCGCGCCCTGCGTACGGCACGGCAGGTGCCCGCCGACCCCGGCTGGATCGAAGTGTACGAAGCTCGCCTCGACTGGCTGCAACGGCCGCTACCCGCCAACGCGCGAATCCAGCAGGTCGCCAAACATTCGCTCGGCCGCCGGCCGTTGGCGGCCTGACCGCCGGGCGAATAAAAGTCACGCAGGGAGCCCCAATCGCTGCGTTTCACCGCTATAATCGCGCCCCGATTATAAGGACGTCTCCTGATCGGGCCACGCACCCTGCCGCATGCCTCTTACCATCGGCTTTCGCACCGCCCCAGAGAGTCGCCCATTCGCGCTGCCCTTCGGCCAGCAGCCATTTCCGCCCGTAGCGTTGAACGCTTATGCATGGATGCAGCGTGTCGCACACGCTGGCGGTAGTGGCGCGCCCGTGGCAGACGACTTTTTACGAGGTTCACGACTCCAAAAGAGCGTGGCATGACGGTTTTCACAACTTCAAAAGAGTGTGGCGAGCAATGGCGCAAATCGATTACGAAGCAGTAGACGTAGTGCTGGTTGGGGCCGGCATCATGAGCGCAACACTGGCGGTCCTGCTCAAGGAGCTGGACCCCAACCTCAAGCTGGAGGTGGTTGAGCTGATGGAGTCGGGAGCCGTCGAAAGCTCCAACCCCTGGAACAACGCGGGTACCGGCCATGCCGGACTGTGCGAGTTGAACTACACCCCGGAAAGCCCGGATGGCTCCATCGATATCAAGAAGTCGGTGACCATCAACACCCAGTTCGAGGAATCCAAGCAGTTCTGGGCCTACATGGTCGGCAAGCAGGGCTTCGGCCCGGCCCGCGCGTTCATCAATCCGATACCGCACCTGAGCTTCGTGCGCGGTCAGGACGGCATTGCCTACCTGAAGAAGCGCTTCGCCGCGCTCACCCAGCACCACGCCTTCGCCGAGATGCAGTACTCGGAAGACCGCGCCACCCTCGCCAAATGGATGCCACTGATGATGCCCGGCCGCCCGGCCGATGAGCAGATCGCGGCGACCCGCGTGGAAGGCGGCACCGACGTCAACTTCGGCACCCTGACCAACCAGTTGCTCAAGTACCTGCAGAGCACCTCCGGCGCCGAGGTCAAGTGCAGCCAGAAGGTCACCGGCCTGAAGCGCAGCGACAGCGGCTGGCACGTGCACGTCAAGGACCTGAAGACCGGCAACCATCGCGACCTCAACGCCCGCTTCGTCTTCCTCGGCGCCGGCGGCGGCGCGCTGCCGCTGCTGCAGATGTCCGGCATCCCGGAAGGCAAGGGTTTCGGCGGCTTCCCGGTCAGCGGTCAGTGGCTGCGCTGTGACAACCCCGAGGTGGTCAAGCATCACCAGGCCAAGGTCTACAGCCAGGCCGAAGTCGGCTCGCCGCCGATGTCGGTACCGCACCTGGACACCCGCGTGGTCGATGGCCACAAGTCCCTGCTGTTCGGACCCTATGCCGGCTTCTCCACCAAGTTCCTGCGCCACGGCTCGTTCCTCGACCTGCCGCTGTCGATCCGCCCGAGCAACATTCGCCCGATGCTGGCGGTTGCCCGCGACAACATGGACCTGACCCGCTACCTGATCGGCGAGGTGCTGCAGTCCGATGAGCAGCGCCTGAACACCCTGCGCAACTTCTACCCCGAGGCCAAGGCCGAGGACTGGCGCCTGGAGATGGCCGGCCAGCGCGTGCAGATCATCAAGAAAGACCCGAAGCGCGGCGGCATCCTGCAGTTCGGTACCGAGCTGGTCGCCGCAGAAGATGGCTCCATCGCCGCCTTGCTCGGCGCCTCGCCGGGCGCCTCGGTGACCGTCTCGATCATGCTCGACCTGCTGCAACGCTGCTTCCCCGAGCAGGTGCGCAGCGAGGAGTGGTCCGCCAAGCTGAAGGAAATCTTCCCCGGCCGGGCCGCCGACATCGCCGCCGATGCCGAGCTGTACCGCGAGGTACAGGCCCGCAGCAACGAGCGACTGGGCCTGACCGAAGAGAGCCAGGTGGCCGAAGCCGCACGCGGCTGATGCCCGAGCAAGTAAAAAGCCGCCCCGAGGGGCGGCTTTTTCATGCGTGGCTTGCACTCAACGGCTGCTTCATTGGCGCATCGCCGGGTCCTGGACGTTGATCATCCAATTGACGCCGAAGCGGTCGGTCAGCGTGCCGAAGGCCAGCGCCCAGAAGGTCTTCTGCAGGGGCATGGTGACTTGGCCACCGTCGGCCAGGGCAGAGAAGAGGCGCTCGGCACGCTCGGGGCTTTCGGCATCGATCGACAGGTGGATGCCGCCGAACCCCGCGCTCGTTGGCGCGTCCGAGGCCATCAACTGGCTGTCGCCGATTTGCAGGTTGGCGTGCATCACCTTGTCCGGGTCCACGTCCGGGCCACACTGCCCTGGCGGAGCATCCCGGTTGCGGGCCAGGAAGGTGATCTTCGCGCCGAGTGCCTGGCAGTAGAAGTTCAGTGCCTGTTCGCAGCAGCCATTGAAGAACAGATAGGGTTCGACTTGCATGGACGCGTCCTCCTTGCACGAGCCGGCAGCCGATAGGCCGTCGACATAGAGCCGGGTGGACCGCTGGTGGAAGCGGAAAGTTCCGCATCGGCGCCGACAGGAAACGCCGGCGCCGGGCAGTGCCGGATCAGCCGCGGACGGCCTTGATCGCCTCGATGTAGGGAGCGGCCTGGCGCTGGTCCTGGATCAGCGCGACGAAATCCTCGCCCTTGGCGTTCTTCGCCTCCAGGTCATAGCCCGCCTCGACGAAGAAGCGGAGGAAGCGTTCGAAATCGTCGATGCGCAGCCCCCGGTAGGCCTTGATCAGTTTGTGCAGCGACGGCGGGGTGTCGTCGCCGGGCTCGACGGTGAGAAACAGCTTGATCGGCTCGTCGCCGATTTCTTCGCCAATCACCTGCTTCTTGTCTTTACGCATCGCTTGCTCCACTGGCCTGGCATCACGGGGGCGGCAGTTTACCCCCGTGGCGGGTCGTCGCTCAACGCACGAACGCGGCCGACTCTGGGCGATGGCGGCGGCGCAGGCAAGATTGTCGCAGCACGGACCGGACGGTGGCGGGCCTCACGGGAAGTGGGAGCGCATCCAGGCGAGGTAGTCGGCGACCCCGGCATCGCCCTCGCGCGGCGCCCAGGTGGCCAGTTCGCCCTCGCCCACCGGCCGGTAGGGGCCGGCCTTGCACTCGAAGAGAATGCTGTCGGGGTCGAGCACCACCAGCGCATGGAACACGCCCGGCGGCACGTCGACCCCGACGCAGTCGCCGCCGGCACAGAGCTCGCGGGCCTGCGCCAGGTTGCCGTCATCATCGAACAGCAGCAGGCCAAATCGGCCTTGCAGCGCCAGCAGGCTTTCCGCTTTGTCGGCCGACAGATGACGGTGCGGCGCAATATAGGTGCCGGGTTGCAAGCCTACCGCCATGCGATGGCACGGCTCATCCATCGCATGGAAGTTATGGTGCTGGCGCAGCCGCGCACTCTGCGCCGCCTGGCCGGCAAGCTCGGCGAACAGGCTGCGATCCAGAAAGCGCGGCGTTTTCACTCAGAGGCCCTTGACCGCGTAGATGCCGGCTGCGTTGCGCCAGTAACCCTTGTAGTCCATGCCATAGCCGAAGATGTAGCGATCGATGCAGGACAGCCCCACGTAGTCGGCCTTCAGGTCCGGGCGGGCCTTGCGGTCGTGATCCTTGTCGATCAGCACGGCGATGTGCACCGCCGCGGCGCCGGCATGCTTGCAGAAATCGATGATCGCACCCAGGGTGTGCCCTTCGTCGAGGATGTCGTCGATGATCAGCACGTCGCGATCGATGAAGGATACTTCCGGCTTGGCTTTCCAGAACAGGTCGCCGCCGCTGGTTTCGTTGCGGTAGCGAGTCGCGTGCAGGTAGGACAGCTCCAGCGGAAAATCCAGCTGGGTCAGCAGCTTGCCGGCGAAGATCAGCCCGCCGTTCATCACGCAGAACACCACCGGATTGCGCTCGGCCAGATCGACATTGATCTTCTCGGCGATGCGCGAAATGGCCGCTTCGATCTCGGCTTCGTTGTACAGGCAATCGGCTTCCGCCATGACTTGACGGATATGCGCGAGATCGGCGGACATGTCGTTTTCCCCTGGGTTTGGCTGATAAAAGTCGGCAACGGTACTCATCCGGCGCGCATGTCGCAAGCCCCGCCGGATAAGCGCGGCGAGGCAAGTCTAGCCGCTTTGCGGCAGCGGGTTTTCTGACCGTTCGCTCAGACTTACCGATAAACTAGGCGCCGTTATTGAATTTTGTCCGCAAAGCACGCCTAACCAGCCGATTGTTCCAGCTGTGGCACAAGCAATGCTTTACTTGACCGAATCTGCCCTACCGTCGGAGACCTCTGCATGCCCGTCCACGAGATCCGCCATCCGCTGATCCGCCACAAGCTCGGCCTGATGCGCCGCGCCGATATAAGCACCAAGAACTTCCGCGAACTGGCCCAGGAGGTGGGCGCCCTGCTCACCTACGAGGCGACCCAGGACCTGCCGCTGGAAAACTACGAGATCCAGGGATGGGCCGGCGCAGTCCAGGTGGAGAAGATCGCCGGCAAGAAGATCACCGTGGTACCGATCCTGCGCGCCGGCATCGGCATGCTCGACGGTGTGCTCAGCCTGATCCCCAGTGCCAAGGTCAGCGTGGTCGGCCTGGCGCGCAACGAGGAAACCCTCGCCGCGCACAGCTATCTGGAAAAGCTGGTGCCGGAGATCGACCAGCGCCTGGCGATGATCGTCGACCCGATGCTGGCAACCGGCGGCTCCATGGTCGCCACCATCGACATGCTGAAGAAGGCCGGCTGCAAGGAAATCCGCGCCCTGGTGCTGGTGGCGGCGCCGGAGGGCATCAAGGTGGTCAATGACGCCCACCCGGATGTCACCATCTATACCGCCAGCGTCGATCAACGCCTCAACGAGCACGGCTACATCATTCCTGGCCTCGGCGATGCCGGCGACAAGATCTTCGGCACCAAGCAGAAGGACGCCTGACCCATGCAGGACTCGAATCGCGACCCGCTGTGGCGACAGGTGCTCGCCGGCTCGCAGATGCTGTTCGTGGCCTTCGGCGCGCTGGTGCTGATGCCGCTGATCACCGGCCTGGACCCGAACGTGGCGTTGTTCACCGCCGGCCTCGGCACCCTGATCTTCCATTGGGTCACCAAGGGCCAGGTGCCGGTCTTCCTCGCTTCCTCCTTCGCCTTCATCGCCCCGATTCTCGCCGCCAAGGGCGATTTCGGCCTGCCCGCCACGCTCGGCGGACTGGTGGCGGCGGGCTTCATGTACGTGCTGCTGGCCGGCGCAGTGAAACTCAAGGGCACCGGCTTCATCGACCGCCTGCTGCCGCCGGTAGTGATCGGCCCGGTGATCATGTCCATCGGCCTGGGCCTGGCGCCAGTGGCAGCGAACATGGCCATGGGCAAGGCCGGCGATGCCAGCGCGCAACTGGTGCCCTACGGCACCGCGCTGATGATCTCGCTGCCCGCGCTGCTCACCACCCTGCTGGTGGCGGTGCTCGGGCGTGGCTTCTTCCGCCTGGTGCCGATTCTCGCGGGCGTCGCGGTCGGCTATGGCATGGCAACGGCCCTCGGCGTGGTCGACTTCACGGCCATCGCCGCGGCGCCCTGGCTGGCGCTGCCGAACTTCGTCGCGCCGGAACTGCACTGGGGCGCGATCCTGTTCATGCTGCCGGTGGCCATCGCTCCGGCCATCGAGCATATCGGCGACGTGCTAGCCATCGGCACAGTGACCGGCAAGAACTACCTGAAGAAGCCCGGCCTGCACCGCACCCTGCTCGGCGACGGCCTGGCCACGTCCGCCGCCGGCCTGTTCGGCGGCCCGCCGAACACCACCTACTCGGAGGTGACCGGCGCGGTGATGCTGACCCGCAACTTCAACCCCAAGGTGATGATGTGGGCGGCGGTGATCGCCATCGTGCTGGCCTTCATCGGCAAGTTCGGCGCCGCCCTGCAGAGCATTCCGGTTCCGGTGATGGGCGGGATTCTCTGCCTGCTGTTCGGCTCCATCGCAGTGGTCGGGCTGAATACCCTGATCCGCCACCAGGTCGACCTGTCCGAAGCACGCAACCTGGTGATCGTGGCGGTGACCCTGGTGTTCGGCATCGGCGGCATGGTCATCGGTGCCGGCGAGGTCAGCCTCAAGGGCATTTCCCTGTGCGGCATCATCGCCATCCTGCTCAACCTGCTCCTGCCCGGCGGAGAGGGCTGGCGCAGCCGGTTGAGCGAAGAAGACGCGAGTTGAGCCGAGAGCCCGCCGCGTCGAGCTTCACCGAGGGCTGGCCATGCCCGCGATGACAGCACTGTGACTTCGCGACCGTGGCCCGCTCCTGCGGGCGCCGTCACGTGCGGGCTCAGGCCAGCATCAGCGGCGCGCGCCGGCACAGCCTGGCCAGCGCCTCGGCCCATTGCGGGTGGTCGTTGAGGCAGGGCACCAGCACCAGCTCCTCGCCTCCCGCCTCGATGAACTGCTCGCGCCCGCGCATGCCGATTTCCTCCAGGGTTTCGATGCAGTCGGCGACGAACGCCGGGCACATCACCAGCAACTTCTTCACCCCCTGGGCTGCCAGCTCGTCGAGCCGCGTTTCGGTGTAGGGCTCGATCCACTTGGCGCGACCGAGGCGCGACTGGAACGACACCGACCACTGCCCTGGGGCCAGCCCCAGGCGCTCGGCGAATCGCTCGGCACCCTGCAGGCATTGGGCGCGGTAGCAGGTCTGCAGCACCTCGGGCGGTGCCAGCCGGCAGCAGTCCGGACCGCGCAGGCAGTGCCCGCCAGTCGGGTCCAGCTTGTGCAGATGGCGCTCCGGCAGACCGTGGAAGCTCAACAGCAGATGGTCATAGCCCTGTTCGAGGTGCGGCCTGGCGCTCTCCACCAGCGCATCGAGGTATTCCGGCTGGTCGTAGAAGGGCGGCAGCAGCGACAGCTCGAATCTCAGCCCCAGCTCGGCGACAACCCGCCGAGCCTCTTCCACCGCGGTGGTGGTGGTGCTGTCGGCGAACTGCGGATAGAGCGGTGCCAGGGTCACCTTGCGCACGCCCTGCTCGCCGAGCCTGCGCAGCACGCTTTCGATGGACGGCTCGCCGTAGCGCATCGCCAGTTCCACCGGCCCCTGCTGCCAGTGCGCGCGCACCGCCTCCTGCAGGCGCCGGCTGAGCACCACCAGCGGCGAGCCCTCGTCCCACCAGATCGAGGCGTAGGCATGGGCGGACTGGGCCGGGCGCTTGACCAGTATCAGCGATACCAGCAGGCGGCGCACCGGCCAGGGCAGATCGACCACGTAAGGGTCCATCAGGAACTGATCGAGATAGCGGCGCACATCCGCCACCTCGGTGGAAGCTGGCGAACCGAGGTTGAGCAACAGCAGGGCGTGATCGTTCATGGCAGGTCCTATCGATGCCCCAGCAGGTCGTCCAGGGCGGAATCCAGGTCGGTGAAGCGAAAGGTGAAACCCGCTTCCTGCAGGCGTACCGGCAGCGCGCGCTGGCCGCCGAGCAGCAGGCCGGCCAGCTCGCCGAGGCCGAGTTTCAGCAGCGGCGCCGGCACCGGCAGGCGCGCCGGGCGGTGCAGCGCCCGGCCCAACGCCCGGCTGAAATCGAGGTTGCGCACCGGCTGCGGCGCGCACGCATTATAGGGGCCGTGGCAATCGTCCCGCCGCAAGAGAAAATCGATCAGGGCGATTTGGTCGGCGATGTGAATCCACGGCATCCACTGCTGCCCCGAGCCGATCGGCCCGCCCAGGCCCAGCCGGAACGGTGGCAGCAGGCGCGCCAGGAAACCGCCGTCGCGCGCCAGCACCAGGCCCGTGCGCAGCAGCACCACCCGCAGGCCGAGCGCTTCGGCATGCCGCGCTCGCGCTTCCCAGTCGACGCAGAGGCGCGCGGCGAAGTCATCGCCAGGCGCTGGGTCGGCCTCGCTCAGCTCGCGCTCGCCGCCATCGCCATACCAGCCGACGGCCGAGCCGGAAAGCAGCACGCGCGGCCTCGATTGGCGGCGCTCCAGCCAGGCCAGCAATCGCCCGGTGAGGTCGATTCGACTGGCACGCAGCAGCTCGCGGCGCTTGTTCGTCCAGGGCCGGTCGGCGATGGGCGCGCCAGCGAGGTTGACCACCGCGTCGAGCGCCTCCTCGCCCAGTTCGTCGAGCTGGCCGATGCCGCGCACCGACGCCCCGCAGAGCGCCGGCACCCGCTCCGGGGTTCGACTCCAGACCGTCAGCCGGTGCCCGTCCGACAGCCATTGTCGGCAAAGCGCGCGGCCGATCAAACCAGTACCGCCGGTCAGCAATATGTGCATGGCATCCTCCTCGCATGGCACGAACTATCAATATCGCCCTAGTCTGAATAAATGACGCTGGTGCCTTTTGCGCGACCGGGCCATCGTCTTAAATTGAAGCAAAGCCAGTGGATTGGAATAGGAGCCAACCTGTATCCAGCAGTAGCGTTGTATAGGTTTTGCCTAGCGCGTAACCTTAAGCCGTAGGTAACGAGGTAAACCATGAATGCACCCATCGCCATAGTCGGCACCGGCATCGCCGGACTTTCCGCCGCACAGACCCTGCATGCCGCCGGACTGAACGTGCAGCTGTTCGACAAAAGCCGCGGCAGCGGTGGCCGCATGGCCAGCAGGCACAGCGACGCCGGCACCTTCGATCTCGGCGCGCAATACTTCACCACCCGTGATCGCCGCTTCGCCGAAGTGGTCCAGCAATGGCGCGCACGCGGCTGGGTCACCGAATGGACCCCGAGCCTGTACAACTTCCGCGACGGCCAGCTCAGCCTGTCGCCGGACGAACAGGTGCGCTGGGTCGGCACCCCGCGCATGAGCGCCATCACCCGCGCGCTGCTCGGCGCCCTGCCGGTGAACTTCTCCTGCCGCATTACCGAAGTGTTCCGCGGCGTGCAGCATTGGAACCTGCAGGATGCCGAAGGCCAGAGCCACGGGCCGTTCAGCCACGTGCTGATCGCCACCCCGGCGCCCCAGGCCAGCGCACTGCTGGCCGCCGCGCCGAAGCTGGCCAGCGCCGCCGCCAGCGTGATCATGGAGCCAACCTGGGCGGTCGCCCTGGCCTTCCCCACTCCGCTGGACACCCCGCTGCAAGGCTGCTTCGTGCAGGACAACCCGCTCGACTGGATCGCCCGCAACGGCACCAAGCCCGGCCGCGACAACAGCCTGGACACCTGGGTGCTGCACGCCAGCAACAGCTGGAGCAAACAGCACCTGGACCTGCCCAAGGAGGCGATCATCGAGCACCTGCATGGTGCCTTCGCCGAGATCATCGGTTGCGCGGTGCCGGCACCCAGCATGACCCTTGCCCACCGCTGGCTCTACGCCCGCCCGGCCAGCGCCCACCAGTGGGGCGCACTCGCCGATGCCGACCTGGGCCTCTATGCCTGCGGCGACTGGTGCCTGTCCGGTCGCGTCGAGGGCGCCTGGCTGAGCGGCCAGGAGGCCGCGCGCCGCCTGCTCGAACACCTCGACTGAGGCCATCTCCCGTTGCTGTCCTGAAGGGCTGCCGGTTTTCGGCAGCCTCGGCATCGTTCCCCGCATAGCGCTCTCCTCACGCCCGTTCGCCCGCTCGCCGACAAAAAGCTATACACGGCTATTTACTTGTACAAGTATTTACCTATTATGGCTAGAAAGTTGTACATGAAATTCATCTTGTACAAATTGCTCCAGCGAGGTCGAACATGTCCGCATCCGCCAACGCCGCCAAACCCAAGCTTGGAATCAGCGCCTGCCTGCTCGGCGCCAACGTGCGCTTCAATGGAGGGCACAAGGAGTCGCGGCTGTGCAGCCGCAGCCTGGCCGAGCACTTCGACTTCGTGCCACTGTGCCCCGAGGTGGCGATCGGCCTCGGCACCCCGCGCGAGCCGATCCGCCTGGTCGGCGATCCGGCGTCGCCGCGGGCGCTCGGCACCGTGCACCGCGAGCGTGACCACAGCGAAGCCTTGCTCGACTACGGCACGCGCATGGCGGCCGAACTGGACGACATCTGCGGCTACATCTTCATGCAGAAATCGCCCTCCTGCGGCCTGGAGCGCGTCAAGGTCTACCAGGAGGACGGCTATCCGGCCGAGGGCGGTGGACGCGGGCTGTTCGCCCAGGCCTTCTGCGCCGCCCATCCGGACCTGCCGGTGGAAGAGGACGGCCGTCTGAACGATCCGGTGCTGCGGGAAAACTTCCTCACCCGCGTCTTTGCCTATGCCGAGTGGCAGCGCCTGCTCAAGGCCGGGCTGACCCGCGAGGCGATCCTGAACTTCCACGCGCAGCGCAAGTACCTGCTGCTCGCCCACGACGGCGAGCAGTACCGCCAACTCGGCCGCCTGCTGGCCGACATCGGCCGCCACGCGCCGCAGGAAATCGGGCCGCGCTACTTCAGCCAGTTCATGGCAGCCCTGAAGAAGTGCGCCACCCGCGGCAGCCACAGCAACGTGCTGATGCACCTCAGCGGTCACCTGAAGCGCGCACTGGACACCCAGGAGCGCGCAGAGATGGCGCGGCTGATCGAGCAATACCGGCAAGGCATCGTGCCGCTGGTGGTGCCGCTGACGCTGCTCAAGCATCACTTCCGCCGCCATCCCGATGCCTATGTCGCCAGGCAGGCCTACCTGCAGCCGCACCCGGAACAACTCAGCCTGCGCAACGCGATCTGACCGATGAAAAGCCATCTGCCGCTCAGCGGCGACTACCAACAGGCCCTCGCCGACGGCTGGCTGCCGATTCGCGAAGTGGCACGCCAGACCGGCGTCAACCCGATCACCCTGCGTGCCTGGGAGCGCCGCTACGGCCTGATCCTGCCGCACCGCACGCCCAAGGGACACCGGCTCTATGGGGCCGAGCAGGTGGCGCGCATCCAGGACATCCTGACCTGGCTCAACCGCGGTGTGTCGGTCAGCCAGGTCAAGGGCCTGCTGGAGGCCCGCAAGCCCGCCGAAGAGATGGCCGACAGCGACTGGAACGACCTGCACCAGGCCCTGCGCGAGGCGATTGCCAGCCAGGCCGAACGGCGCCTGGACGACCACTTCACCCGCGCCATGAAGCTCTACCCGCCACGCACCTTCTGCGAGCAATTGCTGATGCCGTTGCTGGCAGTGCTCGAGCAGCACTGGCAAGGCCAGTTCGGCGCGCAGCTGGAGCGGGTGTTCTTCCTCGGCTGGCTACGCACCCGGCTGGGCGCGCAGCTGTACCGGAACAACCGCCAGCAGACCGGCGCGCCGCTGCTGGTGATCAATCTCTCGCCCCAGCCGATGGAGCCGGGGGTGTGGCTGGCAGCCTGGCTGGCCAGCTGCAGCGACTGCCCGGTGGAGGTATTCGACTGGCCGCTGCCGTTCGCCGAACTCGGCCTGGCGGCGGAACGCATCGCGCCCCGCGGCCTGCTGCTGTATTCCAGCCAGGCGCTGGACGCCCATTTGCTGCGCCGCCACCTGCCGCGCCTGCTCGATAACTGCACGGCCCCGGTCATGCTGGCCGGCCCCGCCGCGCATATCCATGACGAGGAATTGCAGGGACTGCGCGGCCTGCTGCTGGCCGGCGATGCCCTCGACATCCACCGTGTCCTGCAGGCGCACGGCCTGCTGACCCTCCAGGCGAGCCCACCATGCGCCAACTGATCTGGTTCCGTTGCGACCTGCGCGTCCGGGACAACCCTGCCCTCGCCGGCGCCATGGCGGCGGGACCGACCCTGGCGGTCTATCTGCTCAGCCCCGGCCAGTGGCGGCGCCACGACGATGCGCCCTGCAAGGTGGACTTCTGGCTGCGCAACCTGGCCGAACTGCGCCAGGCCCTGGCAGCGCTCAACGTGCCGCTGCTGGTGCGCACCTCCTCGACCTGGGACCAGGCACCGGCGGTGCTCGCACAACTCTGCCAGGAGCAGCGCGTCGAGGGCGTCTGGGTCAACGACGAATGCGGCGTCAACGAAGCGCGACGCGACGCGGCGGTGGAAGCTGCACTCGCCCCGCTCGGCATCGCTTTTCACCGCCGGCTGGATCAGTTGCTGTTCGCCCCCGGCAGCGTGCTGACCAAGAGCGGCGGCTACTTCCAGGTCTACAGCCAGTTCCGCAAGGTCTGCTACCAGCGCCTGCATACCGCCCTGCCGTCCCGGGTCCCGCTGCCGACGGCACAGGCGCCGCAGGAAGTCGCCAGCGATACGCTGCCGCCGGCCGTCGACGGTTTCGCCATGCCCGACGCGGCGTTGCGCCAGCTATGGCCGGCTGGCGAAGCGGCTGCCCACGCGCGCCTGCAAGAGTTCGCCGACGCGCGGCTGGACGATTACCAGCAGGCCCGCGACCTGCCCGCCCGCCCCGGCACCAGCCGGCTGTCGCCGTACCTGGCCGCCGGCGTGCTGTCGCCACGCCAATGCCTGCATGCGGCGCTGCGCCACAACCACGGCGAGTTCGACAGCGGCAGCGCCGGCGCTGTCACCTGGATCAACGAGCTGCTCTGGCGCGAGTTCTACAAGCACATCCTGGTGGGCTATCCGCGGGTGTCGATGCACCGCGCCTTTCGCCGGGAGACCGAGGCCCTGCCCTGGCGCCATGCGCCGGAGGAGCTGCACGCCTGGCAACAGGGCCGCACCGGCATTCCCATCGTCGACGCGGCGATGCGCCAGTTGCTGGCCACCGGCTGGATGCACAACCGCCTGCGCATGATCGTGGCCATGTTCCTGACCAAGAACCTGCTGATCGACTGGCGCGAGGGTGAGCGCTTCTTCATGCGCCACCTGATCGACGGCGACCTGGCCGCGAACAATGGCGGCTGGCAATGGAGCGCCTCCACCGGTACCGATGCCGCGCCCTACTTCCGCCTGTTCAACCCGATCAGCCAGTCGCGGCGCTTCGACCCGCAGGGGCGCTTCCTGCGCCAGTGGCTGCCGGAGTTGGCGCACCTGGACGACACGCGTATCCATGAGCCCCAGGCTGCGGCGGATCTGTTCGGCAACGCCGACTACCCGCCGCCGATGGTCGACCTCAAGCACAGCCGCGAGCGTGCCCTAGCCGCCTTCCGGGGCCTGGAGACCCGCCATGGATAGATTCCTGCCACGCTTCGCCGAGGCCTTCGGCAGCCTCGACCGCGACAACCTGCAGCGACTCGAAGCGCTGTACAGCGCCGACGTGCATTTCACCGATCCCTTGCATGAGTTGCACGGCCTGCCGGCGTTGACCCGCTACTTCGAGCAGCTCTACGCCAATATCCACGACCTGCGTTTCGACTTTCACGGCTTCGACGAGGTCCGCGAAGGCGAGGGCTACCTGCGCTGGACCCTGCACTACCGCCACCCGCGCCTGAACGGCGGCCGGCCAGTGTCCGTTCCCGGCTGCTCGCACCTGCATTGGGCCGGTAACAAGGTGCAGCGGCATCGCGATTATTTCGACGCCGGGGCGCTGCTCTACGAGCAGTTGCCCTTGCTCGGCGGCCTGATCGGCTGGCTCAAGCGGAGGCTGGCATGAGCGCTGCCCGTCGACTCTGGCTGACCGGCGCCAGCAGCGGCATCGGCCATGCCCTGGCGCTGGAACTGCTCGCCGCAGGCCACCGCCTGGCGCTCAGCGCCCGCAGCGTGGCGCCGCTGCTCGCCCTCGAAGCCCGCTACCCGCAGCAGGTGCTGGTGGTGGCGGGCGACCTAACCGATGCCGATCAGGTGCGCGCCATCGCCGCGCGCATCGGCAACGAATGGGGCGGGCTGGACGGCGCCATCCTCAACGCCGGCACCTGCGAGTACATCGACGTCGCCCACTACGAGTCGGCGATGATCGAGCGGGTACTGCGCAGCAATCTGCTCAGCGCCAGCCACTGCATCGAAGCCGCGCTGCCGCTGTTGCGCCGAGGCATCGATCCGCATCTGGTGGGCGTGGCCAGCGCGGTGACCTACCTGCCCCTGCCGCGGGCCGGGGCCTACGGCGCGTCGAAGGCGGCGCTGCGCTACCTGCTCGAATCGCTGCGCATCGATCTGGCCCACGACGGTATCGACGTCACCCTCGTCAGCCCCGGTTTCGTCGACACCCCGCTGACCCGGCGCAACGACTTCGCCATGCCGCTGTGCTGGCCGGCCGAGCGGGCCGCCCGCCACATCGCCCGGCGGCTGGACGCACGGCCGCTGGAGATCGCCTTCCCGGCTCCCTTCATCGCCGCCCTGCGGCTGCTCGCCCGGCTTCCCGGCCGCCTGTGGCTCGCCCTCGGCAAACGCATGACGCGCAATCCTTCGGAGGCTTCATGAGAATCGCCATCATCGGCAGCGGCATCGCCGGGTTGACCTGCGCCCACCTGCTCAACCGCCAGCACGACATCCAGGTCTTCGAGGCCAGCGACTGGATCGGCGGGCATACCCATACGGTGGATGTCGAGGTGGCCGGACAGCGCTACGCGGTGGACACCGGCTTCATCGTCTTCAACGACTGGACCTATCCGAACTTCATCCGCCTGCTCGACCGCCTCGGCGTAGCCTCGCGGCCGACGGAAATGAGCTTTTCGGTGAGCGATCCGGCCAGCGGCCTGGAGTACAACGGGCACAACCTCGACACGCTGTTCGCTCAACGGCGCAACCTGTTGTCGCCGGGGTTCTGGCGCATGGTCATGGACATCCTGCGCTTCAATCGCAAGGCGCTGGACGATCTGGAGCACCAGCGGCTGCCCAGCGACATCAGCCTCGGCGACTACCTGCGCCTGGACGGCTACAGCCAGCGCTTCATCGACCACTACCTGGTGCCGATGGGCGCCGCCATCTGGTCGATGCCGCTCGCCGACATGCTGCACTTCCCGATGCAGTTCTTCGTGCGCTTCTTCAAGAACCACGGCCTGCTGTCGGTCAGCGAGCGGCCCCAGTGGCGGGTGGTCGAGGGCGGCTCGCGCAGCTATGTCGCGCCGCTGTGCGCACCGTTCAAGCAGAAGATCCTGCTCAACTGCCCGGTTCATCGGGTCGAGCGTGACGCGCAGGGCGTGATGGTGCACAGCGCCACCGGCATGCGCCGCTTCGACAAGGTGGTGTTCGCCTGCCACAGCGACCAGGCCCTGGCCATGCTGGCCGCGCCCACCCGTGCCGAGCAGGAGATCCTCGGCGCACTGCGCTATGCCGACAACCAGGTGGTGCTGCATACCGACACCCGCCTGCTGCCGCGCCGCCCACCGGCCTGGGCCAGTTGGAACTACCGCCTCGGCGGCGATCCGCGGCGGCCGGCGGCGGTGACCTACAACATGAACATCCTGCAGGGCATCCAGGCGCCGGAAACCTTCTGCGTCAGCCTCAACCAGAGCGATGCCATCGACCCGGCAAAGGTGCTCGGCCGCTACACCTACGCCCACCCGCAGTACAGCCTGGCCGGCGTGGCGGCACAGGCGCGCTGGGAGGAGCTGCTCGGCATGCATCACACCTACTACTGCGGTGCCTACTGGGCCAACGGCTTCCACGAGGACGGCGTGGTCAGCGGCTTGCGCGTGGCGCAAGCCTTCGGGGAGGCGCTGTGAACAGCGCCCTCTACAGCGGCTGGGTGCAGCACCGCCGCTTCGCACCAAAGGCCCACGCGTTTCGCTATCGCATCGGCCTGCTCTATCTCGACCTGGACGAGCAGGACGCGGTGCTCGGCCTGTCGCCCCTGGCCGGCAAGGGCCGCTTCGCGCCCTTCGCCTTTCGCGAGCAGGACTTCCTGCCGCAGTTCACCGGCAATGGCATGCGCCTGATCGAGGCGGTGCGAGCCTGCGTCGGCGAGGCCCTCGGCCACGTGCCGACAGGACCGGTGCGCTTGCTGGCACAGCCGCGCAGCTGGGGCCTGGCGTTCAATCCGGCGAGCTTCTTCTATTGCTTCGACGACGCCGGCCGCCTCGCGGCGATTCTCTGCGAGGTGAGCAACACGCCCTGGCGCGAGCGCTATCACTATGTGCTGCCGGCCCACGGCGACGGCCACCAGCGTGTCGCCGTAGCGAAGACCTTCCACGTCTCGCCGTTCCTGCCCCGCGATCTCGAATACCGCATGCGCTTCAGCCCGCCGGGCGAGCGCCTCGGCGTGCACATGGAGGACTGGCAGGGCGAGACCAAGCTGTTCGACGCCACCCTCGACCTGCACCGCCACGAGTTGAGCGGCGCCAGCCTGTTGCGCCACCTGGCGGCGTTCCCGGCGATGACCGCCAAGACGCTGCTGGGCATCTACTGGCAGGCGCTGCGCCTGCTGCTGAAACGACTCCCGCTGTTCCCCCACCAGGCCGCGCAAGGCCGCTACGGCGTCGCCGCGCCCATCGAGGAAGTAGTCCATGAAAAGCCCTAGCCTGTCCGCCAAAGCCTATCCGCTGACCGCCAACGGACTCACCGCCACCCTGCTGCGGCGCCTGGTACTGCGCCAACTGGGCGGGCTGCGTCACGGCCATCTGGTGATCTACGAGGGCGAGGAACGGCTGGCGTTCGGCCAGCCCGGTGCCGCCCTGCAGGGCGAGATCCGGGTGCTGGACTCGGCGCTCTGGGGGCTGGTGGCCTGCAATGGGTCCATCGGCGCTGGCGAGGCCTATGTGCATGGCTACTGGAACAGCCCGGACCTGACCGCCGTGGTCCGCGTCTTCGTCAGCAACCTGGAGGTGCTCGACGGCATGGAGCGCGGCCTGGCGCTGCTGCTCGGCCGGCCGCTGATGCAGGCCCTGCACTGGCTAAACCGCAACACCCGCAGCGGCTCGCGCAAAAACATCGCCGCCCACTACGACCTCGGCAACGAGCTGTTCGAGCAACTCCTCGACCCCACCATGATGTACTCGGCAGCGCAGTTCCTGAGCCCCGAGGACAGCCTCGAGCAGGCGCAGCTGAACAAGCTCGATCGCATCTGCCGGAAGCTGCGGCTGCAGCCTGGCGATCATCTCCTGGAAATCGGCACCGGCTGGGGCAGCATGGCCATCCATGCGGCCACCCACTACGGCTGCCGGGTGACCACCACCACCCTGTCGCGGCAGCAGTACGACTACAGCCGCGCACGCATCGCTGAACTGGGTCTGGAAGACCGCATCACCTTGCTGCTGAAGGACTACCGCGACCTCGACGGCCAGTACGACAAGCTGGTGTCCATCGAGATGATCGAAGCGGTCGGCCATCGCTTCCTGCCCACCTACTTCAGGCAGTGCGCGCGCCTGCTGAAGGGCGACGGGCTGATGTTGCTGCAAGCCATCACCATTCGCGACCAGCGCTACGAGCAAGTGCGCGGCAGCGTCGACTTCATCCAGCGCTACATCTTCCCCGGCGGCGCACTGCCCTCGGTGCAGCGCATGCTGGAGGTGGTGGCCCGCGAAACCGACATGAACCTGCACCACATGGAGGACTTCGGCCTGCACTACGCCCGCACCCTGCGCCTGTGGCACGACAACCTGCGCCGCGCACACAAGCGCCTGGAACAGCTCGGTTACGACGAGCAGTTCTATCGGCTGTGGGAGTTCTACCTGTGCTACTGCGAAGGCGGTTTCCGCGAACGCAGCATCGGCACCGCGCAACTGCTGCTGGCCAAGCCGAAGGCGTTTCCGGAACCGCTGCTGGGCCGCTTCGATGCCTGAACGGTTACTCGCCGGTCAACTGCTCCAGCGGCGGCAGCGCACCCGTTGCCCGCCCCTCGCGCAGCACGCGGTCGAAGTCGGCGAGCAACCCGGTCATGTCCATGGACTTGGGAAAACCCAGGTGCAACTGGTCGCGGGCCAGCGGCCTGGGCAGCACGACGAAGCGCGCACGCTCGCGACGCAGCAGGGGGTCGGAATCGACCAGCCAGGTCAGGCCGTCGCGCCCGTTGCCGACGAAAGCCGCGTCGATGCGTCCATACAGCAGCTTCTTCAGGCGGGACACGTGGCGCTGGTCGCGCTCGACGTCGATCAGCCCGGCGGCGATCGCCTTGTCCACCTGGTTGCCGAAGCTGGCGCCGAGCTGGGCCCCGATGCTCTTGCCCGCCAAGTCCTCCAGGGAGGTGAATGCAAACTCCCGCCCCTTGAGCACCACGATGGCGATGTCGTCGTAGTAGATGGGTTCGGAGTAGTCGAACAGTGGCAGGCGTTCGTCGGTCTTCGACAGACCGATCACCCCGCCGCGACCGGCCAGCGCGCTGGAATAGGCGAGTTTCCAGGGCGACAACTGGATGTCGAAGCGCTGCCCGGAAACCCGCTCGTAGTAACGCAACAGGTCCGGCAGCAGCCCCTGTGCCCGCCCCTGCGCATCGAGGTAGATCACACCGGAGTAGCGCTCGTCGCCGAACACGCGAATCGGCTCGGCGACAACCCCGGTCGACAGGCCGATCAACAGCCACAGCAGTATCTGTATCGCATGCTTTTTCATAGGCGCGCAGGCCCCTGCCTCCCCAGCCTCTCCTTGAGTATGGCTTTTCGCCAGCGAAGGAGTGCAGCGGGCGACCAATGACCAGCCGGGCGTCAAGCCCTTGCGGCCGAGGCCTGGCCAGCGCACCATCGGCACCCTCGTTTTCCCGGACGCCTGCATGCCCAAGCCGATCGCCAACGCCCTACTCTTCCTCACCGGCTGGCTAGCCTGCATGCTTGGCGGCGGCGCCTGGCTGCTGCTCGCCGGCGCGGCGCTGCTGGCGCACCTGCTGTGGATCGGTTCCTGGCGCAGCGAGGGCAAGCTGCTGGTCAGCACCCTGTTGGCCGGCACCGCACTGGACAGCTTTCTCCTGCAACTGGGCGTGTTCGATTTCGGCGCGCCGCGCACGCTGGCGCCACTCTGGCTGGCACTGACCTGGGCGCTGCTGGGTAGCACGCTCAACCACAGCCTGGCCTGGAGCGCCCGCCCCTGGTGGCACGCCAGCCTGCTCGGCGCGGCGCTGGGGCCGCTGATGTATTTCGCCTACAGCCGGCTGGGCGGGCTCACCTTCCCCCACGGCGCCGCCGAAACGCTGCTCGGTCTGGCACCGGCCTGGGCGGTCATGCTGCCGCTGCTGCACGGCTTCGCCCGGCTCTACCGCGAGCAGTCGCAGCGCTGAGTGCGCAGTGGAGACAGGCGTGAAACCGGACTGGCAATCCAGTGTCAGGTTCGTTGCCGATGCTCGGTAACATGGCTGCTTTTCGGGTTGGCATAAAAAAGCCGAGCCCTGTGGCTCGGCTTTTCACGCCTCGCAATGCTCAGAACGACATGCGGTAATGCAGGGTGTAGGTTTCGATTCCATCGTTGGGCTGCTTGATGCCCAGGTTGGAATAGTGAATAGCGCGCAGGCCGACTTCCTGCCCCGAGAAACGCAGGCCGACGCCGATGCGGTCCTCGAACTGGAAGGACGAGCCGAGCTGGCGGTCTTCCACTTCGGTACTCTCGAAAAACGCCACGCCGACGCCGGCCTCCACGTAGGGCTTGACCGTCTCGCCGGCGAATTCATAGACGAACACCGGGGAGAACGACAGGCTGTGGTTGCTGGAGGCGTCATCGCCATCCCAATAGGTGTAGGCCGCATCCCAGTATCCGGTCAGCCGCCCGGTATCGCTCTGCCACCAGCTGGAATTGAAATCGAACTGGGTGCCCAACCGATAGACCATGGAAGACTCGCTGGTCTGGCCGATGGCCAAGGTCGCATCGGCGGCCTGGACGGCAACGGCATGCCCAAGGGACAAAGCCACAAGCGCGGCCAATGAATAGAACTTCTTCATGGGAAACATCCTTTTTCAGGCAGTTGCGGGATAGAGCCGGGAACTGCGGTGAAGTATAGAAATTTCTGATCGTTGCGAAAGCCGGCCCGGCACCCTGAAAGCGGCTTCAGCGTCCCAGATCCGTCACTTCCGCGGCCTCGCCCCAGAGCACCGGCAGGACCTTTTGCAGTCCCTGCGCATTGCCGCTGGACCAGAACTGCGCCGAACGTGCAGAACCGCTCGCCAGCAAGCCAGCCTCGCCGAGCAAGCGCTCCAGGTGTCGCGCCACCGCCGCTCCGGTATCAATAAAACTGACCGATGGTGGCACCAACTGGTTCAACAGGGGCTTGATGAAGGGGTAATGGGTGCAGCCGAGGATCAGCGTATCGCAGCCTTCGGCGAGCAGCGGTGCGACCAGTTCCCGCAGCAGTTCGCGGGTCGCCGCGCCCTGCAATTCGCCGGCCTCGATCAGCTCGACCAGCCCCGGGCAGGGCTGGGTAATCACCCGCACGTCACTGGCGAAGCGATCCAGCAAGGCCGCGAACTTGGCGCTCTTGAGGGTACCGGTGGTGGCCAGCACGCCTACCACGCCGCTGCGGGTGGCGGCCGCCGCCGGCTTTACCGCCGGTTCCATGCCGACGATGGGCAACCGCGGGTAGCGCTCGCGCAAGTCGGCGACCGCCGCCGCGGTGGCGGTATTGCAGGCCAGCACCAGGGCCTTGGCGCCCTCGTCCAGCAGGAACTCGGCAATCACCCGCGTGCGTTCGCGGATGAACTCCGGGCTCTTTTCGCCATAGGGCACATGACCGCTGTCGGCGACGTAGAGCAGCGATTCGCTGGGCAGGCGCGCGCGGATTTCGCGCAGCACCGACAACCCGCCGACGCCGGAATCGAAAACGCCGACCGGCGCGTCATTGCCCATCGGCATGACCGCAGACGGCACAGGCCGGGTCGCGCTTGACCCGCAGCTCGCGGAAGCGGCTGCCAAGGGCATCGACCAGCAGCAGCCGACCCACCAGCGGTTCGCCGAACTGCGCCAGCAGCTTCAATGCCTCCAGTGCCTGCAGGCTGCCCACCAAGCCCACCAGCGGGCCGACCACCCCGGCCTCGCTGCAGGTCAGCTCGGCTTCGCTGCCGTGGCCGTACAGGCAGTGATAGCAGGGGCTCTCGGCGCGGCGCGGATCGAACACCGAAAGCTGCCCTTCGAGGCGGATCGCCGCGCCGCTCACCAGCGGCTTGCCGGCGGCGACGCAGGCGGCGTTGACCGCCTCACGGGTGCCGAAGTTATCCGAACAGTCCAGCACCAGGTCCACCGCTGCCACGGCATCGGCCAGGCTGTCGGCATCCAGCGCGGCGCGATGGGGCACCAGGCGAACCTCGGGATTGAGGGCGGCGAGCCGGGCCATGGCCGAGTCCACCTTGGCCTGGCCGATGGCTGGGGTGTCGTGGACGATCTGCCGCTGCAGGTTGGTCAGGTCGACGGCATCGAAGTCCGCCAGGTGCAACTCGCCCACGCCGGCGGCGGCCAGGTACAGCGCCACCGGCGAGCCCAGGCCGCCGAGGCCGACGATCAGTGCGCGGCTCTGCTTGAGGCGCAACTGGCCGTCCACGTCGATCTGTTTCAGCAATATCTGCCGGCTGTAGCGCAGCAGCTCTTCGTCAGTCAGCATCGATCCCTACCTTGTAGGAGTGGTCCATGACCGGGAAATGGTCATGGGCAGAGAGTGTCATACCCAGCGCCCCAGGCTGATGCGCTCGTGCCCGCCAAGATCGCGACGGCTCTGCACCTCGGCAAAGCCGCGCGCATCGAACAGCCCGCGCACCGCCTCGGCCTGGTCGTAGCCGTGCTCGATCAGCAGCCAGCCCGCGGCTTCAAGATAGTCAGGTGCCCGGGCGACGATCAGGCGGATATCGTCCAGGCCGTCGGCACCGGCCACCAGCGCACTGGCCGGCTCGAAGCGCACGTCGCCCTGGGCCAGATGCGGGTCGCTGGCGGCGATGTAGGGCGGATTGCTGACGATCAGCGCAAAGCGCTCGCCGGCGAGCGCGGTGAACCAATGGCTCTGGCGGAACTCGGCGTTGTCCAGTTTGAGACGGGCACGATTGCGCTCGGCCAGCGCCACCGCCTCGGCCACCCGGTCCACGCCGGTCACCCGCCAGGCCGGCCGCTCGCAGGCCAATGCCAGGGCGATGGCGCCAGTGCCCGTGCCGAGGTCGAGCACCCTGGCCGGCCCGCCGGCGCCCAGCGCCAACGCGGTTTCCACCAGCAGTTCGGTGTCCGGACGGGGAATCAGGGTGGTGGGCTCGACGTCCAGCTCCAGACTCCAGAACCCCTGGCGACCGAGGACATAGGCCACCGGCTCGCCGGCCCGGCGCCGTTGCAGGGCAGCAGCGAAACGCTCGGCCAGCGCCGGCGGTACCGCCTGCTCCGGCCAGGTGCGCAGGTAGCTGCGCGGCTTGCCCAACACGTCGGCGAGCAGCAGCTCGGCGTCCAGCCGGGCAGTGGGCGAATCGGGCAGCTCGGCGGTGTTCAGCAGGGATTCGATGGTGGCCATAACCTTTAAGCCTCAAGCGGCACGCCTCACGCTACAAGACAACCCGCACTCAGCAGCGGCCTTGTGGCTTGGAGCTTGCCGCTGCAATCAATCGCCCAACGCGGCCAGCTGGTCGGCCTGGAACTCGCTGAGCAAGGGCTCGATCACCGCGTCGACACCACCGGCGATCACTTCGTCCAGCGAGTACAGGGTCAGGTTGATGCGGTGATCGGTGACCCGGCCCTGGGGGAAGTTATAGGTACGAATACGCTCGGAGCGGTCGCCGGAGCCCACCAGCAGCTTGCGCGTGTCGGAGATTTCCTTGTGCGCGGCGGCCTCCTGCTGGTCCTTCAGCTTGGCCGCCAGCCAGGCCATGGCCTTGGCGCGGTTCTTGTGCTGCGAGCGCTCTTCCTGGCATTCCACCACCGTGCCGGTGGGGATGTGGGTGATACGGATCGCGGAATCGGTGGTGTTCACGTGCTGGCCGCCGGCGCCGGAGGAGCGGTAGGTATCCACGCGCAGGTCGGCCGGGTTGATGTCGATGGCCATCTGCTCGTCTGGCTCGGGCAGCACGGCAACCGTGCAGGCGGAGGTGTGGATGCGCCCCTGGGATTCGGTCTCCGGCACGCGCTGCACGCGATGGGCGCCGGACTCGAACTTGAGCTTGGCGTAGACGTCGTCGCCCTCGACCCGGGCGATGACCTCTTTATAGCCGCCGTGCTCACCCTCGTTGGCCGACAGGATTTCCACCCGCCAGCCGCGCCGCTCGGCATAGCGCGAGTACATGCGGAACAGATCGCCGGAGAAGATCGCCGCCTCGTCGCCACCGGTACCGGCACGGATTTCCAGGAACACGTTGCGGCTGTCGTTGGGGTCCTTGGGCAACAGCATGCGCTGCAAGTGATCCTCCAGCTCAACCAGCCGCACCTTGGCCGCAGCCGCTTCCTCGGCCGCCATCTCGCGCATGTCCGGGTCGCTGTCCTTGAGCAGCGCCTGGGCGCCCTCGAGATCGGCCTGCACCTTGCAAAAGTCACGATAGGCGGTGATCACCGGCTCGACCTCGGCGTATTCCTTGGAATAGGCGCGGAAACGGCTCTGGTCGGTGATCACTTCGGCGTCGCCGAGCAGCGCGGTGAGTTCTTCGAATCGATCCTGGAGGGTATCCAGCTTTTTCAGCAGCGAAGCTTTCATTGCGGGTTCTTATCCGACACACCCTCATCGAGGGCAAAGAGTTCCTGGGCCATGGCCAGCGCATCGATGCGGCCATCGGCGGAGAGTTTCTTCAGTTGCACGCTGGGTGCATGCAGCAGCTTGTTGGTCAGACCGCGGGCCAGCAGCGCCAGCACCTCTTCGGCGGCGGTGCCGTTGTTCAGCAAGCGCAGGGCCTTGCCCAGCTCCTCGTCGCGCAGGCGCTCGGCCTGCTGGCGATAGGCCTTGAGCACGTCCACCGCGGCCAGCTCGCGCAAGCGCAGCATGAAATCGTCGGCACCGGCGGCCACCAGTTCCTCGGCGGCCTGGGCGGCGCCCTGGCGGCTCTTGAGGTTCTCGGCGATGACTTCGTGCAGGTCGTCGACGCTATAGAGATAGACATCGTCCAGCTCGCCGACTTCCGGTTCGATATCCCGCGGCACGGCGATATCGACCATGAAGATCGGCTTGTGCTTGCGCAACTTCAGCGCCCGCTCCACCGCGCCCTTGCCGAGAATCGGCAACTGGCTGGCGGTCGAGCTGATGACGATATCGCTGTTGACCAGTTCCTGCGGAATGTCCGCGAGCAGGATGGCATGGGCGCCGAACTGCTCGGCCAGGCTGCTGGCCCGCTCGAGGGTGCGGTTGGCGACAACGATGCGCTTCACGCCCTGCTCATGCAGGTGACGGGCCACCAGGGTGATGGTCTCCCCCGCGCCGATCAGCAGCGCCTGGCTACGATGCAGTTTGCTGAAGATCTGCTTGGCCAGGCTGACCGCGGCAAAGGCCACCGACACCGGGTTCTCGCCGATGGCGGTGTCGGTGCGCACCGTCTTGGCGGTATTGAAGGTGGCCTGGAACAGGCGTCCGAGCAGCGGCCCGACGGTGCCCGCCTCGGCCGCCACGGCGTAAGCGGATTTCATCTGCCCGAGAATCTGCGGCTCGCCAAGCACCATCGAATCCAGCCCCGAGGCGACACGCATCATGTGCCGCACCGCTAGGTCGTCCTGATGCACATAAGCACAGGCGCGCAGCTCATCGAGATTCAACTGGTGGAAATCGGCCAGCCAGGCAAGCACCGACTCCACCGAGGGAAGCTCCTGCTCCAGGTAGATTTCGCTGCGGTTGCAGGTGGACAGGATCGCCGCTTCGCGGCACGCGGTATGCGAGCACAGCGCGCGCAGCGCCTCGACCACCTGCTCCGGGGTGAACGCCACGCGCTCGCGGACGTCCACCGAAGCGGTCTTGTGGTTGATGCCGAGAGCCAGAAAAGCCATGCCGGGTCGCTGATTCGAAACGGAAAACGCGCAATTGTCCTACTTCGCCAGAGCGAGAACAACCACCGCCCGGTGTGGTCAGAACTGTTCCGCAACACGACAGTTCGGCCCATGGGCTTGCCGGATGGCTTGTGTCATGATGGCCCGACCGCAGGTTAGTCGCCTTTTTCCCTATGAATAAATCTTTTGCGTTACTGACCACCGCCCTGTTTCTCCTCGGTGGCTGCCAATCCATGCTGCCCCACTCCGGCGACGGCACCCCGCCCGTCGAGGACACCGCCCCCGCCGCCAACGAGGCCGAACCGCAGGCCTACGGCTCGTTCAGCCCCGAGACGCTGTATTCGCTGCTCACCGCCGAGCTGGCCGGGCAGCGCAACCGCTTCGACATCGCCCTGGGCAACTATGTGCAGCAAGCCAACGCCACCCAGGACGCCGGGGTCGCCGAACGCGCCTTCCGCATCGCCGAGTACCTCGGCGCCGACCAGGCGGCGCTGGATGCCGCACTGATCTGGGCGCAGAACGCTCCGGACAACCTCGACGCCCAGCGCGCCGCCGCCGTGCAACTGGCCCGCGGCGGTCGCTATGACGAATCCATGCTGTACATGGAGAAGGTTCTGCAGGGCCAGGGCGATACCCACTTCGATTTTCTTGCCCTGTCCGCCGCCGAAACCGATCCGGACACCCGCTCCGGCCTGCTGCAAAGCTTCGACCGGCTGCTGCAGAAATACCCGGAGAATGGCCAACTGCTGTTCGGCAAGGCACTGCTGCTGCAACAGGACGGCCGCCAGGAAGAAGCACTGACGCTGCTGGAAAACCAGCCGGCCAGCAACCACGACGTCGCCCCGCTGCTGCTGCGCTCGCGCCTGCTGCAAAGCCTCGGCCGCGGCGACGAAGCGCTGCCGCTGCTGGAAAAGGGCATCAAGAAGCATCCGGACGACAAGCGCCTGCGCCTGACCTATGCCCGACAGCTGGTGGAGCAGGGCCGCCTGGACGATGCCAAGAGCGAATTCGCCGGCCTGGTCCAGCAGTTCCCCGATGACGACGATCTGCGTTTCTCCCTGGCCCTGGTGTGCCTGGAGGCCGGCGCCTGGGAAGAAGCCATCGTCTATCTGGACGAAATGGTCGCCCGCGGCAGCCATGTCGACTCCGCCCACCTCAACCTCGGCCGCGCCTATGAAGAGCTGGGCGAAACCGAGAAAGCCCTGCAGGAATACGCCCTGGTCGGCCCGAGCAACGACTTCCTGCCCGCGCAGCAACGCCAGAGCGAGCTGCTGTTCGCCAACGGTCGCGGCGAAGAAGCCAGTGAGCGCCTGGCCAATGCCCGCGAAGCGCAACCGGACTACGCCATCCAGCTATACCTGATCGAGTCCGAAGCCCTCGCCAACCGGCAACAGCACGACCGCGCCTGGCAGGTAATCGAGCAGGCGCTGGAGCAGTTCCCCGACGACCTCAACCTGCTCTACACCCGCGCCATGCTGGCCGAGAAGCGCGACGACCTGGCCCAGCTGGAGAAGGATTTGCGCTTCATCATCGCCCGCGAACCGGACAACGCCATGGCGCTCAACGCCCTGGGCTACACCCTTGCCGACCGCACCACTCGCTATGCCGAAGCGCGCGAACTGGTCGAGCAGGCGCACCAGCTCAACCCGGACGACCCGGCCATTCTCGATAGCCTTGGCTGGGTCAACTATCGCCTGGGCAACCTCGACGAGGCCGAGCGCTTGCTGCGCGAAGCGCTGGAAGACTTCCCCGACCACGAGGTCGCCGCCCACCTCGGCGAGGTGCTCTGGGTCAGCGGCAAGCAGCGCGAAGCCCGGAAAGTCTGGAGCCAGGCCTTCGAAGACCACCCCGACAGCAGCATTCTGCGCGATACCCTGCAACGCCTGACCGGCTCCGAGACGCCCTGACCCATGTTCGCCCGCCACCTCATCCTGCTTGGGCTGATCGCCCTGCTCGCCGGCTGCGCCGGCCTCATCTCCCATGAAACCGTCGAAGGCCAGGGCGACCCGGCGCTGTGGAAAGCCCACAAGGAGCGACTCGACAAACTCGACGGCTGGCAGATCAGTGGCAAGGTCGGCATTCGCGCCCCGCAGGATTCCGGCAGCGCCACGCTGTTCTGGCTGCAGCGACAGGACTACTACGACATCCGACTGGCCGGTCCGCTCGGTCGCGGCGCCGCGCGCCTGACCGGCCGCCCCGGCGACACCATGCTGGAAGTGGCCAACCAGGGCCGCTACCTGGCCGAATCGCCGGAGGCCCTGCTGCAAGAGCAGCTCGGCTGGCAACTGCCCGTGTCCCACCTGTTCTGGTGGGTACGCGGCCTGCCCGCCCCCGGCAGCAAGAGCCGCGTCACCCTGGACGGCGAAAGCCGTCTGGCGCAGTTGCAGCAGGACGGCTGGCAGATCGACTACCTGCGCTACGCCAAGCACAACGACTACACCCTGCCCGAGCGCCTGAAACTGCACGGCCACGACCTGGAGATCACCCTGGTGCTCAAGGAATGGCTGCCGCGCCAGTTGGGCCAGTGACATGCAGCACGCTCACCTGACCCTGCCGGCCCCAGCCAAGATCAACCTGATGCTGCACATCCTTGGCCGCCGTGCCGACGGCTATCACGAGTTGCAGACCCTGTTTCAATTCCTGGATTACGCCGACGAATTGGGCTTCGCCCTGCGCGACGACGGCGACATCCGCCTGCATTGCGACATCCCAGGCGTGCCCCACGACAGCAACCTGATCGTGCGCGCCGCCCGCCGATTGCAACAAGAAAGTGGCTGCGCCCAGGGCGCCGATATCTGGCTGGAAAAGCGCCTGCCGATGGGCGGCGGCCTCGGCGGCGGCAGCTCCGATGCCGCCACCGCGCTGCTCGGCCTCAATCACGTGTGGCGCCTTAAGTGGGATACCGAACGCCTTGCGGCACTAGGCCTGAGCCTGGGCGCCGACGTGCCGGTATTCATCCGCGGCCACGCCGCCTTCGCCGAGGGGGTCGGCGAAAAGCTGCAACCGGTCGAGCCGGAAGAACCCTGGTATCTCGTCGCCGTTCCGCAAGTGGCTGTCAGCACAGCAGAAATTTTCAACGACCCGGAGTTGACACGAAATACTCCGGCCATTACAGTGCGCTCCGTTCTCGAGCGGGGCGGTCGAAATGACTGTCAGTCGGTGGTCGAGAAGCGTTACCCGGATGTACGTAACGCTTTGATCTTGCTAAACAAATTTGTTTCAGCTAGATTAACCGGCACCGGTGGTTGCGTGTTTGGGGCCTTCCCTAACAAAGCCGAAGCTGATAAAGTCGCGGCCCAACTTCCGGACACCCTGCCAGGTTTCGTCGCCAAGGGAAGCAACATATCGATGTTGCACCGAACGCTACAAAGCCTGTCCCGAGAAGCGGATGCGGAGCGCATCCAACCGTAATACAGGGGCGTCGCCAAGCGGTAAGGCAGCAGGTTTTGATCCTGCCATGCGTTGGTTCGAATCCAGCCGCCCCTGCCATACTCAAGAAGCTGTTCAAAATTGTCGCCTCGGCTACCTTTTTGAACAGCTTTTTAATTCATCAGGTCCACCCTCAGCCGGCAGGTACTGCGCGTGTCCAAGATGATGGTCTTCACGGGGAACGCTAACCCCGATCTGGCCCGGCGTGTCGTACGTCAGCTGCATATCCCCCTCGGTGACGCCTCCGTCGGAAAATTCTCCGATGGCGAAATCAGCGCGGAAATCAACGAGAACGTTCGCGGCAAGGACGTCTTCCTGATTCAGCCGACATGCGCGCCCACCAACGATAACCTGATGGAACTGGTGGTGATGGCCGACGCCTTCCGCCGCTCCTCGGCTTCCCGCATCACCGCGGTCATCCCCTACTTCGGCTACGCCCGCCAGGATCGCCGTCCGCGTTCCGCCCGCGTGGCGATCAGCGCCAAGGTGGTCGCGGACATGCTGACCGTCGTCGGCGTCAACCGCGTGCTGACCGTCGACCTGCATGCCGACCAGATCCAGGGCTTCTTCGATATCCCCGTGGACAACATCTACGGCTCCCCGGTACTGGTGGACGATATCGAAGACCAGCGCTTCGAAAACCTGATGATCGTCTCCCCGGATATCGGTGGCGTGGTGCGTGCACGCGCCGTGGCCAAGACCCTGGGTGTTGACCTGGCGATCATCGACAAGCGCCGGCCGAAGGCCAACCAGTCCGAAGTCATGCACATCATCGGCGACGTCCAGGACCGCACCTGCGTACTGGTCGACGACATGGTCGACACCGCCGGCACCCTCGGCCACGCCGCCAAGGCGCTGAAAGAGCACGGCGCCGCCAAGGTCTACGCCTATTGCACCCACCCGGTGCTGTCCGGCCGCGCCATCGAGAACATCGAGAAATCCGTGCTCGACGAGCTGGTGGTGACCAACACCATCCCGCTGTCCGCCGCGGCACAAGCCTGCTCGCGCATTCGCCAGCTGGACATCGCACCGGTTGTCGCTGAAGCGGTCCGCCGCATCAGCAACGAAGAATCGATCAGCGCCATGTTCCGCTAAGGAACAGCGCCGACGACAAGTGCCCCGCCCCGTGCGGGGCTTTTTGCCCAACCGCCCGAGCGCTGGTCGCAAGCGCTGCGGGCGTTTTGGTTATTTTGGAGAATCGTAATGACTGAGTTTGCCCTGAATGCCGAAGTGCGTTCCGACCTGGGGAAAGGTGCGAGCCGCCGCCTGCGTCGTAACGCCAGCCTGGTTCCCGCCGTGATCTACGGCGGCGAGAAAGCCCCGCAATCCATCAGCCTGCTGGCCAAAGACCTAGCCAAGCTGCTGGAAAACGAAGCTGCCTTCAGCCACGTGATCACCCTGAACGTCGGCGGCACCGCTGAAACCGTTCTGATCAAAGCCCTGCAGCGCCACCCTGCCAAGAGCTTCGTCCTGCACGCCGACTTCATGCGCGTCGTTGCCGGCCACAAGCTGACCGCAACCGTTCCGCTGCACTTCCTCAACCAGGAAACCGCAGTCGGCGTGAAGCAAGGCGGTGGCGAGATCTCCCACACCATCAACGAAGTCGAAGTGTCCTGCCTGCCGAAAGACCTGCCGGAATTCATCGAAGTCGACATGGCTCAAGTGGAGCTGGGCCAGATCGTTCACCTGTCCGACCTGAAAGTGCCGGCCGGTGTCGAACTGGTGGCCCTGGCCCACGGCAACGACCTGGCCGTGGCCAACATCCACGCCTCCCGCGTAGTGAAAGACGAAGGCGCTGCCGAGTAATACTCGCACCACCTGGAAAGGGCTCCTGACGTGACTGCCATTCAACTGATCGTTGGCCTGGGAAATCCAGGCCCGGAATACGACCAGACCCGGCACAACGCAGGGGCCCTTTTTGTTGAGCGCGTGGCGGCCAACCAGCGCGTCAACCTGAGCATGGATCGCAAGTATTTCGGCCTGGTGGGCAAGTTCTCCCACCAGGGCCGCGACGTTCGTCTGCTGATCCCCACCACCTACATGAATCGCAGCGGCCAAGCCGTAGCGGCGCTGGCGAACTTCTTCCGCATCGCACCCGATTCCATCCTGGTGGCCCACGACGAACTCGACATGCCCCCTGGCGTCGCCAAGCTCAAGCAGGGCGGCGGGCACGGCGGGCACAACGGGCTGCGCGACATCATCGCCCAGCTCGGCAACCAGAATAACTTCCACCGCCTGCGCCTCGGCATCGGCCATCCCGGGCATGCCAGCCTGGTCTCCGGCTACGTGCTCGGCCGCGCCCCGCGCAGCGAGCAGGAACTGCTCGACACCAGCATCGATTTCGCCCTCGACGTGTTGCCCGACATGCTCGACGGCAACTGGACCAAGGCGATGCAGAAGCTGCACAGCCAGAAGGCCTGACCTTACTCATCTCTCCGCGAGGGAAACATCATGGGATTCAACTGCGGCATCGTCGGCCTGCCCAACGTCGGCAAGTCCACCCTGTTCAACGCCCTCACCAAATCCGGCATCGCCGCGGAGAACTTCCCGTTCTGCACCATCGAGCCGAACAGCGGCATCGTACCGATGCCCGACCCGCGACTGGACGCCCTCTCCGAGATCGTCAAGCCGCAGCGCGTGGTGCCCACCACCATGGAGTTCGTCGACATCGCCGGCCTGGTGGAAGGCGCGTCCAAGGGTGAAGGCCTGGGCAACAAGTTCCTCGCCAATATTCGCGAGACCGACGCCATTGCCCACGTCGTGCGCTGCTTCGAAGACGACAACGTCATCCACGTTTCCAACAGCGTCGACCCCAAGCGCGATATCGAAATCATCGAGCTGGAACTGATCTTCGCCGACCTGGAAAGCTGCGAGAAGCAACTGCAGCGCGTCGCCCGCAACGCCAAGGGCGGCGACAAGGAAGCCGTGGCCCAGAAGGCCCTGCTGGAAAAACTGATCCCCCACTTCACCGAAGGCAAGCCGGCGCGCACCCTGCTGAAGAAGCTCGGCGACGATGAGACCCAGCTGGCCAAAAGCTTCCACCTGCTGACCAGCAAGCCGGTGATGTACATCGCCAACGTCGCCGAGGACGGCTTCGAGAACAACCCGCACCTCGACGTGGTGAAAGCCATCGCCGCCGAAGAAGGCGCCATCGTCGTGCCGGTGTGCAACAAGATCGAAGCGGAAATCGCCGAACTGGACGACGGCGAAGAAAAGGACATGTTCCTCGAGTCCCTGGGCCTCGAAGAGCCGGGCCTGAACCGCGTGATTCGCGCCGGCTACGACCTGCTCAACCTGCAGACCTACTTCACCGCCGGCGTGAAGGAAGTCCGTGCCTGGACCGTGAAAGTCGGCGCCACCGCCCCGCAGGCCGCCGCCGTGATCCACACCGACTTCGAGAAAGGCTTCATCCGCGCCGAAGTCATCGCTTATGACGACTTCATCCAGTACAAGGGCGAAGCCGGCGCCAAGGAAGCCGGCAAATGGCGCCTGGAAGGCAAGGAATACATCGTCAAGGATGGCGACGTGATGCACTTCCGCTTCAACGTCTAAGCGCCCTCCCCGGCCGGCCCTGCCTTCCCGCAGGGTCGGTTCTCCCCGTCCGTCGCGACCGAGCCTAAGCGCTTGAAAGTGAATCGATTTATCCGGCTAATGGGGTTGACACGCCAGCGCGAGACGAGAATAATGCGCGCCACTTGGCTACATAGCTCAGTCGGTTAGAGCGCAGCATTCATAATGCTGATGTCCCAGGTTCAAGTCCCGGTGTAGCCACCAAACAAAACAAAGGGTTAGCGAAAGCTAGCCCTTTGTCGTTTCTGGGTAGCGGTTTAAAAGCCTGTGATGTAGTCAGGAATTCCGCATCCAAAGAAGACTTGATGGATGGATTGGCTATGGGAAAATGCCAGCCCCGCGCGCAGAGCGAACGCCTGACCTAGGCGCCGTCGAACTGCATGAGCAACCGAGTTGATCAAGGAAGATGCCATGGCCAAACCACACCACTGGAACGATTGGACCTATGGAGTAGCGATAGTCCTACAGACCATCGTTTACGTTCCAATGTTCTACATCATCTTCATGCCATGGATTTGCCTGGCACTCGTCAGGTTTGGCAAGACTCCTTTCCTCCCTGGGTTCTTCCAGGCGATGGCCTCAACAGGCTGGTTGGTTGCTTCTGCCCTTACCTTCCTGACGGTCCTGTTCATCGTGCTTCGCACTATCATCCGCAAGCGGCGCAGAGCCCTAGCTGCCGGTGAGTTCTGATCGAGCGGCGATACAGTAAAAGCCTTGGCCAAGTGATCCGGCGCAACGTGCGGATTGCGCATGGACATCTTGATATCGCCAAGGCCCAACCTGCATCGCAGGGCGAGGATGTTCCAGCCCTGCATCAGTAATGCCGGCAAAGGCATACCCCAGCCTCGTCACCGCAACGGCACACCACGAACCACACCCCGCGGAAATGCCTGCTGAGCAGGCTTGAAGCCAAGAAGGCCCGCTAGACCTGCCGATCGCCAGGCCCCGATCTAGCGCACCTTACGCAGGATGAAGTCCAACATGCCCTCTTGTTCGGCCGGCACGATATTCATCCGGGGAATCTCGAACTGGCCTTTCAGGCCGACGCGCATCGCCTGCTCCTGCAAGGCCCTGGCGTGGTAGGGATGGTGATACAGAATGCTGGCATTGGTGGGCTTGGTGACCTCGATCCGGCGGTTGGACACCCAGATTTCCGGATCGCCCTTGTCCATCAGCCGCAGCAGGTCGACCTCATGGCGATACTGGACGATACGCGGGTCATTCAACTGCTCTAGCGCTTCGACGCCATAGAGCCTGGTCAGCTTCGCCAGAGCCCCCAGGGTGAGGCGGTACTCTTTGAATATCTCCTCCCAGCGCACGATATCCAGCGTCGCCTGCACTTCGGTGGCGACGGCGGCACTTACGCGGGTGGACTGGCGCGCGACCGGGTCCGGGCTGTACGGGTCTGCCATGTCGTCGTGCAACGCCAGCCACAGCGCGGCACTGCCACCTGCCGACGTGCCCATCAGCACGATGCGCCCAGGGTCGATATTGAATTGCTCATGGTTCAGCCGCAGGAACTGGAGCGCCCGGCCCGCTGCACGCAGCGACTTGATCACTCCCTGGCGCTCATTGCGCTCCAGCAGCGGGTAATTGATGGAGGCATAGGCGACCCCGTGCTGCAACAGCAGCTTGATCCCTGGGCGATTGCCACGCACATAGGCCTTCTCCTTGCTGCCCGCAGAAAAACCGCCTCCGTGAATGAACAGCACCAGCGGCGTCGGGCGCTTCCGTGCATAGGCATCGGGCGGGAGAAAGATATCCAGCCGGTGGCGCCGATCCGGGCCGTAGGCAACGTCGCGCACGAACAGCGCCTCCGCGGCATCCAGGCTGAACGGCGGAGCGCTCGCCCGCAGGGATGCTGCCAACATTGAAGGCGAGAGACAAACAGCGAACAGGGCGACCAGCGCAGGCAGCCACTTGATCGATGGCTTCAGAAGAAGCTTGGGCATTATGGCTCTCCAGCCAGTGGCACGAATCGGCACGTGCAACGGAACAGCAGCCAGAGCCCCAGGCGTGATGCCAAGGCCCCGGGGAAAGGCGCCTGTTAGAGCCCGCCGCCAACACTTGGTGCGCGGCGACAGGTGTGTGCCGACGAACGGCCGGAAGCGTACCCGCACCCACCAGCGCCACAGCCCTACACCTAGCGGGACGCAGCCGCAGCATGCGGTTCGCAGTAGAATCTTTTTGCCGCGCGCTTCACAAAACAGAAGCCTGCCTGGGCACTGCGCAAACTCTTGCGCAGGGGTCTTCGGGTAGCATTCCCGCTTCGAGCCAAGCGTCGGCGCAATGCCGGGCGTGGCGTAGCAATCGGACGGAACCGTGACAAATGAGTGGCTACGTACCCAACGACTGGAAGATCAAGAAAGAACCCGAGCCGAAGCCCTATAACGGCAACTTCGACCAACAACCTCCCCGCCCACTGGAAACACCCCCACAGTCCAAACCGGACTGCCTGGTAGGCATGCGCTTTATCTGGGACAACGGCGAACTGCTGCCGCCCAACATCCCCTACCAGCTCACCACAGACCTGGGTAGCTGCCACCAGGGCGGCCTGAACGAGCGCAGCGGCTTCACCCTTACCCTGCCCCTCAGCAGTTACCAGGCCCAGTTGCTGGCCAATGCCGACGTCGATACCGCCGTCGCCAGCGCCCGCAAGGAGGTGCAAGCGGCCCTCGACGAAATCCTCGCCGCCGAGCGTGCAGACGCCGAGAAGCTGCGCAAGGAACAGGAAGGCCGCAACGTGGCGGCGAATGCTTTCCACACGTACTACGCCTATGGCAAAGGCTTTTTCTATGGCGCCTGGGGCCTGATCACATCTCTTAAGGAAATGTCCGATCTGGTCAACCCGCTGAACCACGCTTGGAACATGCTGGCCAGCGCCTGGAAGGCCAGGGTCAGCCCTCCGGAAGGCTGGTACTCCAGCTTCCTGCGCAACTACACACAGGCACAGCACCGGGAACTGGTGGAAGCCCTCGGCTTCGACCCCGCCAGCATCACCCGCGAGCAGATCGCCGAAGCCTACGAGATCGCCTGCTTCATCTACGACGACGGCCCGAGCCAAGCCATGCTCGCCAGCTTCGCCGCGGACTATGCCAAGGCACAGAACGTCGAAGAAATCGCCGAGTTCGGTGGCGGCGCAGCCTTCGAACTGATACTGGCCGCGCTCTTATTTGTATTTACCGGCGGCGCCGGCCTCGTCGCCCGCGCGGCCTCCTCCGTACGCCACGCCGCCTCGCTGAAGCGCCTGGGCAACGCCCTGAAACGCCTTAGCCGAGCGCTGAAGAATGCCAAGATCAAACTGAAGGGGCGGGCGCAGGGCAAAGGGACCGGGGCGCAGACGGTGGAGGTGCCGAGGCCGAAAAGCATCGAAGCAGAGAAAATTGCCGCTCAACGTAAAAAGCCGCTTTCTAAAGCAGAAAGGGCAAAAATACAAAAACGGCTCCAATCTAGGGCCCAAGAAATCAGGGCCGATCTGCCAAAAAAATTCAAAGGAAGCGGCAACCTTGGTGTGGCAGAAGTAGATGTACCTGGCTTGCCTTCAGAACTAAAAGCACACAGTAGGATTAACAAACCCACAGATCAGGGTGCCGACGGATTTGTTCAACTCCTAGACGAGCAAGATTGGACATTCCAACCGCAGAAGGTCGATCCGGATAATGTCCGCACAAACACACCGGAAGCTTATAGCAGGCAGTGGGATACTGAATTCAAGATTTTGAACGATGTATCCAAGCGCCTGGAGGGAAATCCAAACGCCTCCGGAACAATAAACCTATTTACAGAACGACCGACTTGTACCAGCTGCACAGACGTGATATTTAAGTTTAAAGAAAAATACCCCAACATTCAGCTTAATGTATTTTCCGGTGACTGATATGAGCGAATGGACATATAAAGAACTCAAGTCATACATACATGAAGATATCGAAGAGTTCATGCAAGATGGGTTAGACATCCTGCAGGCAACCTCAAGGGTCCAAGTAGAATACGAAAGAGCGATTCGCGAGCAACCTCTTGACAAGCTAGCAATTTATCTAGCCCTATATGAAGAAGGGATAAAGCATAATTTTCTAAGAGAGGATATCAGCAAAGAAGCCATCAAGCTTGTCAAAGAAACCGATACCTCTTCTTTTGAAAACTTATTAGACCCTGAGAACAAAACAGAACTTGTTCAGGACTTAGAGCATTTCAAAAGGCGCTACAATGCGCAGGAAAACAGAGCAAACACACCCCCTCCCAATAACCCATGAAACTCACCAGAAGCATGATAGAGCATTAACACCATGACCTCGTTGATTCTCGCCCCACAACTTGGCGAAACTCGCTTCGTGGAGCTTGAATTAAAAAACCTGAAACACGGTATCGAGTTCATTCTCTTCTCGCTGGAAAATCTCGCCAGCTCAGATGAAGGGCTATGTGCCGCCATAACGGAACGTGGCAATCGTCTGTTTCCCAGCATTCACTTCCAGCAAGTCAATGACTCCTACTTCTTTCAAATTTATATCGAGAACGAATCGATAGGTGAAGAGGGTTGGTATTGCCTAGTTGACCGACAACCAGAACAGAGCCAAGAAGATTTAATTTCCACAATCTTGGATGAGCCCTCGGATGGCTTTTTCCAAGCTAGATTTTCGGATGGGTTAATGCTATCTAGAGAACTATTGGTTTCGCGAGACACACTTAAGAGCTTCTTAATTCAATACACAGATAACCTACCCGAATGGTTCAGCAGGGGAAAATGGGCTAGCCTGGAGTTAATATGACTGTAATGACTGGAAGCTAGGGGCTCGTTAAATAATTTACTGGACTGCGGCGGAGAACCTATCTCCTCGGCCACCCAAGTGATTGGAAAAGATTGAAGAGCAAGGGGAGCAAACACGTCATCTCGGCAAGTTCAATGAGATACTGCGGCCAGCATTTGTTGCGCCGGGAAAACCATGAAGCTACATCTATTTAAATACCGCTGCGCAAGTTGCCAGACAGAGTTCAAAGTAGCGAAGATACCCGCTCACTTCTACGGGGAGTTTCTGCTCCGTAGTAATGGCGACACCGATGAAGCGTATCTAAACGCTTTAAACGACCCTACCTACGATGAAGTATATGATCTTATAAAAGCTAACAGAAAGCTGGCGGGAAAATCGCCTAACTCTCTAGCTGAAATTTTTAGAAAAATTTATGGCGTGACCGCATGTGACCCTGACAGCACAGGCAGCGCCTATGAGATTGGAGCACTTCCCAATTGCCCTGTTTTCGGCAAAAAAGAAATCGCATCATGGGAAGCAACCGAGCCCCCGGAATTTATCGAGAAAGAATTAAAGCCAGTCACTCACGTTAAATGGGAGCAGCTCTCTAAAGATGAGCGCGCAGCAAAAGTTGACTTACAGCTCTCTGCTGGAACTGTAGAATGAACTTATATGCGCTTGGACCCGATCTTGAATGCGAGATTCTGATTAGCAATGACCATATACGTGCTTGCCGAAACGGCTGAAAGCATCGACATCACGACTCCAAACACCATTGGCACGCTCAACAAGAAATTGAGATCCACATCAGGCTGGAAAGATCTCGACATCACTGACATTAAAACAATGTTCAAAGCCCATCCAGAGATTGGTAGCCTAATCATAGGATTGTGGTCTTTCGACTTTCTAAAAAGCCCTGCCTTCATAGATGAGTCACTGGTTGGCTATGGCAGCAAGCGCCTAGACAAAAGTGAGCAACTAGATGTAATTTGCGGATTATTGAGCATTATCCGTAATTGCAGGATAGATTCAGAGGAGGACGAAGATGCTGTCGACCTCCATTACTCAGCTTGCGGAAAATTATTTAGACTCACTGGCTACAAAGCGGAAGAATATATAATCAGCGAGCTAAGAAAGAAGCCAGAAGCACCGCTTATCGAGGCACTGGGTGTATTGGTTGGGACTGAGTATCAGGGACGGCTAAAGATGAGCACTGTAGACCTAATAAAAGAACTGGCCAACTCTGACTCGGAAGATATACGCCTGTCAGCAAGAAACGTTTTGATCAACGACATCAATAGAGTTAATGAACACACCAACTTCTTGAGCTCATCAGACATTTAGCAAAAAGAACAGCCCATGTCTGTAGATTATGAATTCTACTTAAGCGACGAATCACCAGAGAGCAAGATTCGCTCATGCTGCTTCGCAGAAATGTCAAAGTGCGAAGCCATGGTACGAGGAACTGCATTCCAAGGCTTGCTCTCCATAGTAATAGCGCATGAGATGCCAGAGGACTCCTTCATTCGGGAGGAGTTACCTTTCAAACCGCTTTCTAAAGTGATAGCCACGATTGATCTCGACAGATATGAGGAGAGCATTCAGGCAATGCTCACTCTAACCGCCGCCCTGATAGAAAACTGCCAGAATGCTAAGCTTTTCCTAAACAATGAAACCGCTCTGCTCAGCAAGTCCAACAACGAAACCATATTGCATTTGAACGAGACAAGTTTTTGGAACGACCACGTGGATGAAATAGCATTCCCCTATAAAATAGAACCCAGCCCCCGATAATAAAGCAGAGATTCTCCAGACCTTAGAGCATTTCCGCGCCTCGCTTCCAATTATTTACGAATAAAGACAGCCTATATCCTGAACTGGACTCCAGAGCAGGGTGAAGATTGGTACACTGGGAGCGCAACTTGACTCTTGAGAACTATAGCGAAGCCATTGATGATGGTGAAATCAAAGCCCTTTGGCGCAGAGCCATTCAGCCTGAAAACCATGATGAGTCTGCGGATGCACTCATAGATTTGAAATATGCACACCGAGAACTGGCAGAGAGACTTGCGCTTGAAATATCGCAGAGGCCAGACGAAGAGCCATATTACCAAGCCACTGCGTTCGATATATTTTATTCAATAAATCAACCTGCCGGGTTAGAAATGATAAATTCTCGCCTTGGCGAGGTGAATCTAATCATGCTTCGCTCGATGATTAGCTGCGTAACCGAGGATAGCGCGCTACTTGAGGAAGATGAAAAGCTACGGACTACGGTAAAGGCTATCAACAAGAGAATTGATGAACTAGAAGGCCATGAGGTGGAGAAAATAAAGGACACCATTGACTGGTTCAAGGAGACCTATGAGAAAGTCTTGACCTAAATCAGGTTCTCACAATTCGTCATGATCAATATCAAATCTCAGGCTGCGTCATAGACTTGGCCTGTTTTTCGAGGTAAGGGAAACGTGAATATAAGGATATTTCCTATTTTTCTGTTGGTTCTATTGCTTTCAGGCTGCGGTACCGTGATTGCACGCCTGCCTGATTCCACGCCCTATGGGTTATTGTCGGAGCGCACTTACCTTGGGAGCAAGGCGGATGTAAAACTGCTAACCCACGATTTGTACTCGGGCTACGACTACTCGAGCGTATTTTGCTGGCTTTCGATTGTTTGCCCTGTCACTACGGTCTTCTCGCTGCCAGTAGATATAGCTGTGGATACCGTATTACTCCCTTACGACCTTTACACGAAGTAAGTTGCTAATCGCGTTTTCTATTTTATTGATCGTATTCTCGCTCTACAGGTCAATAAATCGACGATGGCCACATCGTAATGCTGGCGACTGATCGTTCTCCCTGCCGGAGCGTGAACCTTTTCCGCTGCAGATTTTTGGCGTGATCAAGTGGTGGACAAGCTTCGCGTTGTCCACCCTACGCGCCTGAGACCTGTCTCGGTCAGCCAGACCGCGTAGGGTGGATGACGTTTTCATCCACCCTGGTGGTCGCTGTCCCGACTACTTGATGCCTGTCTTTAGTCGCCCCTGCCCTCCTCCGCCCCTGCCTTGTCTGTGACACCACCGCTCAGCAGAAGCCCTTCGGGAAGCACCGGGGGCCAATGGCCTTTTAGTGGGGCGCGGGGGATGGGTGGGTGTTGGGTGTGCACGGGTTGGGCGCGGGGCTGGCCGGAGCCATGCAGCAGGTAGAGCAGGCGCAGGCTGGGGCGGGGGTTTTGGGCTGCGCTACTCATTGGCGTAGTCCCCCGCGCTGAAGACCGTCTTGCCCTGGTCCAGGTCGTGGCGGATGCGTTGCAGGTTGATCAGCCGGCGGCGGCCGACCTTTACGCTGGGCAGCGTGGCCGTTTCCACCCAGCCGCGCACTACGTCCGGGGTGATGTCTTCGATGCCGAGCATTTCCGCCAGCACCGCCTGCGAGCAGAGCGGTGTGTCGCGGATATTGATGATGCGCTCTGCGCAGCCCTCTACGGTGAACCCCACTACTCCAGACTGTTCCATGCAAAGTCCCTATAATCAGCCGTTACGCGCGCCAAGCCGGCGTCCATGTACAAAGCAAGCATGTACATAGTACGCATTAGGCTATGGATGTACATAGAACATTTATGGCTTTTTTAAATGAGCGAAGGGATTACCGATAGAGGGCTTAGATTGCTGGAGATGGCCAGCATCAAAACCCTGGCTGAGGCAGGTAGCACCGACTATGTTCGTTGGCAGAACATCAAGCGCGGCAAGGCGCGGATCGGCGCCGATGAAATCGAGATTCTCGGCCGCACCTTTCCTCAATACCGTTGGTGGCTTATGACTGGCGAAGTGATGCCGGAGAAAGGCCAGATCAGCCCGGAGCATGAAACATAGAGCGCTGAGCTGCCAAGCTCAGCCATATCGGGCAACGCATCGCCGCCCTGCGCAGCCTGCCCAGTCAATAGTCGCGAGCATTCGACATGACCGAAGAACAAGAAAAGAAGTGCCACGCCATCATCCATACCCATGCGGCGGCCGTAGCGGCCGGTAACGCGGTGCCAGTGCCCGGCCTGGGCGTGGCGGCGGATATGGTGGCCATGACCTCGATGACCATGGCCCTGTGCGCCGTGTTCAACGGCAACCTGACGGAAGAAGCCGCCAAGACCCTGGCCGTTACCGCCATCAAGAACAGCATGCTCAAGCAGCCAATCAAGACGCTGACTAAGGAACTCTCCAAGTTCGTGCCCTTCCTGGGCCAAATCGTGGCGCCCACCATTTCCGTGGTGATGCTGGAATCCGCCGGCTGGATATTGGCCAAGGAACTGGAGGTCAAGTTCGCGGCCAAGCAGTTGGCTGCGCCGGAACAGTGAGCGTGGGCGATCTGAAAAGGGAGCCGTCAGCCGCTCGGCTAGAGCAGAAAATAGATTCCCTTTTCCTCATGAGCCGGTTTGCCATAATGGTAGAAACAAAGCAATTTCCTAACATTGAGCATAGGAATATACACTTGTACTATCGCCCAAGAATCGAGCAGGAACAGCCTTAGAAAAGAAAAAACATTTCTCGCCCGCCAGATTTAGAATAATTCTTTTTGAACCTTTCCGATTCGAACCCCATATAAACTAGACATTTGACCCATAAACTCTGTCTGACCACCATAACTAGGATGCCTGACTTTAACAGCAGGAATTGAAGGTGCAATTCGCGCTATAGATGAAACAGCATCATTCCCGATAGCAACAAGGCGCCTAGGTTTAATCATACTTACAAGCTCCGAGAATATCCCCTCCCCAACACGCCGCTCTTGAGTATTGTGACTTCTGTTCGAAAAAGAATTACCAGCTTCATGGGGGTGCAATGGGAAAACGTTCCACAAAAAAATATTCCCTTCAACAGAATTTAGCACATGCCATATAACCGACGCAGTTCTCTCCTTGCAAGGCTCACCTACAGTTACCCTGACGGCGTCTAGCCCCCAGCGCTTGGCGTAAGCATTTGCGTGAAGTTCATCAGTCAAAGCCAGACCTGTCCTTCGCCCTCCTCGGTATCCAAGATCACGGCCAACCCATATTGAATCAACTTCAAGTTTGACAGCCTTATTAAGCATGCCCTCTAACAAGGCGCGGCGCACTCTATCCGCTGCATTAACATCATATACACTGCAGTTTTCCGAATACGGATTAAAACAGTTAGCCGATTTTACTTCTGCGAGTCGCCTTATAAACTCTTTGGGGGACATGACTTTGACTCCAGATGCTCGAAAATAATAGAACGACTAGCTCTATCACCAATGATAACACCGCCTCCATATTCTTTTAAGTCCCGAAACACTTTATAGCCATCAAGTATAGCCTTTTCAAATAAACTATATGGGCACTGCTCTACTTCATACCCACGTACAAATTGCTTTACCGTCTTCAAAACGTCGAAGGATAAATTAGTCTGTCCTTCAAAATAGCTATTCTGCTTAGCAATCGAAAAAATCCAAGCACTAATGCCCTCCTCAATAACGATAGCTCGCCCACCGTCCTCAGACTCATCTATTTCGGGATTGCCTTTCCGCTTCAGCTTTAGGAGCGCACGAAAAACTGGAGACCAGTGCAGAATTGCTGCGTAGGACATATGGAATACGTCATGAAATCGGTAACCATCTTCTACAGCAATATTATCAGTCAGCGGATCACCAATGAACACTCCATTCTTTTTTAAATATGTACGCCCATTTGAGCGCTGAGTTACCTGAATTGTAAATTTACCCGGAAGCCTCTCATCAATATGCTCCCCATCGTCAAAAGATGGCAGCTTTGAAAATACTAATGGAGCAAAACGCCCCGTGGATTTCCTCATATTAAATTCAATAACCTCCTGAAAACTCACCCCAGAAACAGAAACAAGCACCATATATGCATTGAAGAAACCCGAAAGGTCAGAACCCTGGACCTCATCTAATCTCAAGGCAAGCAGTTTTGCAGCCTCTCCCCCCAGAGTTTTGCTAGCCTCAAGCACCGTCCCGGCCGAACTCTCAGGAACGAGGGCCAATGGATGATTTTTAATACCAGTAGGTGCTAGTTGGTAATTTTTCTCCCGCGTATAGTTGCCAGCCACACCACTAACTGAAACACCACAGCGCTGACATAGGCGACAAAAATACCAAAGTACATCCCCCAACTCTTCAATTAGAGCATAGCTACGGTCAAATGCCGCCTCACCACGCTTATCCTTCTTAGAAATAGAAAGAATGCTACCCACCTCACCAAATAAGCCAAAGGTTATTAGGTGCCCAGCATCGCCACCGAGCTTGTCCGTTTCAGCGATAACCTTTTCATAGTCAGAAAGAAAGCTTATTAAACTCATCGAAATGTCCCCAAGTGCGTCCAACGCTCAGGAATTGACAAAAAACCCTTTGGCATGCCACGACACCATGCAACAAATGATTCTACGAACCTCTGAGAAAAATCACTCTTGTGCCCTCTAGTAACCTTGAGAGCACTGAACCTAGGCGGCAGATCAATAGCACCCGCACCCCAATATGAAAAATTATTACTCACTAAGATTTGATCCGTCCAACCCGTATCACTATCTATGTTAGCTTGGATAGGAGCACCGTCCTCATGCGTATGATGAGAGTTCTCTTGATGCCAAGAACCATCATCCTTTCTATAATATATATTATCCCCCACCGCGTACTTATATGAGCGATTAAAAACCGGCTTCTTCATTTGATAATCGGGATGCTTCCAGTACTCATCAAATGACATTTTTGATGAAACCTCCATTACATAACATATTTTATTGCCGGACTCCCTCGGCGTTAGCCCAACGATATAATCTCCACTCTTCGCAGATTTTCTTATACGTGACTTACAGCACGCTAAAGTGCATACACCATGAAACGGGTTTGGAGCAAAACCATAGTCCCTAGCCACAATGTATGAATACAACTTCATTGCTTAACCCCACATTTATATCGCTTAAACGGCCGATCCTCTCGCAAAATTCCATCAGCATCTTGCCACTCCTTGATCTCGCCACAAATCGCATCGGGTAAATCTGCAACAGAAGGGATAAGGCAGTCGCCAAACTGTTCAAATTCAGCTCCTATATCCCCTCCCTTGAGCGCAATGCAAATAACTCTTACATTTAGCCTGGCAGCCTCACGCAGAGCCATATCAAGACACATATTTTGTCTATTCTCCCTAGAAGCAAAATAAGCAACCGCATCCGCTTCTTTCACAGAAGACAAAATCTCTTCATGCTGAGCACAGTCGCCCTCAAACGGCTCTTGGAAAACGATCTCCCGCAGTGCCACATTCCTTTCCTGCAGCACCTCATTTACAACATGCAATAAAGAAGTTTCATCAGGATGCAAAAGAGCAAGTGCTTTCATAAAACCTCCAGACAATAGAAATTACCCACACCTCACTCGTGAAGGCAGAGAATTCTTTAAGAATTTGAAGCTGAAAAAGGCCGGCAGGGGCACAGCGTGCGAACTAATCAATAAGCTCACACTACTTAAACTATTTGAGCTAGATTTAGGATACATCCCTGATCCCCCACAGTTTCTTCGCCACAGCTCTTGGCAACCACATGAAAGCTAGCTTGTGACTGGCTTCACGTAAATAGGAAAGATGACTACATCGCCAGCTCTTTTCTAAAAAAGCTCTGCCGCAGTGAGGTCGGAGGAGACGGTAAGCCTGTGTAATGCCCCGCTGAACCGGATAGGTCCATAGAGTGGGCTGCGCTGTCCTTATTAATCACACCGCAGTCCCCGCTCTCCCCAACACCCCCTCCTCATCCACCTCATCAATCTGCCCCTCTTGCATAAACCGCTGCGCATAGTCGCGGTACACACCCGAGCGCACGAATAGCCGAAAAAGGTCTGGGTCAATGTGATGCTCGCGGCACATGGTGGCCATGATGCCGAGGGCTTCGGAGAGGGTTTTGCCTTTTTTGTAGGGGCGGTCGACGGCGGTGAGGGCTTCGAAGATGTCGGCGATGGCCATCATGCGGGCGGGCAGGCTCATTTCTGCCTTGGTGAGGCGGCGGGGGTAACCGGTGCCGTTCTTTTTTCCGTGGTGGCCGCCGGCGATTTCCGGCACCTGCTTGAGGTGGGCGGGGAATGGCAGGCGTTCGGGCATGGGGAGGAATCAATCAGCCCCTCGTCATCCTGCCTAAAGACGACCTGCCGCACTGCCACACACCTTGCCCCGCTCCCGCTTACCTACCGCAATCACGGTGACAACCAGGCGGCTGTCGATCACTTCGTAGACCAGACGATAGCCGACGGTGCGTAGCTTGATCTTGTAGCAGTTGGGCATATCCCTCAGTTTGTCGGCCTCGACTCTGGGGTTTTCGAGGCGTTCCTTGAGCTTTTTGGCGAACTGTAGCTGGATGGTGCTGCCCAGCTTGCCCCATTCCTTGAGCGCCTGGGCGTTAAACTCCAGGGCGTACTTAGTCGGCTCCGCCGGCTTGCGCGATGAGGTCATCGATATCTACTCGTACAGTAGGTTCACCAGCTCTAGAACGTACGATTTCAGCGAGTTGCAGATCGTCGATCAGCTCGAGCATTGCTTCGTAGCGTGCGGGTGGCACGGCATAGAATGCTGGCTCGTTACGATTGAGGATCACGACCGTTTCACCGCCACCTTCTCGGATGGTGCCCATTGGGTCTTTTTTTAGTTCTGTCACTGACGCCGCAACGTTAGCCAGTACTGTGTAAGTCATCGCTCTATCCACCTGTTCTCTGCTATCCGCGCTTCTATCGTGCCTGAGCTCATTTCTACGGGCCGAACCGTCAAGCTTCGCTGAGCTAATCTGGGTTCTCTCACTGGGCCGAGCTGTCCTGATTAAGGTCTTTCTTTAATGTCGTTTGTGCGAACACGGGGTTAGCGCGCCTAGAGTAGCACTCAAAAAAGCACTCTTAAAAGCATCACTGATCCATCCAGGCCAGCCCTTTTCCAGTCACCCGTCTGCCCCCGCCCCCACCAACACTCCCTCCTCATCCACCTCATCAATCTGCCCCTCCTGCATAAACCGCTTCGCGTAGTCGCGGTACACACCCGAGCGTACGAATAACCGAAACAGGTCGGGGTCGATGTGGTGCTCGCGACACATGGTGGCCATGATGGCGAGGGCTTCGGAGAGGGTTTTGCCCTTCTTGTAGGGGCGGTCGACGGCGGTGAGGGCTTCGAAGATGTCGGCGATGGCCATCATGCGGGCGGGCAGGCTCATTTCTGCCTTGGTGAGGCGGCGGGGGTAGCCGGTGCCGTTCATTTTTTCGTGGTGGCCGCCGGCGATTTCCGGCACCTGTTTGAGGTGGGCGGGGAATGGCAGGCGTTCGAGCATGATGATGGTTTGCACGATGTGGTGGTTGATGACGTAGCGCTCTTCCGCCGTGAGGGTGCCGCGGCGCACGCTGAGGTTGTGCAGTTCGCCGCGGTTGTATTTGTGGGTCGGGGTTTCCAGCTTGAAGCCCCAAGCGTTGTCGGCGGGGATGAGTTCGAGTTCCGGGCGTTCGATGAGGTGGTCGACTCGGTCGGCCAGTAGCGGTTCCTGCACCGGCAGGCTGGGTGCGGGGGTATTGGCTTTGCGTTGGGCTTCTTCCCAGGAGATGCCGAGGCGGTCGTCGAGGGTGCGGGACCAGGTGCGTTTGGCGATCTGCTGGAGGCGTTCGAGGTCGGCGTCGGCCATGGTTTCACCGCCCTGGTTGCAGTGGGCGATGAAGGCGAATTCTTCGTCCAGTGCGGCGAGCAGGGCATTGCGGCGGGTTACCAGGACGTCGGGGTCGCCGCCGTGGGCCATGGATTTCCAGTAGTCGATCCAGGCGTCGCGCTTGAGCACTTCGAAGCGGGTGCGGATTTCGTGGATGCGGTCGTAGAGGGTTTCCAGCTTGGTGGCTTTGTCGACGACGTATTCGGGGGTGGTGACTTTGCCGCTGTCGTGCAGCCAGGCGGCGATGTGGATGGCTTCCCAGTCTTCTTCGCTCGGGCGGAAGTCGCGCAGGGCCGGGTCGTCGCTGGCTTCGGCGGCGCGGGCGAGCATCAGGGTGAGTTCCGGCACGCGTTGGCAGTGGCCGCCGGTGTAGGGGCTCTTGGCGTCGATGGCGCCGGCTAGCAGCTGGATGAAGGCGTCGAGCAGTTGTTTCTGTTTGTCCAGCAGGCGCTGGCTTTCAATGCAGAGGGCGGCGACGCCGGATACGGCTTCGATGAAGGCGATGCGTTCGGGACGCAGCATGGCCAGTTCGGCGTCGCTGCCGGTGTCGCGGTGCAGCAGCACCAGCACGCCGAGGGTTTCGCCCTGGCGGTTGTGCAGGCCGGTGCTGACGAGGTGCACGCGCGGGCTGTCGAGGGTGCGCAGCAGGCTCTTGAGCATGTCGGCCTTGTCGAAGCCGAGGGAGACCACGGCGGTCTGTTCGCCGCTGGCGGGCTGTTGCAGCCAGCGCGGCATGGCGCTGTCGTCGCGGGCGAAGGCGGGGATGCCGTGGGCGTCGAGGGAGTGCTGTTGGCCGCCGAGGAACAGGCCGTGGGGCTCCAGGCGGCCGCTGTCGGCGTCGCGCAGGTAGAGCAGGCCGCCGTCGGCTTCGCCGATATCGACGGTTTCTTGCAGGACGCGCCTGAGCAGCACGTCGAAGCGGGTTTCGGCGGAGAGGCTGTTGGTGATTTCGAAGAAGCTGGAGATGGTTTCCTTCATGTGCGCCATGGCCACGGCCAGTTGGTCGACCTCCAGCACCATGGAGCGGCCGCTGGCGGGGTGGGTGAAGTCGAAGCTGCGAATGGCTTCGGCCTCGCGCACCAGCACGCCCAGGGGGCCGGCGACCATGCGCGAGCTGAACCAGCCGAGGGGCAGGCACAGCAGCAGCGCGGTGAGGGTGACCAGGGCGCCCTGCCAGCGGATGCGGTAGGCATCGGCCAGCAGTTCGTCTTCCGGCACCAGCAGGGCCAGTTCCAGGCCCTGGGGGCCGCCTTCGGTGAGGTGGCTGCGGGCGACGACCCAGCGCCGCTTGGCCAGGGTGATGACGTCCTGGTCCCGGGCATCGGGCTTGCTGTCGAGCAGCGCCGCCAGGGCCGGGCTCAGCGAGCGCGCCGGGGCCAGCCGCGCGCCCTCGGTGACAACTTGGGCGCCGTCGGGATAGGCGATGACCAGGCCGCGCGGGTCGAACAGCACCACTTCGGTGGAGGGCGTGACCTTGTGCGCGGCCAGGGTGGCGGAGAGTTCGTCGAGGGTCAGGTCGGCGGCGATCACGGTGGTCAGCCCGGTGCGCCGGGCCAGGGTGGTGCCGACGTCTTCAGTGGAGAAGAAGACGTAGGGCTCGGTGGTGATCTGCCCGCCGTCGACGCGGGCCTGTTGGTACCAGGGGCGTTCGCGCGGGTCGTAGGCTTCCTTGAGGCGCTGGCGGCGGCTGATGAGGTTGAGCGAGCCGTCGAAGAACAGGTAGTCGGCGTCGATACCGCTGCCGTTGCGGTCGATGGACCAGACCTGGAACACCGCGCCGGACGGGGCGTCGAAGCGCGCCTGCAAGGCCTGGGTGCGCAGCGGGCGAACCATGAAGAAGTCGCCGTCGGCATAGCCCAGGTAGAGCGAGGCGAGCTTGGGGTTGTCACGCAGGGCCTGGGCGAAGGCCGGCAGCAGCGCCAGGCGGTCGTCAAGGTCATCGGCCTGGGTGCCCTCCTCCAGGGCCAGCAGGCTGAGCAGGTGGCGAATCGGCTCGTAGGTGTAGCGCAGGTCTTCGCGCACCGCGTATTGGACGCGATCGAACAGTTTGTCGCTGCTGGAGAAGATGATTTCGGTGGTCTGCCGATAGTTGAACCAGCCCAGCGCCGCCCCGGTGAGCAGCAGCAGCAAGGTGAAGAACACGCTGATGTGGACATGCAGAGGGAAACGACGGATATGGGACCGCATCGCAGACACTCCTTGGCTATGCGCTGCAGCCAAAAGGATAGAAGCAATAGGCGACGACGGCCCGGAAAGATGTGAAGCCTGTGCCTGCCTTCGCTCCGTTACGTTGAGCGAAGCGAAGCCCAACAAGGGCGCGCAGCGACCCGGCGGCGTCGATTGGCCCTGGCGGTGAGCCACGTTGGGCTTCGTCGCTGTGCTCCTCAACCGCAACCTACACGCGAGGCTGCGGGCGGGTGAACTGAGCCCAACGGGGGCGGCGTAGGAGCGGGTTTTGGGTGGCTTCAGCGCAGGCGTGGGCGGGTGGCGATGAGCAGGCCGGCGAAGATCAGGGCGCCGCCCAGCCAGTGATAGTTCTGCAGGTGCTCGCCGAGCATCAGGTAGCCCAGCAGCGCGGTGAATACCGGCATCAGGTAGTTGGAAAGCGCCGCCTTGTTGGCGCCGAGCACGCGCACGCCGTGGTTCCAGGCGAGGTAGGCGACCAGCGAGGCGAACACCGCGGTGTAGCCGATGGCGCCGAGATTGGCAGCGGTCAGGGCGAAGGTCCTGCCCTGGGCGAGGTCCCACAGGTAGAACGGCAGCAGCAGCGGCACGCCGATGGCGATCAGCAGGCCGAGCAGCGCCAGCGGCGGGATCGGGCTGAGGTAGGCGGACCAGCGTCGCAGCAGGATGGAATACAGCGCCCAGTCGGCCACCGCCAGCAGCATGATCAGGTCGCCCTGCTTGAACGACAGCGCCGCCAGGCTGGCCCAACGGCCCTGGGCGATCAGCACCAGCAGGCCGACGGCCGCGAGGAGCATGCCCCACCAGGCGTGGCGCGCCGGCCATTCCTTGAGCAGCAGGCCGGAGCCGAGAAAGATCATCAGCGGCAGGCAGGTGTTGAGCAGGGTGATGTTGACCGCTTCGGTGGTCTGCGCAGCGTTGTAGAGCAGCGAGTTGTAGCCGGCGATGCCGAGGCTGGCGACCACCAGCAGGCGCCAACCGGCATGCCGCAGCGCGCCGCGATGGCGCCACAGCGGTGCGACGATGAACGGCAGCAGCAGGACGAGTGCGGTGACCCAGCGCCAGAAGGCCAGGGTCATTGGCGGAATGTCATCGTGGAAGGCCCTGGCCACCAGGGCGTTGCCGGACCAGCAAAGCGCCGCCAGCAGCAGCCCGGCGGCCGCCAGGCCGCGGGACGAGGATTGCGGGCTCAACGGTTGTCCATGGGCCGCAGGCGGTATTGCGGCGGCAGTTGATCGAGGCCGCTGACGGTGACGTTGAGGTTCTTCCAGCGGCCGTCCTTGATGCCGTAGATGCAGCCGTGCACCGAGAGCTTCTGGCCGCGATGCCAGGCGTTCTGCACGATGGTGGTGTGGCTGACATTGGCGACCTGCTGGATCACGTTGAGTTCGCAGAGGCGGTCGACTTGGGCTTCCTCGGTGGGCAGCTGGGAGATGTGCTCGCGGTAGTCGTAGTAGAGGTCGCGGATTGAGCGCAGCCAGCCGTCGATCAGGCCGAACTGCTGGTCCTGCATGGAGGCGCGCACGCCGCCGCAGCCGTAGTGGCCGGTGACCAGGATGTGCTTCACCTTGAGCACGTCGACCGCGTACTGGATCACCGAGAGGCAGTTGAGGTCGGTGTGCAGCACCACGTTGGCGACGTTGCGGTGGACGAACAGGTCGCCGGGCAACAGGCCGACGATCTCGTTGGCCGGTACGCGGGCGTCGGAACAGCCGATCCACAGGTATTCCGGCACCTGCTGGCGGGCCAGCTTGGCGAAGAACTCCGGGTCTTCCTGGGTGATCGCCTCCGCCCAACGCTCGTTGTTGTCGAAGAGGTGCTGCAGATCGTCGTCGCTCATGCCCTGGTACTCCCTGAAAAACCGTTGCGCAGCCTATGTGGCCAGTGCCGGGTTTGACAAGCCGCAGGGCGCAGCGGTCACAGCCGTTGTCGAGCGCGGCGCAGCAAGCGGCGGGCCGGCAGGCTGAGCAGCCAGAGCAACAGGGCGGCAAGGGCGAGGAAGGCGACGCTCGCGCCCCACTGCAGCATGCCGGCGTTGCGATACAGCTCGGCGGGCTTCAGGCTCGGCTCGCGCAGCATGCGCTGTTCGGCCGCTGCGCCACTGGTGGCGATGTCGGCGAGGCCGTCGCCATCGAGGTCCGGCAGGCTGCGCACGTGGTCGAGCAGCGCCTGCCATTCCTTGTATTCCTGCACGCCGGGAGTGGCCGGGTCCATGTCGATGGTGGCCGCCTTGATGTCCGCCAGCGGACGGCCCTGGGCATCCTTGGGCACCACGTCGAGCAGTCCCTTGCTGATCTCGGGGATCAGCCAGGTGAAGCTGCCGACGTAGGTGGTGGCGCCGACGCTGAACAGCCGGGTGTCGTTCAGGTCCAGTTCGCGGTAGCCCTCGACCGGGCTGCCGAGCCAGATGCGGCTGACGCGATCGAACGGTACGCGATAGGGGTTGTAGCTGAATTTCACCCCGGAGACGCGGGGGAAGTAGTTGTCGCTGGCGCGCAGTTGGTGGGCGATCAGCAGTACTTCGAGGATGTTCTTGATTTCGCGGGCAGTGACGTAGGCCTTCATCAGCGGATAGCCCGGCGCGTCGTCCTGCTCGCCGATGCCCAGCGGGGCGACGCGGAACAGGTCGGACACCGCCTGGATGCCGGTGCGGCCCTGGATCATGTCGTCGCGAATGGTGCCGTTGCCGGTGAAGGCGACATCGCTGCCGGCGGCGTGGCGGATGGCGTCGGTGATCAGGTTGGCGAGGATCGGGTCGTCATACTCGCGGGTCAGGGTGCGGTCGACCTTGGCCAACGGCTGGTCGAAGCGGTAACCCTTGGGCGCCAGCATGCGCTGGTCGACCACCTGCTTGAAGTCTTCCACCTCGGCGGTGATCACCGGGTCGCCGGCGGTCTGGTCGTTCAGCGCGTGCAGGCGGTAGTCGACCATCTGTGGCTTGCCCTGCTCGTCCAGGCGCATGCGCAGCTCGCCCAGGTACTGGATTTCCGAGCCGGCCTGCATCACCGGGGTATGGCCGTTGACCAGTACCGGCTGCGGCAGCGCCACATGGCTATGGCCGCCGACGACGATGTCGATGCCCGGCACCTTTTCCACCAGCTCGACTTCCTCGCCGCGCCAGCTGCCGTCGGCCTGCTGGGTGACGCCCATGTGCGAGAGCAGGATCACCACGTCGACGCGCTCTTCGTCGCGCAGCTTGGCCACCATGGCCCGGGCGGTCTCCACCGGGTCGGCATAGCGCGCCGGCTTGACCATGGGGCTGACTTCGATGGCGTCGTAGCCGAGCAGGCCGAACAGGCCGAAGCGAATGCCGCCCTTCTCCACCACCTTGTACGGCAGGATGCGCCCGGCCTGCCATTGGGCTTGCAGGCTGTCGTCCTGCGTGTGCTCGGGGTCGAAGCGCAGGTTGCTGGAGAGCAGCGGCACCAACGCCGGGCCTACGGCCTTGTGCGCCGCGTTGATCATGGCGGCGAGGCCGGCGGGACGGAAATCGAATTCATGGTTGCCGAGGGTGGCGGCGTCGTAGCCCAGCTCGCTCATCAAGCGCAGCTCGCCGCCGATCTCGCGGGTGACGGTGTGGAACAGCGTGCCCATGGTGAAATCGCCGCCATCGAGCAGCAGCACCGGTTGCTCGCCAGCCGCGGCGCGGCGCTGCTCCAGCAGGGTGGCCAGGCGCGCCACGCCGCCGACGGTGCCGTCGTCGTTGGTGGTGGCCGGGGTGTATTCGTTGTTCGGGCCGAAGCCGAGCAGGCGCGACTGCCAGTCGTTGGTGTGCAGGATGGTGAAGCTGCGTTCGGCGGCGGGAGCCAGGGCCGCGGCCAGCAGGCACAGGGTAGCGAGCAGAAGACGGGACAGTCGCATCGGGAATCCTTGGGGAGCAAAAACGGCGGCGGTCGGGAATTATGCGGTAAGCACTGGTACTCGACAGTGGCCAATGGCGCCTGTGCAGGTAGCAGATCAGGTCACGCGCCACCCGGCGGACCGGTTGAATCTCCCCGGTGGCAGCCGGTCACAACCTTGAGACCGCACACATGCAGGCCAATCGCGGTATCGGCGACGCCGGTTGCAATCGACGGCCTGCCAGGAGGTTCCATGAGCAAGCACCCCTACAATCCCGATGCCCCGAGAGAAATCGACGACATTCAGGATCGCATGGGCAGTGTCGAACAGCTGGACTTCAGCGACGACCGGGACGAACGCAAGGGCCGCGCCGGAGACACCCGCCCACGCGAGGAGTATCGCGAGGCCTATCCACCGGAGCGCGTTCGCAAGGCCGGCATGACCGGCGGCGAGACGCTCACCGCCAGTGCTCATGAAGATGGCGTGACGCTCGACGACCTCAGCCCGGAAACGCTCTACGACGAAACCGGTGCCCGTTCGCCCCGCGAACTCGGCGGCGCCAGGCCGAAGGACAAGACGCTGAGCGTGGTCAAGGGCAAGGACATCGGCGCCGGCGGCGGCCTCGACGAAGCCGAACTGGGCCGCGTCGAGCCTCTGGACGGCAAGCCCTGGAGCGAAGACGGCGAGCTGGAAGACGAGCAGAATGCGCGCATGGGCTCGGAGACCGAACGCAAGGTGGATACGGTGAGGAAGAAGCCGTAGCCGTTTCCCGTAGGGGTGAATTCATTCGCCTGGCAAAGCCCCGCCAGGCGAATAAATTCGCCCCTACAGGGTGTTCTTCAATCCAGTGGTGCAGCGTAGGGCAGCTGTATAGCCCGCGTGGTCCCTGATGGCGGGCTGGATCTGCCGTGCGCTCGGTTCAGTCCAGCAGCGTGCAGGCCATCACCAGCGCATCTTCGCGCCCGCCGACCGCCGGGTAGTAGTCGCGGCGGCGGCCGACTTCGTTGAAGCCGTAGCGCTCATACAACCGATAAGCCGCCTGGTTGCTGGCGCGCACTTCGAGAAAGCACTCCCCCGCCTTCCTTTCCCGCGCCCGCTGCATCAGGTGTTCCAGCAGTCGCAGGCCGAGGCCGCGGCCCTGGCTCTCCGGCTTGACGGTGATGTTCAGCAGGTGGGCTTCATCGAGGATCACGTTGATCACGCCATGGCCGACCTGCTGGCTGCCCTCGAACATCAGCCAGCAGTCGTAGGATTTGAGGGCGTCGAGAAAGATGCCACGGGTCCAGGGGTGGCTGAAGGCGGCATATTCGATCTTCAGCACGGTTTCCAGGTCCGCCTCGGTCATCGGGCGGAACGATACGGCATCGGTCATTCGTTGCGCAGTTCCAGGGATACGTCGGGTAGCGGTTAGTCGGCAGGAGGGGTCCAGCGCAGCATGACGCGGCGCATGGCGCGCCACAGATCGGCCTTGCGCGCCGGCTCGTCCATCAGCAGTTCGAGCCCCGGCACGGCCCAGGCATTGCCCAGGCCGTCGATCTGCAACTCGCGGTTGAAGGCGTCGGCGTCCGCCTCGCCGGCAAAGCGAATGGCCGGCAGGCCGACCAGCCACAGGCAGGCGCAACCGCCCTCTTCTTCCAGACGGGCGGCGACGAAGCTCTGTACGTACTCCATGGCCGCCTGCGGACCTTGGTCGAGGCTGCCTCGGGCGAGCAACGGCCAGCGCACGGGCTCGCCGACCAGCCGCGGACTATCCGGCAGGCCAGCGGCGCGCAGCAGGTCCTTGAGCAGCAGGTAGGAGGGATCGCGACTCTGGAAGGCTTCCCCGGTGGGCAGCTCGACCAGCAGGGTGCAGGCGCCGGCACGCAGCAGTTGCAGGGCGAAGCGCGGTGGCGCGGCGACCGGCTTGGCGTCGGCGGCCGGCGCAGGTGTGTCGGCCGGCTCGGCGGCCTTGGCTTCGCCACGGGCAGCCACGACGGGGCGCGGCACCTCGACCTTCGGCCGTGGCTCGGCGGGCCGCTCCGCCGGCGCAACCGGCGCGGCGACGGGGGCGGCAGCCGGGGTTTCGACCTCCGGTTCGGGCGGTGCCAGCAGTTCCGGGCGCGAAGGCGCAGCGAACGGCAACGCCACGCGCGGCAGCCAGCTGACCACCTGCATGGCGCCCAGGTAGGCGCGGCGACGGGCTTCTTCGATCAAACGTCAGCCACCTGCGGATGCGCCTTCTGCCCGGCCTGCATGAGGTTCAGGGCATTGATGTAGGCCTTGGCCGACGCCACCAGGATGTCGGTGTCGGCGCCGTTGCCGTTGACGATGCGCCCGCCCTTCTCCAGGCGCACGGTGACTTCGCCCTGGGAATCGGTGCCACGGGTGATGGCGTTCACCGAGTAGAGCTGCAGGTTGGCTTCGGAATGGGCGATGGACTCGATCGCCTTGAAGGTGGCATCCACCGGGCCGGATCCCTGGGCAGTGGCGCTTTCTTCGCGGCCGCCGACGTTGAGGACGATCTTCGCCTCGGGGATTTCGCCGGTCTTGCTCGCCACTTCCAGGCAGACCAGGCCGAAGTGCTCGGGCACGTCCTCGGCGAGGGTATCGGAGACCAACGCCTGCAGGTCTTCGTCGAAGATCTCGTGCTTCTTGTCCGCCAGTTCCTTGAAGCGGGCGAAGGCGGCGTTCAGCTCGGCCTCGCCCGCCAGCTGGATGCCCAGCTCTTCCAGGCGAGTGCGGAAGGCGTTGCGCCCGGACAGCTTGCCCAGCGACAGCTTGTTGGTGTGCCAGCCGACCGACTGCGCCGACATGATCTCGTAGGTCTCGCGGTGCTTGAGCACGCCGTCCTGGTGGATGCCCGACTCGTGGGCGAAGGCGTTGGCACCGACGATGGCCTTGTTCGGCTGCACCGGGAAACCGGTGATGCCGGAAACCAGCCGCGAGGCGGTGAGGATGTGCGGCGTATCGATGTTGGTGTGAACGCCGAGCAGGTCCTGGCGGGTCTTGATGGCCATGACGATTTCTTCCAGCGCGGCGTTGCCGGCCCGCTCGCCGAGGCCGTTGATGGTGCACTCGACCTGGCGCGCACCGGCGGCAACGGCGGCCAGGGAGTTGGCCACGGCCAGACCGAGGTCGTTATGGCAGTGCACGGAGAACACCGCCTTGTCGGCATTTGGAATGCGTTCGAGCAACTGACGGATGGTTTCGGCGAACTGGTGCGGGATGGCGTAGCCGACGGTATCGGGGATGTTGATGGTGCGCGCGCCGGCATCGATGGCCGCCTCGATGATGCGGCAGAGGAAGTCGATTTCCGAACGGCCGGCGTCTTCGCAGGAGAACTCCACGTCGGCACACAGGCTGCGGGCCTTCTTCACCGCGCGCACGGCCTGCTCAATCACCTGATCCGGCTGCATGCGCAGCTTGTACTGCATGTGGATCGGGCTGGTGGCGATGAAGGTGTGGATACGCCCGGAGTTGGCGCCGGCCAGCGCCTCCGCGGCACGCTCGATATCGGCATCCACCGCGCGGGACAGGCTGCACACGGTGCTGTCCTTGATGCTATCGGCAATGGCCTTGACCGCCTCGAAATCACCGGGGCTGGCGATGGCGAAGCCGGCCTCGATCACGTCCACCTTCAGCCGCTCCAGCGCCTTGGCGATGCGCAGCTTCTCTTCCTTGGTCATGGAGGCGCCTGGGCTCTGCTCGCCGTCGCGCAGGGTGGTGTCGAAGATGATGACGCGGTCGTTGCTCATTCAGGACTCCTCAAGGCTCCGGCGCATGGGCGCCATGGCTCAGGCTGACGGCGCGCGCACTCCGGCGAACGCCCAATGGCGGAATTGTGGCCGGAAACGCGGCGGGCGGAAAGGGCGACGAGTGATTGGGTCGACGGAGCCGGACAAGCGCGAGACATTCGAGGTGGCGATGGGGCCGAGCCAGCCCATCGCCTGGGCCGCCACGTTGGGCTTCGCTACGCTCAACCGCAACCTACGGGAGTCGGGGCAGGTTGCGGTTGAGGAGCGCAGCGACGAAGCCCTGCACGTGGACCGCCCTCACCCGCTCATGCCGTAGCACAACCGTAGTGACCTGAAAGTCCTGGGCCCCGGCCTTCGCCGGGGAGACGGGTCTGAGAGAGCGTGGGAAGCGGACAAGCGGGTAGCAACTGGCCGACAAGCAGGCATATCACCGGGCATCCTGCCCGCTCCGTCATACCGGCGCAGGCCGGTAT
>NZ_JBSKHQ010000018.1:101910-118157 GCF_057128665.1 Zestomonas ipomoeae
GCGGGTAGCAACTGGCCGACAAGCAGGCATATCACCGGGCATCCTGCCCGCTCCGTCATACCGGCGCAGGCCGGTATCCAGAAACAGACAACACCGCAGTGGCCTGAAGAGTCCTGGGCCCCGGCCTTCGCCGGGGAGACGGGTCTGAGAGAGCGTGGGAAGCAGGCAAGCGGGTAGCAACTGGCCGACAAGCAGGCATATCACCGGGCATCCTGCCCGCTCCGTCATACCGGCGCAGGCCGGTATTCAGAAACAGGCAACACCGTAGAGACCTGAAGAGTCCTGGGCCCCGGCCTTCGCCGGGGAGACGGGTCTGAAAGAGCGTGGGAAGCGGGCAAGCGAGCAGTTGCTGGCTGACAGGGCGGGCATTTCACGGATCACCCTGCCCACTCCGTCACGGCGCAGGCCGGTATCCAGAAACAGGCAACACCGTAATGGCCTGAAAAATCCTGGGCCCCGGCCTTCGCCGGGGAGACGGGTCTGAGAGAGCGTGGGAAGCAGGCAAGCGGGTAGCAACTGGCCGACAAGCAGGCATATCACCGGGCATCCTGCCCGCTCCGTCATACCGGCGCAGGCCGGTATCCACAAACAGGCAATACCGCAGTGGCCTGAAAAATCCTGGGCCCCGGCCTTCGCCGGAGAGACGGCCTGAGGGGCAGTCGATAGGTAGGTGACCATGAGTTGCCGGTCGGTATGCGAGGAACAAGCTCACCCCACAATGCCTCTCCCTACCCCGTCATACCGGCGAAGGCCGGTATCCAGGGGCAGGCAGCTCCCCGTCCACTGAGGTGAAAGAACAGGCGACCACTACTGTTCAGTTGATCGGCGTGGCCGTCAGGTTGGCGCGGATGTCGGCGTTTTGCAGCTTCACGCCGTACATGGCGGTCACGGCGCCGCCGGTCGGGTGGACGTGTTGCACGCGGTCGATATTCACTTCCTTGAAGTGGATGCGGCCGTTCACCGCAAAGCCCAGCGGGTCCGGCGATACATAGCCGCCGGCATTGGGTCCGGATTTGATGCGCACCTTGGTCGGCGCCACGTCGAGATTGAGGTCGGCGTTGAAACCGTAGGTGTTAGCGCTGGGGTTGCCCGGATTGCCGTCTGAGGTGTGGAAGTTGTCCACCACCAATTGGCTGCCGGTGCCATTGCCACCGCTGCGGTTGGTTTCCCAGATGATCTGGTTGCGCTTATCGTCGGTCGCCACGCCGTTGCTGGAGGTTTCGATGCCGCCGTCGCGCACGAAGACGTTCTTCAACTTGACCGATACCCCTTCGTTGCCGCGGTCCTCCCAGCGACCGCCACTGGCCACGCAGGCGCCGGCATTGGCTCCACTACCGCCTACGCAGAGTGCGCCGGCACCGCCGGAGCTGATGGCCATTGTCGAGCCCTGTTCGAAGCGCTTGAGCACCAGCCGACCGAGGCTGGTGCCGGTGGCACGGTCACCCCAGCGCACATCGGAAACGTCCAGCTTCGACCAGTAGGTGCCCTTGCGCAGCTCGATGCCGTTGTTGCTGACATCCACCGAGCCATCGCGAAAATGCATGTCGTAGTTGGTGCCGGACAGCCACAGGCCCTTGCCGGTCTCGTCCAGGGTCACGGCCGCACGGGCCTCGGTGACATAGAAGTCGGCGTTGTAGCGCACGCCATCGCCACTGGCGCCACCGGGCAACAGGGTGAGCTGGCCATTCAGGGTGAAGTCGTAGGCCGGGAAAATCTCCATCAGCACCAGCAGCTCGGTACCGCCCTGCAACGGCGCAGTGGGCGAGCCGACCCGCAGGCCGTCGAAGCTGTAGCTGCCGGTGACGTTGCGCAGGCCGATACGCAGGCCATCGAAGTGGCCGTTGTAGTCGCCGCGATTCATGTCGCTCTGGCTGCCGGCATAGCAACCAGCACTCACCCCGGCCGCGCAGCTCTTAGTGATGTCGAGAGTGAAGGTGCCGCTGCCGTGGGTGCGCAGCCCGCTGAACCACATGCTGTTGCCGTTATCGGTGAGCGAGACCGAGCTGTTGGCGAGGTTCCAGCCGGCATCGGCGGTCAGCCCGGCAGTGCCCGAATTGGCCGCGCCGCCGGGGCGCAGTTTCAACCAGTTCTGCCAGGCGCCCTGGTCGAGAAAGTTGAGATCGAACGCCAGGCTGCCGAGCTTCTGATTGGCCGGATTGCCCATGATCAGGCCACCGAGGGTGGTATTCACCTTGAGGTCCTGGAATGCCAGCTTGGCATAGGGGCCGCTGGCGTCCTGCTCCAGGTCCAGCGTCAGCCCCGAGTTGCTGCGCAGGGTGCCGGCGAAGTTCTCGGCGCGCAGCACGCCTTCGTCGCGGTACTGGAACAGGCTGTTGCCAATGGTGATGTCCGGGGTGATACGCAGGCCTTCGCCGCTGGCACCGCCGCTGGCGATGCGCAGGCTGCCGCCCAGACGCAGGTCCATGTTCAGGCTGCCGAAGCTGCGGATGTGGTTGGCATCGCGGGTGTCCGGAGTGGTCGGCGTCACGTTGAGACCGGCGGGCTCGCCCTGGGCGAGGTCCAACCCGAGACTGCCGATGGCCGCGACCAGACGGGTATCGCCAAGGCTGAGCTGTACAGCGCTGCCGTTACCGCCCCCGACGATATCCAGGTAAGCGTTGTTCAGGTAGGTATCCAGCGACAGGCCGCGCACGATGAGGTCGAAGCCGTTGTCGCGGTAGTAGAACGTGGTGTCGGTAAGCGACAGCCGGCTGGCGTCGACGCTGAAGCCCGAGACGCCGCTGGCGCCGCCGCCCTTGAGCTTGAGGCTGGCACCGAGGGTGTAGAAGGCCGTGAAGGTGCCGAAGCTGTTGGCGCTGCCGGCCATCTCCAGGCTGCCGACCCGCAGCGTCGCGGGTGTCGCGTTGTGCTCGACATTGAGCCGATCGCCCACCACGTCGATGGTGGTACTGGAGGTGCCGCCCGCCGCCTGAGGCCGGTTGCTGATGTTTTTCGCGCTCAGCGTCCGGCCGTCCTGGCTGTAATCCAGGCTGGCAGCCGACCAGCCTCCGCCGCTGGTTTCGATGCTGATACCGGCCTGACCGTTGATCGCCGACAGGTCCTCGTCATCCAGCGCCTGCATGGCCTGGGCAGGCAGGCTGAACAACAGCGGCAGCAGCAACAACGATGGACGCATGGCTCGGTTCCTCAGTTCTTCGGAAAGACCAGCACGTTGCCTTGCATGCGCACGGTGCCGTCGACTTTCGCGGAAAACAGGGTGGTCTGCTGGTAGCTGGCGTCGCCGCCATTGGCCACGCTGCCGGCCCGGTTGCGCCAGCCGCCCTGGTTGGCCACGGCGAAGGCGAAACTGCCGTTCTTGAACTTGACCTCGTTGGGCAGGCCGAACTCCAGCACGTCCTGCTTGAACGCGGCGCCGTCGCCGCCAAAACCGCTGTCGATGAAGCGGGTGCGCAGGGTCAGCCCTTCGAAGCTGAACACGCCCTTGATGTTGTCCAGTACATACCAACCGCCGGTGGCCTCGGAGCGGATCGCCAGGCGCATGCCGCAGCTTTCCGGCGTGCTGCTGCCGGGCGTGGCGCAACTGCGCTCGCTGACTGTCCAGGTCGTGGCGTTGTTGCTGGAGGGCTTTGTCCAGAGCACGCCGCCGTCCTTGTTGATGCTGAATTCGCCGGACAGATAGACCCCGCCCTGGCCGTTCAGCTCGCTCAACGCGGAATCGTCGATCGGCTTGAGCTCGGCCTGGGCCAGCAACGGCAATGCCAACAGGCCGATGGCGCAGAGGCGCTTACAGGTCACGGCTGGTCACCTTCAGGTAGTTGATGCTGAGCCCGGAAATCTCGTTGCGGCCGAAGTTGTAGCCGCCGGTGGGCGCCTGGCCGTAGCCGGGGCGCGTGCCGCCGAAGTTGAGGTTGTCGATGACGATATTGGTGCGCGGTGCGTTGGCATAGAAGTCCGCCGCCAGGGCATTGCGTGCCGCCTGGGTGGTGCCGCCGGCCACCGGATTGGGCAGCTCAAGTATGAAATTGCCGTTGCTATTGACGTCGAACAGTAGCGGCTGGGTCTTGCCGTAGCCAAGGCTGATGTTGGCGTAGGCATTGGTCATATAGATGGTGCGTGCGGCTTGCTCGGCAGCCGTGGTGCAGTTGGTGGTGCCGGCGGCGCAGGACATCAGCTCGATGGTCTTGGCATAGAGATTCAGGCGCATTTCGCCGACCAGCTGGCTGCGCAGGCTGTCGCCCCACAGGCGCAGGTATGAGCCGTCCATCACCAGTTCGGCGATATCGAGGTTGAGAATATCGGTACGCCCGGCAGCGACCTGGAAGTCGAAGCGAATGCCGGCATCGACCTTGCCAGCGGCCCGTGTCGAGCAGTTGCTGCCGGCCGCCGCATAGCCATTGATGCAAGGCTGGCCGGCTGCCCCGGTGAGACGCTCGGGAAAGGTCAACTCGAGCACGGTGACATTGCTCGGTGTGGTCTGCACCCACACACCATCGTCACGCAGGGTGCGCAGGTTCTCGCCTTTGCCCAGGTTCAGCGCGAATGGGTGGTCCAGGCGGCCGACGGTCACCGGGTTGAGCACGCTGCCTTTGTTGCTGCCGGTGGCGCCCAGGTAGAACTCGCGCACCGAGATCGGCACGTTTTGCCCGCTGCCGTTGGTAATGTCGTTGATGGTGATGGTGGCCTGGGTGGCGTCGAACAGCACGTCTTCAAGCACAAAGCCAAAGCCGGCACCCTGCACTTCGGATAGTTGTTCGTCGTCCAGGGCCTTGAGTTCGGCGTGGGCCAGGCTGCTCAATAGCGATAACACAACGATTAGGTAACGCATGCTCAGCACCCAGCAGTCTGTGCACCTAGACAAGTGTCTTGTCTAGGTATGCCGTTAAAAGCTTGCTCAAAGTCAATGGTAATGGGCGCCACCATATTGCCATTTGCATCTTTGTACTTTGGCAAGTTCATGAAGGCACCCACCATGGCAGTAATGAAGGCATTATTGTCCGTATCCCGCCACGCCAGGTCTTGGGTCTGCATCGAAATAAATAGGCCGCGGGCTGCGCCCTCAATGGCTGCGGTGTTCGCATTGTCGACAATATTCATGTTACCCACAGGCAGAGATCCGAAATTGCTCAATGGAAAGCATGTTGACAATGACATTACCTGGCACCCGCTGGACGCAAACAATCCCAGCAACGCATCCGTCAGGCCTCCCAGATTACAGCCGCTAACACACCCGAGCGTCTGGCCATTCTGCATCCCCGCCAACTCCCCCCGGACGGGATCAAGCGCACCTCCGGAGTTTACTAACGTAGCTTCCGTCTGGAGGCGAGTGCTTCGTGTAACACCTGCGATTCCCAAGAGAAATTTCTCCCAGCCACTAGCCTGATCATAAATTGGCGCAGCGGTGCCTTCGATTTTCACTGGGATATTTCCGGTCAAGGTCTGAATATCACCAGAAAGAATTCCCTTTGCCTCACCGAAACCCAGTCGAATCCCTACGACCTTACTTCCTTGATAAGCAAGTTCCAGGTAAGGATTTGCAATAACGAAGGGGTTAACTGTGTCATTAGGGCCAATGGTACCTAAGGCGAAATTATTGATATTGATATCGGCCGACCCTGCCTTCTCACCGCTTCGACCATAGAGCCCCAACTGCAGCTTTTTCATGTTGAGCTGCGTTTCGATCGTCGTGCCAAAATTGACACGCGTGTAATTGATACCGTTATAGGCATCGGTAGTCAGGTTGATGAATGCCTGCCCGGTGATCTCCGAAAGCTCGTCATCCTGCAGCTCTTCCATGCGAGCCTGCGCCATGCCGCACAGAAAGCCGGCACAAAGCAAGGCGCACAAGGGGCGGACGAAGCGTGAGAGCGGGCGCATGGCGAAGTCCTTGTTCTTATGGTGGAGGCCCGAAGGCCATTACCCTGACTGCCACTATAAAAAAGCCCGCACCAGATCGGTGCCGACCCATAGTCGAGTCGTCGACCCAACACCTCTCCGCCAGCACCCTTGTGCTGTTACCCAAAATCACAGGCCACGTAACACCCACACGCCCGCACAACCAGGATCGGTCTCCAGCCATTCGAAGGATGGCGAGGCTTCGCGCCCCTCCCCCTGCATCATCCTTCGCTCTCATTGATAAGGATTTCGACATGAAACAACTGTTTGCAGCTATCCCCCTACTGCTCGGAGCAACAGCCGCATTCTCGCAGGAAGTATCCGTTCATCTCGCCTTGAAAATCGGCGTGCATACACGGGAATACGTAAATTATGGCAACCTCAAAAGCTTTCATTTTTGGGGCTACGGCTGGTCCCCTGAAGAGCAAATCGGTGCACTACTTAGCACCTCTTCACCCTACGAAACGCTCATATTTTCCGGTGGCCGCTATAAATTCCATCTAGATCCTAACTATTGCTCTTTTGGACTCGCAGTGAACGGCAATTCGACGGCAGAAATAGAGTTTGTGAGGAGCATTAGGAAATTGATCATTGCGGGGCATGAAATCCCCATCTCCGACAAGGACAGTGAACGCTTTGCCGGAGCACTGGAAAACACGTCGGTACTAGGAGCACCGCAGCCGAATTGCGCAATTCTGGATAAGCTGGAATCAGATTACCCAGAAGACTCCGTCATCGAGGTCTCGATCATCCGCGAAGTCCCCTGACGCCCAGCCCACCTACCGGTGGGCTTCTTCATTGCCGCTCTGGCGAAAGAGCCCGATCAGGTGATCGGCAATCGCGCCCTTGAGTCCGTCGATATTCAGTTTGGAATGCGCCTCGAGCTTCAGCGCGTTGATGCGGTGCAGATGCAAGGAAGGCATGCGGTCTTCGTATTCGCGCAGATCGCCCTTGGTCAGGATCGGCAGGAAACTGTCGCCCTTGGCCTGGTAGCGCTGGATCAGCAGCTTCAGGCCTTCCTGGAAGGGTACCTCCTTCGAAGCCGCCAGGCGATGTTCGCCGGGGATCTTCAGGTATAGGCCGGTGTAGCCCATGACTTCGCCCGGCACGATATAGATGCCGGTGGGTTCCACCGCTTCGGGCGGAATGTCGTGGAAGGTGTCATGCCAGGCCTGTTCGTTGGGCAGGATGGTAATGCTGCCGTGGTCTTCCTCCGGCACCACGAAGCTGTAGTTGCTGTAGAGCTTCTCGACATAGGCCGAATAGACGCACAGGCGGTTCTCGAAGCGAAGTAGATAAGCGATCGCTTCGCGCCGATTGGTGATGGCATCCAGTTCCCAGGCCAGATCGTTTTGCCGTTGCAGCTCGTCCCAGCGAGTCGCGGCATAGGATGCATCTTCGTTGGACATAGGCTTATCGGTTCTACGTTTGGCCTCTGCTCAGGCAGAAAACATGCCAGCAAATTCAGACAGTTATAGTCGCTTTGCGAAGCCGATCACGGGTTTCGCCGCCCGTCGCGGGGCGCAAAGTGCCACTATTGGTCACCCACTCCAGACCACCTTATCTACAGCTTAGTCGGCTCTGCGTGACGCCTCCGATCAGTTGATACTCAATCGCGCCGGCGAACCTGAAGTACAATCGCCGCTTTTGAAAGCACCGGCCTTGCGATGATCGATCCCAAGCGCGTCCTGCGCGCCCTCGCCGAACACTGGAGCCTGCTCGAGCCACTGTGCGAGCGCTTCGACCAAGGCACCCTGAGCCTCAATGAACTGCGCGGCCAGCTCGCCGCCCAGCTACCGGACAGCACGCCGGTCGACGTGACCGCGCTGCTCGACCAATGGATTCGCCTGGACATCCTGGTGCCGGTGGCCAAGAGTCCTAATCGCTTCGAACTGAACGCGCAGATTCATGACTTCCTCGCCTATCTGCGCCGCGAGCACCGGCTCGGCCTGTGCCTGGAGATCGAGGCCTACCTGCGTCATCTGGAGCGTCTTGCCGGCTACATCCAGGATGCCTTCGAGGTGCGCGACGGCAACGACCTGGCGCGGCAATTGCGCCTGCTGGACATGCGCGTGCGCGATGTACTGAAGAAGCTGGCCAACGACGAGCAGGCGCTGGTTGGCGTGGCCGACCGGGCCAAGACCAGCGACCGGCAAATTCCGCTGCGCCAGCGCTACGCCGAGGTACTCGCCACCTGGGACGAGTACGTCGAGCCGATGATCCAACTGGTGGCCGCCGACGGCGCCTTCGAACAAGGCGTGCGCCGCGTCGAGCAGGTGCTGCTCAAGCTGCTCGGCGAACAGCAGCGTCTCGGTCAACTGGTCGACGACGACCTGCTGCTGCGCACCCACGCGCGCATCCTGGAAATGCAGACCACCGCCCAGTTGACCCTGCGCCGTGCCCGCGAGCTGCTGCTGCCACTGCGCGAAGAGGCCCGTCGGCACAACGCGGTCACCCGTGGTGCCGCGCTGGCGCTCTCGGCGATTCGCAAGAAGGGCCTGGACGCCGTACCGCAAGCGTCGATGCCGTTGTTTACCCGTCCGCAGAGCACCTTCCTCGGCAGCGCCTCGCAGGTGGAGGCCTACGTCTACGCCCTGGCCCGTTTCGAACCCAAGCCGGCGCAGTTCCCCAAGGCCAGCGGCACGCGCAAGGGCGAGCCGCCGCGCGCGCCACGCACCGCGCGGGAAATGATCGAACGCTGCGAACAGGCCCTGCCACTGCCGGACCTGATGCTCTGGCTACTGGAACAGGAGCCGCAGGGCGCCACTGACGAACTGCTCTACTGGTTCTCGCGCCTGTCCCGCGACAGCCGCTTCCAGCGCGAGCGCCTGGAGCGGCGCGACTACCTTACCCGCGAGCATCAGGTCAGCCTGAGCTCCTATGCCCTGGTGGGTCGTCCGAATGCTTAAGCCTTGCGCTGCCCTCCGGGAGAGGGCCGGGGTGAGGGTCTGTCGCCCACCTCGAAGCCCCTCACCCCCAGCCCCTCTCCCATGGGGAGAGGGGAGCACCACCTGCGAGTGACCGCATGAATATCGATCTGAAAGAACTGTCCCTGCTCGCACCGATCTTTCGCGAGCTGTTCAAGGGCTACCACGTCAGCCGCCGCGATCCGGAGCTGTATGCCCAACTGTCCAACCTGCAGGACCAATACCGGGCGCTGTTCAAGGCCCTCGGTTTCGAGCTGGTCTGCGACAGCCGTGGTTTCTATTACTTTGTGCCGGAGCAGATGGGCGCCCAGGTGAACAAGACCGCCCAGCGCCTGGCACTGTTCACCTTCATTCTCGTCGAGCACCTCGCCGACCAGGGCCGCGACCCGCTGGCCGTGCTCGACGGCGGCAGCCTGGGCCGCGATGAGCTGCCGCCGCTGCTGGAGAAGTACCGCGACCTGTTCCTGCAAGCCGAGGTCACCAGCCAGGAAGAGCTGGAAGAAAAGATCCTGCGCCGCCTGACCCAGCTTGGCTTCGCCGCCGAAGACAACGGCGTCTATCGCTTCCTGCCGCCCATGCACCGCTTCCTCGATGTCTGCCTCGCCGTGCAGCAGGACCGCGATCTGGCCGCCACGCTGCACAGCGACTTGCCGCTGCCCACACCCGTGCTGGTCGCCGAAGAAGAAGACGAAATCGTGGTGATCGCGTCGGATGAGTCCGAGGAAGACGCTCTGGCCCGCGCCATCGCCGAAGAAAAGGAGCTTGAAGCATGAGCCAAGAACGCTACGGCATCCGCCGCTTCGCCCTGCTCAATACCGCCGGCTACAGCCTCGGCCTGTTCCCACTGGAAAACCCGCTGTCCGTATACGGTGCCAACAACCTGGGCAAGTCCGCCTCGATCAACGCCTTGCAGTTTCCCATCCTGGCGCGCATGTCGGACATGAGCTTCGGCAAGTACAGCCTGGAGCAGTCGCGCAAGTTCTACTTCGCCTCGGACACCAGCTACATCCTCGTCGAAGTGTCCCTGCCCCACGGCCCGCATGTGATCGGCGTGGCCGGGCGCGGGCCGGGCGGCGGCTTCGGCCACCAGTTCTTCGCCTATGCCGGCGAGCTGGACCTGGAGCACTATCAGAAGAACGGCACCTGCCTGCGCCAGCGCGAACTCTTCAACGCCCTGGAGCGCGAGGGCATCAAGGCTTACGAGCTCAAGCCCGAGGAGCTGCGCCGCCTGCTGGTCGGCGGCCATACCAGCATCCCGCTGGACCTGACGCTTATCCCGCTGCGCTCCACCAGCGAGCAGAGCCTGAAGACCTTCCGCGCGCTGTTCATCAACCTGCTGCATATGCGCGAGATCACCGCGGCGAAACTCAAGCAACTGTTCCTCGATGCTTTCGAGCACAGCCTGCGCTCCGGCAGCGTCGACTATATCGCCGCCACTGAAGAGGCGTTCCGCGACGTTCGCCGCATGGAGCAGGACTACCAGGCACTGGTCGCCGCCGGCCCGCTGGTCGAAGCCCTGGCCGCCGGCGTGGCCCAGCGCGAAGTGCTGCGCGGCAAGCTGCATCGCCTCTCGCCGCTGCTCGACAACCTGCTCGGCGCCTGGCAGGACTATGCCGGGGCGCGCAAGGAGGAACTGGTTATCCAGGCCGAGCACTACCAGCACGAGCAAGACGGCCTGCAACAGGAGCAGCGCGGCGGCACTGCCGAGCTGATGCGCCAGGAGCGAGAAATCAGCGAGATCCAGCGCTGGCTCGGCGAACTGGCAGTGCTGAAGAACCGCTTCGCCCTGGTCGACGATGTGCAGGTGCTGGAGCAGCAGCTACTCGCCGCCAAGGATGCCCACGACGAGCTGGCCGGCGCCCTGGCGCAATCCCGGCAGTTCTCCAGCGAGGACCTGGACGAGCGCCTGCGCGACCTGGAAAAGCGCCTCAAGTCGATCAAGCAGCAACTCGACCACGCCGACAACAACAGCTATGCGCGCCTGCGCGAAGAGTTCACCCAGGCCGATGTCGACCGCCTGATGCGCCTGTTCAACGGCCAGCTGTTCAGCTTGCCGCTGGGTGACAAGGGCATTGCGCTGGGTGACGACGACCGCTGGGTGAAGACCCTGGAGGCGGTGCTCGACGGCTTCAAGGGCGAGCGCTTCGAGGTGCCCGGACTGTCCATCGATCTCTCCCATATCGAGCCGCCGGCCCTGCAGGCACTGGCCGACCGCGCCGCGCTGCGCGACCAGAAGGACCGCCTGGAGCGCGAACTCAAGCAACTGAAAACCCAGCAGGCCGTGGCCGCCGACCGCGCCAGCAGCAAGGCCCAGGCCGAGGCGCTGTATCAGGCGGTGCTGGATGCGCAGAAGGCCATGGAAGACTTCCGCCGCTGCCAGACGCTGAGTGCCGAGGAGGCGGAAAAGCTCGAGCGCCTGGCGCAGTTGGAAGCCGCGCAGGATGAACTCAAGCGGGCCAGCGATGCCTTCGCCGAGCGTGTGCAGCAGCTGTCTGCCAAGCTGCAACTGGTCGGCCGCCAGCTCGCCGACCTGGAAGCCAAGCAACGCACCCTGGACGATGCCCTGCGCCGTCGCCAGCTGCTGCCGCGCGACCTGCCGTTCGGCACGCCGTTCACCGACCCGGTGGATGACTCCCTGGACAACCTGCTGCCGCTGCTCAACGACTACCAGGACAGCTGGCAGGCGCTACAACGCGTGGACGGGCAGATCGACGCGCTCTATGCCCAGGTGCGCCTCAAGGGCGTGGCCAAGTTCGACAGCGAGGACGATGTCGAGCGTCGTCTGCATCTGCTGATCAACGCCTACGCGCACCGCCAGGACGAAGCCCTGACCCTGGCCAAGGCGCGCCGTGCCGCGGTCACCGACATCGCCCGCACCCTGCGCAACATCCGCAGCGACTACGACAACCTGGAACATCAACTGGCGCTGTTCAACCGCGAGATCAACAAGCGCCAGGTATCCAACCTGCAGAGCTTCCGCATCGTGCTGGCGCCGAACAAGGACGCGCTCAAGCACATCGACCAGATCATCCACAGCGCCGGCCAATACGAGGAAGGCGAGACCCTCTCGGTGTTCGACCTCAGCCAGTCGGCCGATCAGGATGCGAAGAACGAGGAAGCCAAGGAATACCTGGCGCGGCTGGTGGCGGCCAACAACAACCAACTGGGTCTGAAGGACCTGTTCGAGCTGGCCTTCGAGATCACCAAGGTGCATGGCCAGCCAGTGGTGCACACCGACATCGACGGCGCCGCCTCCAACGGCACCACCATGACCATCAAGGCGCTGACCAACATGTACCTGTTGCTGCACCTGATGGATCGCGAGCAGGCCGGGCGCATTCGCCTGCCCTACTACCTCGACGAGGCGGCGGACATCGACGAACGCAACCAGCAGGCACTGATCGAAACCAGCCTGCAACTGGGCTTCGTGCCGATTCTCGCCTCGGTGAAGCCGCAGGTCTCCGCCCATGTGGCCATCGACCTGGAAGGCGGCAGCGGCCCGAATGGCATCTATATCGACGAGGCGGATTGGAAATACATCAAGCGCCGTGAAGCAACAGCCGTGGGAGTTGCCAAGGAAGAAGAAACAACCGGCGAGCCCGCCTGATCGGCAGAGCGCTGTGCAGGCCAAGCCCGCGCAGCGCTCCGGGTCCAACCGGCGTTTCTACTTGTCCAGTGCGATCTTGGGCGCCCAACGCAACCACTCTTCTTGCGGCTCGCCGAACAGGGCAAAGGTCTGGCCCGGCAGCGCCTTGCCGCCCATCTGCTCGCCCTCCGGCGTGGCGAAGGCAATACCGCCTTCCAGCAGTGCCTCCACCGACTCGGTGCGCACCGACGCGCCCTTGAACAGGCCGAAATCGAAGCCGAAGCCACTGGCGTTCCAGAAGCGGCTGCCGCTGTGGACCAGCACCGCATAGCGTGGCTCGATCAGCACGCGAATCAGCACCCGGTCGGCAGTGGGGCCGAGCTCGAAACCGGTCACCTTGCCCACCGCCACCTCGCGATAGGTTACCGGCACACCGGGCTTGATCGAGCCGCGACGCGGCGCACTGAGAACCAGCTCCAGCCCCTGCTCGCGGGGCGATGCCGTGGGCGCCCGCGGCAAGGCCACGAACTCGGTCTGCCGGGGCGCGCCCTTGGCGGCCGGCTGCACCTCGATGTACTGCCCGCTGACCAGGGTTTCCAAATTAGCCGTGCGCACCAGGCCCAGCTCCGGACGTACCACCCAGAATTGCGAGCCGGTGCGAGCGATGCGATCGGCGGCTTCGGTGATACGCGCGGTGAGCAATACGTCCCGCAGATCATCGCTGAGATCGATTCGATCGACCTTGCCCACCTCGATGCCCTTGAACTTGATGGCCGTGCCTGGCGACAGGCCGTCGCCGCTGTCGATCCGGATGCTGATCTCGGTGCCCTCCTGCATCGCCTCGTCGCGGCTATCGTGCAGGGTGAACTTGGGTACGCGCCGGCTCAGCGGCGCCTTCGGATCCGGCGTCTCGAATGCGACGCCGCCTGCGAGCAGGCTCTGCAGCGACTCGCTCTTCACCTCGATGCCGGAGAGGCCGCCGGATAGCGTGATGCCGCTGGCATTCCAGAAACGGGTGGAGCTGTTCACCAGGTTGGCGTAGGCCGGTTCGATGTGGGCGCCGATGATCACGCGCTGGTGATTCTTGGAAAACTGGAAGCTCTGCACCGAGCCGACCTTGACCTGGCGATAGAGTATCGGGCTGCCGATATCCAGCGATCCGAGGCTATCGCTGAACAGCACCAGATGCAGGCCCGGCGCGCTGACGTCCAGCGGCGGCGCCTTGAGCCGCGCCTCGAACTCGCGCCGCGCCGGCGCGCCCCGCTCACCCGGTCGCATGGCAATGTAGTTGCCCTTGACCAGTGCCTCCAGCCCGGTGATGCCGGCCAGGGAGATCGACGGCTTGACCACCCAGAACTGCGAGCCCTCGACCAGGTAGTCTTCTACCAGCGGGTCGATGGTCAACTCGGCGATAGCACTGGAAAGGTCCGGCTCGACCTTCAGCGCCTTCAGGGTGCCAACCTGGATGCCTTTGTACATCACCGGCGTTCGCCCCGCCTGCAACCCGTCGAAGTCGCTCAGCTTCACTTGGATCTTGATACCCGCCTGGGCTGCATCGAAGTCCTCGTAGAGCCGAAAAGGCAGGCTGGGGTCCGTGGGCGGGCTGTCCTTGCGGTGTTCCGGTGTGGCGAAGGCAATGCCGCCGGCCACGATGCTGGCCAAGGACTCTGCGCGAAACTTGACGCCGCCGAGCCCTGCATCCACGGTGATGCCGCTGGCATTCCAGAAGCGCGTGTGCTTGCGCACCAGATCGGCATATGCCGGCTCGATATAGATCTGGATCTCGACCGTGCGCTGGTCCGCCCCCAGGCCATAGCTCTTCACCCGGCCGACCTGCAGCTGGCGATAGAACACCGGGCTGTCGCGGTTCAGCGAGCCGAGTCGTTCAGCCTTGAGGGTCAGGTGCAGGCCAGGGCGGCTCTCGGGCAGCGGCGGGGGTTCCTCCAGTGCCGTGAAGCGCAAGGTGGGTTCGCCATCACCCGGGCTGACCTCGATGTAATTGCCCGACACCAGCGTCTGCAAACCGCTGATGCCCGCCAGGCTGATGTTCGGCTTGACCAGCCAGAAGCGAGTATTGCTGCGCAGGTAGGACTCGGCCTCCTTGTCCATTTCCAGGGTGGCGATGACGCCCCGCCGCTCGCCGCGGTCATCCAGGGTCAGGTCGACGACCTTGCCGATCGACATGCCCTTGTAGACCACCTCGGTCTTGTTGATCTCGATGCCTTCACCGCTCTCGAAGCGCACCTGGATATCGATCCCGGCCTGGCTGTAGGCGCGCCAGGCCAGCCAGAGGCCGATCATCAGTGCGATCAGCGGAAGCACCCAGATCGCCGACCAGTTGGAAGCCGGACGTACTTTCGCCGTGGGCAGGTCAGTCATGGTCGTCGTCCGACTCCGTGTTATCCCAGATCAATCGAGGGTCAAATGTAATGGCGGCGAGCATGGTCAGGACCACCACGCTGGCGAAGGCTACGATACCGAAGCCCGCCTGGACGGTCGCGAGATTACCGAAATCCACCACCGTCACCAGAATGGCGATGACGAAGATGTCCAGCATCGACCAGCGACCGATCCATTCGATGAAGCGATACATCAGTACCCGCTGGCGAGCCGATAGCGGCTGATGGCGCTGCACCGAATAGAGCAGCAGGGCGATGCCGACCATCTTGAAGATCGGCACCAGGATGCTAGCGACGAATACGACGGCGGCAATCGGCAACATACCGTGTTGTATCAGCGCAATGACTCCGGACATGATGGTGTCCGGGCTGCCAGACCCCAGCGAATTGACGGTCATTACCGGCAGCACATTGGCCGGAACGAAAAGAATCATGGCGGTAAGCAACAGCGCCCAGGTACGCGCCAGGCTGTTCGGTCTACGCGCATGCACCGGCCCGCCGCAGCGTACGCAGGCCTGGCCATCAAGTTCGGGCTGCCAGCGGTTCAACTGGTGGCATTCCGGGCACAGCAGCAGCCCGGCATCAATCGCTCGCATGGGCATCCTCTCCCGACAAGGCTTCCCATATCTGATGCGGCGACATCACCGCCTCCAGCGCCAATTGGGCCAGCAACAAGCCAATGAAGCAGATCAGGCCGAGCCCCAGGTTGAGGTCGGCCATGTCCCTGAGCTTCACGATGGCCACCAGGATCCCGATCAAGTAAACCTCGAGCATGCCCCAGTCGCTCATGTGGTGATAAATCCGATACAACAGAAGCCCATGGCTGCGCCCCACCTTCCAGCGAATGCTGAGCAAAACGGCCAGTTGGCAGAGCAGCTTGAGCAACGGCACGCCCATGCTGCACAGAAACACCAGCACGGCGATGCCCTGCATGTCGCTGCGGTAGAGGCCGAGCACACCGCTCCACACGGTGTCCTGGGTGGTCTGGCCATAGAGGTGCAACTGCATGATCGGCAGGAAATTGGCCGGCACGAACAACAGCAACGCTGCCAACACCAGCGCCAGACTACGGCGCGCCACGTCGTGACGGCAACTGTACAGTTCGAATCCGCAACGAGGGCAGTCGGCGCGCTGGCCCACCTGCAGCACCGGTTTGCGGATCAGCAGGTCACACTCATGGCAAGCCACCAGCTCCTCCAGGGGAAGCTCAGACAATGAGCAGGGATCGGCTGGTTCAGGCATGGGCAGGGCTCTGAAATTTGCGCCTATTCTAGACGAGCGAAGCGGCAGGCGGTTGCACCGGGACAGCGGGGCGTCCCGCAGATCACTGGATTGGGACGGTATCGTCCCAAGAGGGTTCAGCGTTGCCGCTCTGTATTCTTGCCTGCAAAAGCAAACCCCCCATCCGCTTGGCGGATGGGGGGTTTGGGATAGAAGCTTGACGATGACCTACTCTCACATGGGGAAACCCCACACTACCAT
>NZ_JBSKHQ010000019.1:0-115786 GCF_057128665.1 Zestomonas ipomoeae
TCCACCGGCAACAAGCAGGTCAGGCCATGGCGGCCTGACTTAAACGAAACAGCCTCCACGAAACCCGGGGCGATTCAGTACCTCATCATCCAAGGCTCCGCGTGCACGGCTTTTGCGCTCTCCTGCTGAGCAGAAGGTCCGGAGCCGCGTTGGCCGGCAATGTCGGTTGCATAGATCCTCTGCGTAACGCTGCCAGAGCAAGCTCACTCATCTGCCAGATACTCGCCGATCACTTCGATGCGCCCGATGATGTGCGCATTCATTCGTCCAGCTCCTCTGCCGGCACCCACCACTCCGTGTGATCGGCGCCACCGACCTGTTGGATCGGATAGCCGTCCATGAAGGATTTATCGACCTCGAAACGTGTGACATAGCCCGCGCCGCTCGCCTTGATGTTCCATTGGGTCGCTATTTGCCTGGCTACGCTTCGTTGGTGACCGGGTAGAAAATGGGGTGCTCCGGAAGGCGCGGCGGCCATTTTTTGTAGCCGCTTTGTTTCACCAGCGCCAATTCTCTGGGGCCGGTGGGTCGGTAGAGGGTGACGGTTGTTTTTGCCATTGTGCTTGCTTGCCTGGTGGTCATGGCTTTCGTGTGGTTGGATCGGACGCACTTTGCCGAGATGGCCCGGCGAAGGGGAGCCAAGTGTATCTCCATGGGCACTACGCCAGTCGAGTGTTCCGGTAGTCGCTCAGCCAGCGATACTTGCGCCACGGCAGGACTCCGGCCGGTTCTCGGCGCGGTTCCTGCTGGCATTCGGGTTTTCGCGGTGTGGGTTGTCGATGCAGGGCGATCGCGCCACGGCGTCGCCCGGTCGGCAATGGCGGGGAATCAGCTGACCAGGCGGGTCAGGTTGGGAAGAATCAGGATCACCGTGGTGGCGAAGACGATCAGGCTCGCCTGCTGCATTTTCTTCTGTTGTCTGGACATGATTGCTTGCCTTTGTTCTTGTTGGTGGCGTTCTCTGCCCGTGCTTACGGCCCGTCCGGGCGCGACGCCACGCTGTGGCGTTGCTGGAAAGCCGCCCCGGCAAAACCCGGCGGCGACTGCTTGCACCTATCACTCTAGAGGCCCCGTCCGGCGTGCCTTAGATAGAGTTGGTATCAACTGGCCGGCCCATAGAAAGGACCGCTCGGTCCGCCTCTGACCGGCTGTGACGGGGCCCGATCCAGACGCATCGGCTGCGCTTCGTCGAGGTTGTCCATTCAAACTACCGTTCGTCTGAGCGCTGAGGTCAATCCGCCTGAGCGCTTAAGTCATTGAGCCGGCTTTGCCTAGCGTTGAGAGTAGGGAACCCGAACGGGCGGCAGCCTGGCGCCGCCACATTCCTGCGAGGACGTCATGACCGAAGCATTCATTTTCGACGCGGTGCGCACGCCCCGCGGCAAGGGCAAGAAGGACGGCGCGCTGTACAGCGTCAAGCCGGTCAATCTGGTCGCCGGCCTGCTCAAGGCCCTGGCAGAGCGCAACCGCCTCGATACCAGCCAGGTGGACGACGTGGTGCTCGGCTGCGTGACGCCGGTCGGCGACCAGGGTGCGGACATCGCCAAGACCGCCGCGCTGGCGGCGGACTGGGACATCAGCGTCGCTGGCGTGCAGCTCAACCGTTTCTGCGCCTCGGGCCTGGAGGCGGTAAATATGGGCGCGATGAAGGTGCGCTCCGGCTTCGAGGACCTGGTGGTGGTCGGCGGCGTGGAATCCATGTCCCGCGTGCCCATGGGTTCGGATGGCGGCGCCTGGGCGATGGACCCGGAAACCAACCTGCACACCCATTTCGTGCCCCAGGGCATCGGCGCCGACCTGATCGCCACCCTGGAAGGCTTCAGTCGCGCCGATGTCGACGCCTTCGCCCTGCGCTCCCAGCAGAAGGCTGCTCGCGCCAGCGCCGATGGTTCCTTCGCCAAATCCCTGGTGCCGGTGAAGGACCAGAACGGCATCGTGCTGCTCGACCGCGACGAGTTCATTCGCGGCGACTCCACCCTCGAAGGCCTCGGCGCGCTCAAGCCCAGCTTCGAGATGATGGGCCAGATGGGCTTCGACGCCACCGCCCTGCGCCAGTACAGCCATGTCGAGCGTATCGAGCACGTGCACACCCCGGGCAACAGCTCCGGCATCGTCGACGGCGCCGCGCTGATGCTGATCGGCTCCGAAGCCAAGGGCCGCGAGCTGGGCTTGAAGCCCCGCGCGCGCATCATCGCCACCGCGGTGACCAGCACCGATCCGACCATCATGCTCACCGGCCCGGCGCCGGCCACGCGCAAGGCGCTGGCCAAGGCCGGCCTGGCGGTGGAAGACATCGACCTGTTCGAGGTCAACGAGGCGTTCGCCTCGGTGGTGATGAAATTCATGAAGGACATGGGCGTCGCCGAAGACAAGGTCAACGTCAACGGCGGCTCCATCGCCATGGGCCATCCGCTCGGCGCCACCGGCTGCATGATTCTCGGCACCTTGCTCGACGAGTTGGAGAAGCGCCAGTTGCGCTACGGCCTGGCCACCCTCTGCGTGGGCGGTGGCATGGGCATCGCCACCATCATCGAACGCATCTGACGTTGTAGGGGCGAATTTATTCGCCCTCCAAGAAGCTTCGCAGGCGAATGAATTCGCCCCTACAGGCCTGCAAGGACAAGAAACATGACTGACGCCATCCGCTACGAAAAAGGCCCGGACAATATCGTCGTCCTGACCATGGACATGCCCGGCCAGAGCGCCAACACCATGAACGCGGCCTACCGCGAGGCCATGGCCCATACCCTCGAACGCCTGGAAGCGGAAAAGGACTCTATCGCCGGTGTGATCCTCACCTCGGCGAAGAAGACCTTCTTCGCCGGTGGCGATCTCAACGAACTGATCAAGGTCACCCCGGCCGACGCCGAGACTTTCTACCGCATGGTGCTGGGCCTGAAGGGCCAGCTGCGCCGCCTGGAAACCCTCGGCAAGCCGGTGGTCGCCGCCATCAACGGCGCGGCCCTGGGGGGCGGCTGGGAAATCTGCCTGGCCTGCCACCAGCGCATCGCCCTGGACCACGGCAGCGTGCAGCTCGGCCTGCCGGAAGTGACCCTCGGCCTATTGCCGGGCGGCGGCGGGGTGGTGCGCATGGTGCGTCTGCTGGGCATCGAGAAAGCCCTGCCATACCTTGCCGAAGGCAAGAAGCTGCGCCCGCAGGCGGCGCTCAAGGCCGGCCTGATCCATCAGATCGCATCGGACCGCGACGACCTGCTGGCCAAAGCCCGCGCCTGGATCGTCGCCAATCCGTCGCCGAAGCAGCCGTGGGACGAGGCGGGCTACAAGATTCCCGGCGGTACCCCGAGCAGCCCCAACGTGGCGCAGATGCTGGCCATCGCGCCCTCGGTGCTGCGCGACAAGACCAAGGGCTGTTTCCCGGCGCCGGAGAAGATTCTCTGCGCGGCGGTGGAGGGCGCCCAGGTCGATTTCGACACCGCCCAACTGATCGAGGCCCGCTACTTCACCGAGCTGGTCTGCGGCCAGGTGGCGAAGAACATGATCGGCACCTTCTGGTTCCAGCTCAACGAGATCAATGCCGGCGGCTCGCGCCCGCAGGGGCATGAGCCCTATGCCACCCGCAGGGTGGGGGTGATCGGCGCCGGCATGATGGGCTCGGGCATTGCCTACGTCTCGGCGGTCGCCGGCATCGACGTGGTGCTCAAGGACGTATCCCTGGACGCGGCGGAAAAGGGCAAGGGCTACTCGGCCAAGCTGCTGGACAAGAAAGTCGGCCGCGGTCACATGAGCCAGGAGAAGCGCGATGCCATCCTTGCCCGCATCCAAGCCACCGACAGGGATGCCGATTTCGACGGTTGCGACCTGATCATCGAAGCGGTGTTCGAGGACCGCGATCTCAAGGCCAATGTCACCGCTGCCGCCGAGCGCGCCGCGTCGGGCGATGCGGTGATTGCCTCCAACACCTCGACGCTGCCGATCACAGGCCTGGCCAGCGCCGTGCGCAAGCAGGACAGGTTCATCGGCCTGCATTTCTTCAGCCCGGTGGACAAGATGCCGCTGGTGGAAATCATCCGGGGCGAGCTGACCAGCGACGCCACCCTGGCCCGCGCGTTCGACTACGTCATGCAGATCAAGAAGACGCCGATCGTGGTCAACGACCGCCGGGGTTTCTTCACTTCGCGGGTCTTCGGCACATTCACCAACGAGGGCATCGCCATGCTCGGGGAAGGCGTGAGCGCCGCGATGATCGAAACAGAGGCGCGCAAGGCCGGCATGCCGGTGGGCCCGCTGGCGATCTCCGACGAGGTCTCGCTGAGCCTGATCAGCCATATCCGCCAGCAGACCATCAAGGACCTCGAGGCCGAGGGCAAGGCCCTGCCGGCGCACCCGGCGTATGCGGTGATCGACAGAATGCTCGGCGACTTCAAGCGCGCCGGCAAGGCTGCCGGTGCCGGCTTCTACGACTATCCGGCAGCAGGCAAGAAGCGGCTCTGGCCGGAGCTCAAGGCTCGCTTCGAACGCGCCGAGGCGCAGATCGCGCAGGAAGACGTGCGCGACCGCTTGCTGTTCATCCAGGCCCTGGAAACCGTGCGCTGCCTGGAGGAGGGCGTGTTGAAGTCGGTGGCCGATGCCAACGTCGGTTCGATCTTCGGCATCGGCTTTGCCGCTTGGACCGGCGGTGCGCTGCAGTTCATCAACCAGTACGGGCTGCAGGATTTCGTCGCGCGGGCCCAATACCTGGCCGAGCAGTACGGCGAACGCTTCGAGCCGCCGGCGCTGCTGCGGGAAAAGGCGGCCAAGGGCGAAGCCTTCTGAACCCTGCTGTGGCTTGAACGAACCGGCTCCCTGCGAGCCGGTTTTTCATTGGAAGGCCGGCTGAGCTGCACCCTGGCGGGGAATTGGGGTCCATTTTCTTGAATGCACCCAGCCAGGAGACCTTGCCATGAAGAACCTGCCATTTGCTTCGTTGCTGCTGGCCATCGCCTGCTCGACCTCCACCTGGGCGGTGGACAGGGACGTAGAGGGCGTGATGACCCTGGAGCAGGAGCGCGAACTGAGCGGTGCGCAAATGGAACTGGAGCGCGAGCGTGGCGATCAGGCGGCCGAGCGTCTGGGCGAGGAGGTGGAGGACGAGTTGCTCGACTCCCAGCCCCTCGATCCGAACGCCAACGGGGTCGGCGGTGACATCGAGCCGGTTCCTCCGATCAACGCTCCCGGCGCGCCGAACACCCCCGCACCGGCACCGCGGCCGAGCAATCCGGGCACACCCGGCAGCACACCGGGCCTGACGCCGGACACCACCACCGATAACCCATGATCGGCATCGCTGATGCCTTGCCCGCAGCACGCGCCGGTGGGGTAGCCGATGCCCCGCGCTAGCACCCGGCAGGCCATCGACAACCAGCGTTGGCGTCTGCTGCGCCAGGTCGAGGCGTGGCTGGAAACGCCGATGGTGGTGCTCGGCTTCGTCTGGCTGGCGCTGTTGATCGTCGAGCTGGTACGCGGCGGCACCACGTTGCTGACGCTGGCCGGGCGGGTCATCTGGGTGATTTTCGTGGTCGACTTCCTGTTGCGCTTCGGCCTGGCCCCGCAGAAGCGGGTCTACCTGCAACGCAATCTGCTGACCCTGGTGGCGTTGCTGTTGCCCGCCCTGCGGACCTTGCGCGTGCTGCGAGCCCTGCGGTTGTTGCGCGTCACCCGCAGCTTCAACCTGCTGCGCATCCTGACCTCGACCAATCGCGGCATGACCGCCCTGCGCCGGGCGATGCGCCGGCGTGGCGTGGGTTATGTGGTCATGCTGACGCTACTGGTAGTGCTTGCCGGCTCGGCGGGCATGTATGCCTTCGAGGGCGGAACGAACGGGTTCGGCAGCTACAGCGAGTCGCTCTGGTGGACAGCCATGCTGATCACCAGCCTGGGCTCGGAAGCCTGGCCGCATACTGCCGAGGGGCGCGTGCTGTGCTTTCTGCTCGGTCTGTATGGATTCGCCGTGTTCGGCTACCTGACGGCGACCCTGGCCTCGTTCTTCGTCGACCGTGACGCAGCCGACAAGAAATCGGCGACTGCCGGGCAGGCATCCATCGAAGCGTTGCGCGACGAGGTGCGCGAGCTGCGCAAGCTCCTTCAGGCCGTCCCGGCTCGCGCAGCCGAACGGCCGCCGCGCGAGCCGCCTTCTCCTAGCCGATAAGCCTGCGGCGTGCAGCCCAATTGCTGCCTGAACGCACCGATGAATGCGCTGGCGCTGGCGTAGCCCACGGACCAGGCGGTGTTCTGCACCGACTCGCCCTGGCTCAGCAGGTCCAGGGCTTTGAGCAGGCGTGCCGATTGCCGCCACTGGCTGAAACTCATGCCGGTCTGTTCGACGAACAGGCGGCTGAGGGTACGCACCCCGATACCGGCCAGGCTTGCCCAGTGCACGATGCTGCGTTGATCCGCAGGGTTCTCCAGCAGCGCCCTGGCCACCACCCGCAGGCGCCGGTCGCCGGGGAGCGGCAGGCACAGGGGCTCGTTGGCAGCAGCCGCTATTTCGTCCAGCAGCACCGCCAGCACGCGGTGTGCCGCCGGCGTCAGCGGCCGGGCCCGATGCCAGGTCGAAGCCCTGGCCAGCAAGGGGGCGATCAGTTCGGAGGCGGCGAGCACGCAGGGCGTTTCGAACGCACCCCGCAGCAGCGAAGGGTCGAGATAGGCACTCCAGCCCGCCAGGGGACCGTTGCTCTGCGCCCAGTGCGATACGCCCGCAGGGATCAGGCCAAGTCGGCCCGGCGGCATCGCCCAGCGTGCCTGCTCGGTTTCGATGGCCAGCAGGCCTTGGGAAAGCAGGACCAACTGGGTGCGGTCATGCCGGTGGGCGGTGGTCGTGCGCACCGAGGTAGCGGCAAGCGGGAGAACCAGGAGTTCGACGCTACCGGTGGGGACCAGCGCAGCGAGAGGGTCGGTCATGATGGCCGTCAATCGATATATGTTGGCAGGATTACGCTATCAGGCCATTGCTTGCCAGCGCTAGGCTGCACGCTCCACAACGGCAAACGAGGAGCCACCGATGAAAGCGCAAGACATCCTGCCCGACGAGTTGAATCAACTGCTGTTGGGCGGCATCACGGTACGCAAGGGGAGCGTCGGTGCCTTCATCGCCAACGTGCGACTGCTGAAGGACGCGAGCCTCTCCCCAACTCAGCGCGACCAGGTCCGCGAAGACTTGCTCGCGCTGCTGCCGGCGTTACGGGTCCTGGGGCTGTTTGACATCTTCGTATTGCGCGACCCCTCATTGCAGGCGCTGGTAGACAGCGCCCCGGAGCGCTGAATGCGGCGCCGCGCAGGCGGGCTTCACGCCACCTGGCACCAGCCGTTGCGCACGCAGACTTCATGATGGATGGCCAGGCGTTCGCTCTGGCGGGTCGGCATCGGCAGGTTCAGCAGGGTGCCGTCTTCGAGATGGAGGGCCAACTCCGATTCGAAGCGCAGGCCATTTTCATCGAGGGTTGCGTAGGTGATGCCATAGCCGTTCACCGGCAGGGATGCGGTCGTGTTCATGGGAACTCCCGGTAGGGCGGTTGGTAATGGCCGCATCATTGCCGGGTTGCGCGGGTGACAGAAGTGAATGCCCGGCATGGTGAATATCGAGCCGGGTGATGGACTGCGCTGCCTGCCCGCCGTTGGCTGTGCTAAAAAGTGCGGGCACGTTCCGTTTGCCCTTTCAGGACCCGTCATGTCGCTACGCATCTGCATTCTCGAGACCGATATCCTGCGCCCCGAGTTGATCGAGCAATATCAAAGTTACGGCCACATGTTCGAGCGGCTATTCGCCCAGCAACCGATTCCCGCACGCTTCGAGATGTTCAACGTGGTGGAGGGCATCTACCCCGACGACGAGCAGCGCTACGACGCTTACCTGGTGACCGGCAGCAAGGCAGACTCCTTCGGCAGCGATCCTTGGATCCAGACCCTCAAGGCCTATCTGCTGGACCGCTACCAGCGCGGCGACAAGCTGCTGGGCATCTGCTTCGGCCACCAATTGCTGGCCCTTTTGCTTGGCGGCAAGAGCGAACGGGCCGCGCGCGGATGGGGGGTTGGCATCCACCATTACCAGGTGGAGCAACGACCGGGCTGGATGCAGCCGGCGCTCGAGCGCCTGACCTTGCTGATCAGCCATCAGGACCAGGTCACCGTTCCCCCGGAGAACGCGAAAGTCCTGGCCTCCAGCGAGTTCTGCCCGATCGCCGCCTACTGCATCGAAGACCAGGTGCTCTGTTTCCAGGGCCATCCGGAATTCATCCACGACTATTCCAGGGCCTTGCTGGACATCCGCCAGGCCTGCCTGGGTGAGCAGCTGTATCGCCAGGCGCTCGACAGCCTGCACCAAGACCACCAGGGCCCCACGGTGGCGGAGTGGATGATGCGCTTCGTGGCGGGCCACGGCCTGGAAGCCTGAAGCCGGCGGACCGTCTGTCCACGATTGAAAACGAGCCCGGCATAGTGCCGGGCCTGTTCTTGCACTCAGGCCTGGGCCAGTTCCCGGTCCATGGCCTCTATGCAGCGGCGCATCTGTTCGCGGCAGGTTTCGATCAGGGCCGGCAGATCGTCCAGGCTCAGGCCGGCGGTGGGAATGGCCGGCAACGAGCGGATCAGTATGCGGCCGCTGTCCCAGCGATTCAGGCGCATCTGCTTGATGTAGCTGCTGACGCATACCGGGATGATCGGCACGCCGGCGGCGATCGCCATCTGAAAGGCGCCTTTCTTGAATGGCAGTAACTCACGGCCCTGGTTGCGCGTACCTTCCGGGAACACCCAGATGGACGTGTCCTTGTGGCGTAGGGTGTCGGTGGTGGTCAGCATGGCCTGCTTGGCCTTGCGCGCGTTGCCGCGATCCAGCAGCACGTTGCCGGCCAGCCAGTAGAGCTGGCCGAAGAAGGGCACCCACTTCAGGCTCTTCTTGCCGATGCTGACGGTGCGCTCGGGCACCACGCTGCCAAGCACGAACAGGTCGTAGTTCGACTGATGGTTGGCGACGATCACGCAGGAGCGCTGATGGTCGCGCAACCCGCGCGCGTCGACCTTCAGCTTCAGCCGCAGGATGCACAGTGCAGGCCAGGAATACAGGCGGGCGCACAGGCGGCTGTTGTCGGGGTTGAACGGACGGCAGAGGCCGAGGAACAGACCGGTCAGGCCGGCCAGGATGAAGTGCACGCCCATCAGCAGCATGCGCAGGGTAAACAGCATGATTAACGCCCGCGGGAAAAAGGTGGCGCAGTGTACGGTTGTACGCTGGTGCCGGCAATTGCCGTTGCTCGGAGCATGAACCAGTCGCCCTGGGGGCTGTAGGAAAAATCACGGTTCGTACCGACCCTAGTCGGCGCTGGGGTCCTGGTAGCGCCTCTCCAGTTGCTGGACGACGCCCTCCCTGGTCAGCTCGTCGAGCACGACATCCAGGCGCCGGATGAAGTCGTCCTTGTAGGGGAAGGCCTGTGGGTTGCGGTTGGTGACGCCGAGGTGGCCATGCTCGATGGCCAGGGTCGGCCCCTCGATGAAGTGCTCGTGGGCGCGCCTGGGCAGCTCGCCCTGGCGCTGCAGCCGCTTGAGTTCCCAGAGGATGGAGGTGCGGTCATTGATGTAGGCGTCGATGCGCCCCAGGTGCAGCTTCAGCAGGTTGGAGCGGTTGTCCTTGGCGAAGCTTTGCGCCAGTTGGCCCTGGTCGAGCATCAGCTTGTACAGCGGGTCCTGGACAATGCTGAAGCCGCTGTTGATGCCGATGCGCAAGCCGGCGTAGTCCTTGGGAAATTCCTTGATCGGCTGGCGCCGGGCGACGTCGTCACGCACGAATACCACCACCCGTTCCTCCAGGATCGGCCTCGAGTAGTCCATATAGGGACGCTCCGCAGGCCGCAGATAAGGCGGATAGAGGGCAAAGGCACGGCCTTTCTCCAGCTCCTCCAGGCCGCGGCGCCAGGGGACCGGCTGGATGTGGACCCGATATTCCGGCATGCGCGCGAAGGCGGCCCGCAGAATGTCGCTGTACAGGCCCTTGGCCTCGCCGTTCTCCTCATAGCTGTAGGGCGGATAGCCGCTGTCGCACAGAATGGTCACCGGGGTGACGGCAGCGACGGGCAGGGCAATGCCCAGCCACAGGGCCAGCCAGGCGATTCTTGGCAGGAGCATGGTTCGACCTCGCGCAGACGGAAGCTGCCTGGCGTGGCGGCTCAGACCTTGAAACGCCCCAGCAGGCGATCCTGCTGGCCGACCTGCTCGACCATCGCTGCGCACTGGCGGACCTGCTGTTCGGCACCGCTCGCCACCTCCTGGCTGATATCGCGGATGTTGGTGGTGTTGCGGTTGATCTCTTCGGTGGTGGCGCTCTGCTCTTCGGCGGCGGTGGCGATCTGCAGGTTCATGTCGTTGATGCGCGTGATGGCATCGCGAATGCGCCCGAGCATGTCGTTGGCCGCGCCGGCATCCTCGGCGGTCTGGCTGGCGGTGTCACGGCTCAGTTGCATGCGTGCCTCGGCCTGCTTCACGCCGGTTTGCAACTGATCGATCATCTCGCGGATTTCCCGGGTGGACTGCTGGGTGCGCGAGGCCAGCGAGCGCACCTCGTCGGCGACCACGGCGAAGCCACGGCCGGACTCGCCGGCCCGCGCGGCTTCGATGGCGGCATTCAGCGCCAACAGGTTGGTCTGCTCGGCGATGCTGGTGATCACCGAGAGAATCGATTCGATGTTCTGGCTGAGCTTGGCCAGTTCGTTGATCGCCTGGCCGGTGTCGTCCATTTCCTCGGCAAGCTTCTTGATCGCCTGGGTCGAACGCGACACCACCGCCACGCCGCTTTCGGTCTCCTGGTTCGCCGCGAGGGCTGCCTGTGCCGCGGCCTGGGCATTGCGGGCGACTTCCTCGGCGGTGGAGGCCATTTCCTGCATGGCGGTGGCCAACTGGTCGAGCTCCTGCAGTTGCTGTTGCAGGCGATGGGACGCCTGGTCCGCTTCGTGGGATGTCAGGCCGCTGCTTTCGCGTACCTTGCGCGAACTGCCCATGACCTCGCCGATCAACGTCTGCAGGCTTTGCAGGAAGCCGTTGAACTCCTGGGATACCTGGGCGATCTCGTCGTTGCCGTCGGCTGGCAGGCGGCGCGTCAGGTCGCCCTTGCCGCTGTTCACCTCGCGCAGCGAGTTCTGCAGGTGGGTCAGCGGTTGCAGCAGTTGCTTCATCAGCAGCCCCAGCGCTACCAGGCTGATCACGACGCCGAGCACGGTGCCGACTACTGCGCGCCAGGTCAGCGCATTGGCTTCGGCCATGACGATGTCCTCGTCGAGCACCACGCCGATGTACCAATCCATGCCCTTGAGATTGCTCAGCGGCGTGAAGGACACCAGCAGGTCCTTGCCGTCGCGACCGTGAGCGTTTTTCAGTTTGTTTTCCAGGGCTGGGCTGCTGCCTTCGAACAGTTCGGACAGGGATTTGCCGTTCAGCGCGCTGTCGGGGTGGGAAATGATGTTGCCGTTGCGATTGAGCAGGAAGGCGTAGCCGGCACCGTTGAAATCCAGCGTGTTCACCGCGTCGGATACGGTCTTCAGGCTGATGTCGCCGCCGAACGCGCCCTTGAACTGGCCGTTATCGGTGATGTTGGCCACCGCCGAGATCAGGATGTCGCCCGTGGAGGCATCGGCATAAGGCTCCGTCAGCACAGCTCGCGAGGCGCTCTTGGCGGCCGCATACCAAGGCCGCTGGCGTGCGTCCCAGCCCGCCGGCGGCGCCCAGCTCGGGTCATTGGATATGGGCTTGCCGTCGGTCTCCAGGCCGCCGAATACCAGCAGGAACTGCTCCTTGAGCACCGGCGGGGCGAACGCCGCCTGAATCTGTTCCGGGCTGAAACGCGGGTTGATGCTCTGGGCCACCATATCGATCAACTGCAGCTTGCCATTCAGCCAGTTCTCGATCTGCCGGGCCAGCGCATTGCTGGTCTCGGCGATGCTCGCTTCCACCTGGTTACGCAGGGAGTCGCGGACCTGGCTGATTTGCACGATGGACAACAGGCTGGTGGTGAGGAACAGGACCACTGCGGCGGCTATACCGACCTTATGGGCAATCTTCATGGGCTGACGACTCCTCGGGCACTGCATTCGCTAAAGGGGCGAACGTCGTTCTGCTTGTTCTCTAAAAGTAATACAGCTTTGCCAGAGTGCCCGGAAAACCGAGGATTTCTATCGGAAACAAAAAGCCCGGCACGAGGGCCGGGCTTCAGGTTGGCGCCGATCGCGTCAGACCAGGTGCTGCTTGTCCAGCTCGATGGCCTTGTCCAGCGTTTCGAGCAAGCTACGGCGCACTTTTAGCTTGGTGTTCTTGTGCGCGGTCATGTTGATCTTCTTCATCTGCTGCGCAGCGGCCTTGGCGACGGGCAGCAGCTCGCCGACCGACACCACCTTGTCGAGGAAGCCGGCGTCGACCGCGCCCTGTGGGTCGAACATCTCGCCATTGATCACCGAGCGGTGGAAGGCCGACTTGCGCAGGCGGTCGCGGGCCAGCTCGATGCCCACGTGGTGCATTGTCATGCCGATCTGCACTTCGTTCAGGCCGATGTTGAACGGACCCTCGACGCCGATGCGATAGTCGGCCGACAGCAGGATGAAGGCGCCTTTGGCCACCGCATGGCCGGGGCAGGCGACGATGATCGGGAACGGGTGGGCGAGCATGCGGCGGGCCAGCGTCGAACCGGCGGCGACCAGGTCGACCGCGTTCTGCGGTCCGGAGGTCATCACCTTGAGGTCGTAGCCCCCGGAGAGAACGCCCGGCTGGCCGGTGATGATGACGATGGCCTTGTCCTGCTCGGCGCGATCCAGCGCCGCGTTGAAGGCAGCGATCACATCCGGGGAGATGGCGTTCACCTTGCCGTTGTTCAATGTCAGGGTGGCGATGCCGTCTTCGAGTTCGTAGCTGATCAGGTCGCTCATGGGCGAGACTCCTTGGGCTGAAGTGGGGCAGACGTTACTCACCCGCATCGGCCAGGTAAAGCGTCGTGACCGACCGGGCGGTCAGCTGTGGCGGCGCTTTACCGCCCGTCCCGGAAGCCGTTGCCCGCATCGACCTTGGCGAAACGCTTAAGCGCATGAATCGCCTGAAAAAAACTTTTGCCTTCGAGCAACTGTTCGGCTACATTAGCGCGCCTCGACGGACCTGACGGTCCGGCGAGATCCGGTGAGGTGTCCGAGCGGTTGAAGGAGCACGCCTGGAAAGTGTGTATACGAGAAATCGTATCGTGGGTTCGAATCCCACCCTCACCGCCAGACCAAAGACGAAAAGCCCGACCTTGTGTCGGGCTTTTTCGTTTTCGCTTCGGCTATCCCCGCTCGGGTGGTGCCTCCGCCGTTCGGCTACTACCGCCTGTGTTCTTCTGCCAAGCTCAGCCGCTGCGCAGTGCGGCTCTATATCGCCGCTTGTGTGCAACTTCGCAGGTTGCGCTGCGAATAATCCAAGACAAGTATGTTTGTTTCGCGCCATTCAATTGGCGCCATGAATTTGCACGCTGATAAGTTATAAAGCATGTCTCGTTATATTCGCTGATTACCGCACAGGACAATGTCCAATCGATTCAGCTTTTTTCGGCTTGACCAAAGGAAACAGTGATCTGTTTTCAATTATTTATGCGTTTTAGTCGCTGCGTTTAATAGGCTTGGAAGATTAAATGGTTGCTGAAATTTGTGTGTTGGTTTTATGTAAATTGCTTTTTTGCTCGCTACTCTTCTCGGCACTGCCACTGCGGTAGCAAATCCCCAATTGATCATCTTCGGCTGTGTTGGCGGTGGGGGCTGTTTTGCGCTGGGTTTCTGGTGAAATCAACGATCAATGGAGAGGAACAGCATGAGCAGAACAACGTCAGAAAAAACTTTTGGTATTGGAACGCTTTCGCTTGCCGGGCTTCTGGTAATGAGCGCGAGTTTCCAAGCCGTTGCGTTTCAAGCAACCGGTTCGGAGCCGGCTCCTTCTTTGAAAGCACTTGAAAGCGTGGCGTTGCCGAGCATGCAGCTGCCGTTCGACAACCAGGTGTTTCTTTATGGGCAGGATGCGGAGTCCTTCGACCTGGAGGGCTACCTGGCCCTCAATGCGCCATTCCTGCGCTCGAAGAGCGAACTGATATCCCATTGGAGTGGCTACTACAGCATCAACCCGAAGGTTGTGCTGACGCTGATGGAGATGAAGTCCGGCCTGCTCAGTGCTCCCAGCCGGCGGAAGCTGAAGGCGCCGTTCGGCGACCTTTCCAAGGCGCGTGGTTTCGATCGGCAACTGCAGGACGTGCTGCAGCAACTGTCCGAACGTTTCTACGGCTTCGAGGCGGGCCAGCGCACCCAATCGCAACAGCAGGACAAGATGGCGGCAGCCAGGCAGAGCACCGTGAACGGAGCCACGGCAGCTCTGGTCAGCATGCTGAAAACTCCATCGGCGCAGCAGCAAGTGGCGCCTTCCGGGCAGGTCGCCATGGCGGCGCAGGCAATGGCACTGGATGGTTTTACCCAGCAGTTCTCCAAGTTGTTCCCTGAGAACGCTGGCAAGCTGTTGGCCATGGAAGCGCAGGTACCTGTCGCGGCCATGCAGATGGTGCCGCCGACCAACATGATGCAATTGCCTTGGCGCCAGGGTTATTCGTGGCGTTCGAATGGCGCGCATTCCCATACCGGTTCGGGTTGGCCGTTGTCGTCGATCGATGTTTCTTACGATTGGCCGGGCTGGGGAAGTCCAACTTATAGCGTGACGGCTGCCCATAGCGGAACGGTCCGTGTACTTTCGAGATGCCAGGTGCGTATTACCAACCCGAACGGCTGGGCGACCAACTATTACCACATGGATCAAATTCAGGTCAGCAACGGTCAGTGGGTCACCAACGATACCAAGTTGGGTGTCTACGCCGGTAATCGAAACGCTGCATTATGCGAAGGGGGAAGTTCCACCGGTCCGCACTTGCACTTCTCGCTTTTGTATAACGGCCGCTATGTTTCATTGCAGGGTGTCAATCTGGGAGTCTTTCGTATTCAGACCGGCGCTTATAATTATGACAATTATTGCGGGCGCTTCTGGTTCTCCAACTTGAGTACCGGTGGTTACCAGTGTGCCTGGAGCCCGCTATACAACTCCGGACCGATGCGCTGATAGAAGTGGAGGCGGGCGCCGAGTCCGAGCGGTCGCCCGTTTCCACCAAGCAAATCAGGGATTGGCTTCCCTGCTCTGTGGGCTCTTGCGACTCATCGCTGCCGGGGCTTGTGCGCTTCTCGTCGTCCTTTGCCGCGAGGTCTTCGCCTGGCAAGGTCTGATCGGACGGATGATGAATGTCGACGCCTGGTGCCTGGGCGCGCTCATAAGCACCTCCTTCAATGGCGGGTCTGTTCTCTTTGCAAGGTTTTGCGCAGCAGAACGTTCCGGGCACACGGCTAAGGTTCAATACTCCTCTGCGCGTTTCGGTGGCAGCATCGGGCGGATTGTCATTCGCTCGAGGAGAGAGCATCCATGAAGACGTTGTCAGTGCTGCGCAAAGGCTGGGCCCTCACGGGTATCCCGCAGGCCACGGCGGCGCTGTCCGCGAGGATGGCCCGTCGCGGCTGGTACCTGGGCGCTGCGTTGCTTTGTCATCCCTTCCTCTTCCTTGCCTTGCTGCTGGTGCTGTGGGGGGCCAGGTACCGTGTCCTGAGCGCCACCACCCGTTTCGAAGTGGCGGCGGGCGGGGTGGGGCTTATCTATGTGCTGTTCTTCTATCTATCTCAGCTTCGCGAAACCCGGGCACGCTTGAAGATCGAGCATTCCGCGGCCTGACGCGGCTCGGCCATGGCTGCTTCGCGATGCTCGACGGTAAGATGGTTGGCGGTTTCGGCGCGCTTGCGCGCAAACCAATCTTTTTGGCCGCCGAGTAACGGATGAAACCTCTCTGGGATATTTTCTGCAGCGTCGTCGACAACTATGGCGACATTGGCGTGACCTGGCGCCTGGCCCGTCAACTGGTGGCAGAGCACGGGGTTGCCGTGCGCCTCTGGGTGGACGAACTACCGGTACTGGCTCGCTTGTGTCCGCAGATCGATCCTGCCATCGCTCGTCAGTGGCAGCGTGGGGTAGAAGTTTGCCAATGGCTCGAGCCCTGGCAAGCTGCCGATCCGGGCGAGGTGGTCATCGAAGCATTTGCCTGTCGGCTGCCTTCTGATTTCGAAAGAGCCATGGCCGCTGCGCCACGTCCACCCTTATGGCTGAATCTCGACTATCTGAGTGCGGAAGACTGGGTCGCGGGTTGCCATGGCTTGCCCTCACCGCAAGCCAACGGGTTGGAGAAGATCTTCTTCTTTCCGGGCTTCAGCGAAGCCACCGGCGGCTTGTTACGCGAGGCGGGCCTGGTTGCGCGCCGTCAGGCGTTCCAGGTCAATCGCCAGGCGCAAGTCGATTTCTTGCAGACGCTGGGTGTCGAGCCGGAGCCTGGTGCGCGGCTGGTTTCCCTCTTCGCCTACGAGAATCCGGGTTTGCCGGGTTGGCTCGATGTCCTTGCCGTCGGTGATGAGTCGACGCACCTGCTGGTGCCTGAAGGCCGTGTGCTGGGCGACCTGGAGCGCTGGCTGGGGGCTTGCGGCTTGGTGGCGGGGGATCGGTATCGGCGCGGCGCGCTCGTCGTCCAGGTGATTCCCTTTATCGAGCAGGACGACTACGACCGGTTGCTCTGGTGCTGTGACTTCAACGCGGTGCGCGGCGAGGACTCCTTCCTGCGCGCGCAGTGGGCGGGTCGGCCGCTGTTGTGGCACATCTACCAGCAAGAGGAGGGTGCTCACTGGGACAAGCTGGAGGCGTTTCTCGCGCAATACAGCGGCGGCCTGTCGCCGTCGGCTGCCGCGGCACTGCAGGCGTTGTGGCACGCCTGGAATGGCAGCGGGGACATGGCTGTCGCCTGGCCTGCGTTGCTTGCCGAATGGGCCGAGATTGCCGAGCATGCCGAGCGCTGGTGTCTGCAACAGGCATCACGCACGGATCTCGCTGCAAGGCTGGTGCATTTTTATACAAATTGGCTATGATACGGCGCTCGTTTTTTTGTTCTCTCCATCCAAATCGGATATCCGTATGAAAACCGCTCAAGAATTTCGCGCTGGCCAGGTAGCCAACATCAACGGCGCTCCCTGGGTCATCCAGAAGGCCGAGTTCAACAAGTCCGGCCGCAACAGCGCTGTGGTCAAGATGAAGCTGAAGAACCTGCTGACCGGCGCCGGCACCGAAACCGTATACAAGGCCGACGACAAGCTGGAGCCGATCATCCTGGATCGCAAAGAGGTGACTTACTCCTACTTTGCCGACCCGCTGTATGTGTTCATGGACTCCGAGTTCAACCAGTACGAAATCGAGAAAGGCGATCTCGAAGGCGTGATGACCTTCATCGAAGACGGCATGACCGATGTCTGCGAAGCCGTGTTCTACAACGACAAGGTGATTTCGGTCGAACTGCCGACCACCATCGTTCGTGAAATCGTCTATACCGAGCCGTCCGTTCGTGGCGATACCTCCGGCAAGGTGATGAAGACTGCCCGTCTGAAGAACGGTGCAGAGCTGCAGGTTTCCGCGTTCTGCGAAATCGGCGACTCCATCGAGATCGACACCCGCACCGGCGAATACAAGTCCCGCGTCAAGGCCTGATTCGCTCGCCGCGCTCGCATCCCCCGGTGGTCGCTAACGACGACCGGGCTGCAAAAAGCACAATGCCCGCATCGAATGATGCGGGCATTGTCGTTTCAGGGCTCGGCTCCGGGCGTCAGACGCCCAGCTTGTCGCGCAGGCTGTAGTACCAGGCGCCCAGGGCAGTGAAGGGGACGCGGAACAGCTGGCCCCCAGGGAACGGATAGTGCGGCAGCCCGGCGAAGGCATCGAAGCGCTCGGCCTGGCCGCGCAAAGCCTCGGCCAGCACCTTGCCGGCCAGGTGGGTATAGGTCACGCCATGGCCGCTGCAGCCTTGGGAGTAGTAGATGTTGTCGCCCAGGCGACCGACCTGGGGCAGGCGCGAGAGCGTCAGCAGGAAGTTGCCGGTCCAGGCGAAGTCGATCTTCACGTCTTTCAACTGGGGGAAGGTCTTGAGCATCTTCGGGCGGATGATTGCCTCGATGTTGGCTGGGTCGCGGGCGCCATAGACCACGCCGCCGCCGTAGATCAGGCGCTTGTCGCCGGAGAGGCGGTAGTAGTCGAGCAGGTAGTTGCAGTCCTCGACGCAGTAGTCCTGCGGCAGCAGACTCTTTGCCATCTCGTCGGAAAGCGGTTCGGTGGTGAGTACCTGGGTTCCGCACGGCATGGATTTGGCGGCGAGTTCCGGTACCAGGTTGCCGAGATAGGCGTTACCGGCGATCACGACGAACTTGGCCTTGATCCTTCCCTGGGGGGTATGTACCACCGGGTTGGCGCCGCGCTCAATGCGAATGGCCGGCGACTGCTCGTAGATCACGCCACCCAGGGACTCGACCGCGGCCGCTTCGCCGAGCGCCAGGTTGAGCGGGTGGATGTGGCCGCCGCTCATGTCCAGCATGCCGCCGATGTAACTGTCGGTATTCACCACCTCGCGGATGCCCTGGGCGTCGAGCAGTTCCAGTTGGGTATGGCCATAGCGCTGCCAGAGCTTCTGCTGCGCCTCGAGGTGACCCATCTGCTTGCTGGTGAGGGCGGCAAATACGCCACCGTCCTTGAGGTCGCACTGGATTCCATACGTGGCGATACGCTCGCGAATGATGCGTGCGCCTTCGAAAGCCATCTGCCCGAGCAGTTGTGCCTGCTTGGCACCCACGCTGCGCTCGATCACGTCTATGTCGCGGCTGTAGCTGTTGACGATTTGTCCGCCGTTGCGTCCGGATGCGCCGAAGCCGACCTTGGCTGCTTCGACGATGCTGACCTTGAAGCCGTTCTCCAGCAGGAACAGGGCAGTGGAGAGGCCGGTATATCCGGCGCCCACGATGCAGACATCGGCCTCCGCTTCGCCAGCCAGTGCGGGGCGTTCGGGGGTTGGGTTGGCCGATGCGGCGTAGTAGGACTGCGGATAGGGTGTGTTCGCCATCTTGCAACCTCTGTTTTTTATTTTTTACGAATGCGGCGATGCTACCCGACTTGGAAAAACCCGGCTAGCCCTCTGTTCAGGATATTAAACACGGTGCCGAACAACAAAAAATAAGTTTATTCAGGGGGTTAGCTGAAAAATGCTTGACACCCTGTGCGGTACCCGTAAAATGCGCGGCCATTGCAGGCACATAGCTCAGTTGGTTAGAGCACCACCTTGACATGGTGGGGGTCGTTGGTTCGAGTCCAATTGTGCCTACCAAATCCAGAAAAGGGTCGCCTAGTGCGACCCTTTTTCATTGGGCCGCTTGTCAGCGCCAAGGCGTTCTGAAAGTATCGCGGTTCTTCAATTTCCAGTGACTCCGGTCCGGTAGCGTGGCCTCAGGGCTCCTGCCATCGTTGGGCGGGTAAACCGCCGGATCGCGTACTGGCTCATCCCAACCCACGTGGCCTTTGGTAGGGGTCACCACTAGGAGAGGAGGCGCCATGCCCATCATTACTCTTCCCGACGGCAGTCAGCGTTCGTTCGATCATCCGGTATCCGTGCTTGAGGTGGCTCAGTCCATCGGCGCAGGCCTGGCCAAGGCGACCCTTGCCGGCAAGGTCAATGGCAAGCTGGTGGATGCCTGTGATCTGATCGATGCCGATGCCACGTTGCAGATCATCACGCCGAAGGACGAGGAGGGGCTAGAGATCATTCGCCACTCCTGTGCGCATCTGGTCGGCCATGCCGTCAAGCAGCTCTATCCGACGGCCAGAATGGTCATCGGCCCGGTTATCGAGGAAGGCTTCTACTACGACATCGCCTATGAGCGTCCCTTTACCCTGGAGGACGTGGCGGCCATCGAGCAGCGCATGCAGCAGCTGATCGACAAGGATTACGACGTCATCAAGAAGATGACCCCGCGCGCCGAGGTGATCGAGGTCTTCGCGTCCCGTGGCGAGGACTACAAGTTGCGCCTGGTCGAGGATATGCCGGACGAGCAGGCCATGGGGCTCTACTATCACGAAGAGTACGTGGACATGTGTCGTGGTCCGCACGTGCCCAATACGCGCTTTCTCAAGGCATTCAAGCTGACCAAGCTGTCCGGTGCCTACTGGCGTGGCGATGCCAAGAATGAGCAGCTTCAGCGTGTTTATGGCACTGCCTGGGCTGACAAGAAGCAATTGGCAGCCTATATCCAGCGCATCGAGGAGGCCGAGAAGCGCGATCATCGTCGTATCGGCAAGCAGTTGGATCTGTTCCATACCCAGGAAGAGGCGCCGGGCATGGTCTTCTGGCACCCCAATGGCTGGACGCTGTACCAGGTGCTGGAACAGTACATGCGGCAGGTGCAGCGAGAGAACGGCTACGTCGAAGTGCGCACGCCGCAGGTCGTCGATCGCATTCTCTGGGAGAAGTCGGGCCATTGGTCCAACTATGCCGAGAACATGTTCACCACCGAGTCGGAAAGTCGCGACTATGCGGTCAAGCCGATGAACTGCCCATGCCATGTGCAGATCTTCAACCAGGGCCTGAAGTCCTATCGCGAGCTGCCGCTGCGCATGGCCGAGTTCGGTGCTTGTCATCGCAACGAGCCATCCGGCGCGCTGCACGGCATCATGCGCGTTCGCGCCTTCACCCAGGATGATGCGCATATCTTCTGTACCGAGGGCCAGGTCAAGAAAGAGGCCACCGACTTCATCAAGCTGACCCTCAAGGTTTATGCGGACTTCGGTTTCAGCGACATCGCCATGAAGCTTTCGACTCGTCCTGCCAAGCGAGTGGGCTCGGATGAGTTGTGGGATCGTGCCGAGGGTGCGCTGGCCGATGCGCTGAACGAGTCCGGCCTGGCCTGGGAGTATCAGCCGGGCGAGGGGGCGTTCTACGGCCCGAAGATCGAGTTCACCTTGCGCGATTGTCTGGGGCGCAATTGGCAATGCGGCACGCTGCAGTACGATCCGAACCTGCCGGAGCGGCTGGATGCCAGCTACATCGCCGAAGATAACCAGCGCAAGCGTCCGGTCATGCTGCACCGTGCCATCCTGGGCTCCTTCGAGCGCTTCATTGGCATGCTCATCGAGCACTACGCTGGCGCCTTCCCTGCCTGGCTTGCGCCGACCCAGGCGGTGATCATGAATATCACCGACAAGCAGGCCGAATTCGCGCTCGAGGTCGAGAAAACCCTGAATCAAAGCGGCTTTCGTGCCAAGTCGGACTTGAGAAACGAAAAAATCGGCTTTAAAATCCGCGAGCATACTTTGCTCAAGGCTCCCTATCTCTTGGTTATCGGAGATCGGGAAGTCGAGACAAACTCCGTTGCCGTGCGTACTCGCGAAGGTGTCGACTTGGGCTCCATGCCCGTCGCCCAGTTCGCTGAGTCGCTTGCGCAAGCGGTTTCCCGGCGTGGTCGCCAAGACTTGGAGTAATCATTATTAAGCGTGAAATGAGACAAGATAAACGAGCTCAACCGAAAGCCCCGATCAACGAGAATATCTCGGCACGCGAGGTTCGGTTAATTGGTGCAGACGGCGAGCAGATTGGCATCGTCTCGATTGATGAAGCGCTTCGTATAGCTGAAGAAGCCAAGCTGGATCTGGTGGAAATTTCTGCGGATGCAGTACCGCCCGTATGTCGGATCATGGACTACGGCAAGCATCTGTTCGAAAAGAAGAAGCAGGTTGCTGCGGCGAAGAAGAATCAGAAGCAGGTCCAGATCAAAGAAATCAAGTTTCGTCCAGGGACGGAAGAAGGGGATTACCAGGTAAAACTACGCAACCTGGTACGTTTCCTAAGTGAAGGGGATAAGGCCAAGGTTTCCTTGCGATTCCGCGGTCGAGAGATGGCCCACCAGGAGCTGGGCATGGAGCTGTTGAAGCGGGTCGAGAACGACCTCGCCGAATACGGCGCCGTGGAACAGCATCCCAAGATGGAAGGACGCCAGCTGATCATGGTCATCGCCCCCAAAAAGCGCAAATAACCTCCAGGGCACTGGCAGGCCTTATGGTTATGTTACTAACTGAATGCGGAGTATCCGAACATGCCAAAGATGAAAACCAAAAGCGGTGCAGCGAAGCGTTTTAAAAAGACTGCTTCGGGCTTCAAGCACAAGCACGCTTTCAAGAGCCACATCCTGACCAAGATGTCCACCAAGCGTAAGCGTCAGCTGCGCGGCTGCACCCTGGTGCATCCGTCCGACGTTGCCAAGGTGGAGCGCATGCTGCGCGTTCGTTGATCCGGTCAAGATAATTAGAGGTATTACTAATGGCTCGTGTTAAGCGTGGCGTCATCGCTCGTCGCCGTCATAAGAAGATTCTGAAACTCGCCAAGGGTTACTACGGCGCGCGTTCGCGCGTGTTCCGTGTCGCCAAGCAAGCGGTGATCAAGGCTGGCCAATATGCCTACCGTGACCGCCGTCAGCGCAAGCGTCAGTTCCGCGCTCTGTGGATCGCCCGTATCAACGCTGGTGCTCGTGTCAACGGTCTGTCCTACAGCCGTCTGATCGCCGGCCTGAAGAAGGCGGCCATCGAGATCGACCGTAAGGTTCTGGCCGATCTGGCGGTGAACGAAAAAGCGGCGTTTGCTGCGATTGTCGAGAAAGCGAAAGCCGAACTGGCTTAAGTCCCCGACAATCACCGGGCTTGCCCGGTGCTGAACGTCATCAATAGGGGAAGAGCCTTGGCTCTTCCCCTATTTCGTATCTGGAGTCTGTACATGGAAAACCTGGATGCGCTGGTCTCACAAGCTCTCGAGGCCGTGCAACACACCGAAGACGTCAATGCCCTGGAACAGATCCGGGTTCACTACCTTGGCAAGAAGGGCGAGCTGACCCAGGTGATGAAGACCCTCGGGGACCTGCCGGCCGAGGAGCGGCCGAAGGTCGGCGCCCTGATCAATGCCGCCAAGGAGCGCGTACAGGATGCTCTGAACGCCCGCAAGGCCATGCTCGAGGCCGCTGCACTGAGCGCCAAGCTGGCGTCGGAGCGCATTGATGTCACGTTGCCAGGCCGTGGGCAGACTTCCGGTGGCCTGCATCCGGTCACTAGGACGCTGGAGCGCATCGAGCAGTTCTTCACCCATATCGGCTACGGCATTGCCGAAGGCCCTGAGGTCGAGGACGACTACCACAACTTCGAGGCGCTCAACATTCCCGGCCATCATCCGGCGCGGGCAATGCACGACACCTTCTATTTCAACGCCAACATGTTGCTGCGCACCCACACTTCTCCGGTGCAGGTGCGCACCATGGAGGCGCAACAGCCGCCGATCCGCATCGTATGCCCGGGGCGCGTCTATCGTTGCGACTCAGATATCACCCACTCGCCGATGTTCCATCAGGTCGAAGGATTGCTGGTGGACGAGGGCATAAGTTTCGCCGACCTCAAGGGCACCATCGAAGAGTTTCTGCGAGTGTTCTTCGAGAAGGATCTGGGCGTGCGTTTCCGTCCGTCTTTCTTTCCCTTCACCGAGCCTTCGGCGGAAGTCGACATGCAATGTGTGATGTGCAGCGGCAAGGGCTGCCGTGTCTGCAAGCAGACCGGTTGGCTGGAAGTCATGGGCTGCGGCATGGTGCATCCGAATGTGCTGCAAATGTCCGGCATCGACCCGGAAAAATACCAAGGCTTTGCCTTTGGTATGGGCGTCGAGCGCTTGGCCATGCTGCGCTATGGCGTCAACGACTTGCGCTTGTTCTTCGATAACGACCTGCGATTCCTCGCGCAATTCCGCTAGGCCGCATGCCCGTAACCGATTTCTAGGAGAAGAACAGCGATGAAATTCAGCGAACAGTGGCTGCGCACCTGGGTCAGCCCGCAAGTATCCCGCGACGAACTGGTCGCCCGCCTATCCATGGCCGGCCTGGAAGTCGACAGCGTGACGCCCGCCGCTGGCGTTTTCAGCGGCGTGGTGGTGGGCGAAGTGCTGAGCACCGAGCAGCATCCGGATGCGGACAAGCTCCGCGTTTGCCAGGTAAGCAATGGGGTCGAGACCTTCCAGGTGGTCTGTGGCGCTCCCAACGTGCGCCCGGGACTCAAGATCCCCTTTGCCATGATCGGCGCCGAGCTACCGGGTGACTTCAAGATCAAGAAGGCCAAGCTACGCGGCGTTGAATCCAACGGCATGCTCTGCTCGGCTTCCGAGCTGCAGATCAGCGATGACAGCGATGGGCTGCTCGAACTGCCCGCCGATGCACCGGTTGGCCAGGATATTCGCACCTATCAGGGGCTGGATGATGCCAGCATCGAAGTCGACCTGACCCCCAATCGGGGTGACTGCCTGTCCGTAGCCGGGCTGGCCCGGGAGGTCGGCGCGCTCTACGGCGTCCCAGTGAACCGTCCATCGATTGCCGTAGTTCCGGCTGCGCATGACGAGACGCGTCCGGTCGAGGTTCTGTCTCCCAAGGCATGTCCGCGTTATCTCGGGCGCGTAGTGCGCAACGTCGACCTGTCCAGGCCCACGCCGCTCTGGATGGTCGAGCGACTGCGCCGCTCGGATATTCGCAGCATCGATCCGGCTGTAGACGTCACCAATTACGTGATGCTGGAACTGGGTCAGCCGATGCATGCGTTCGACCTCGCAGAGATCAATGGCGGCATCCGTGTGCGCATGGCCGAAGAGGGCGAGAAGCTGGTGTTGCTCGATGGCCAGGAAGTCGCCTTGCGGGCCGATACGCTGGTGATCGCCGATCACCAGCGTGCCCTGGCTATCGCCGGTGTGATGGGGGGCGAACACAGCGGAGTGGGTAGCGCTACGCGTGACCTGTTCCTGGAGAGCGCATTCTTCGACACCATCGCGGTGGCGGGAAAGGCACGCTCCTATGGTCTGCACACCGACTCCTCCCATCGCTTCGAGCGCGGCGTCGACTGGCAGCTGGCGCGTGAAGCCATGGAGCGTGCAACTGGCCTGCTGCTCGATATCGTGGGTGGCGAACCGGGTCCGATCATCGAGGTTGCCAGCGAGGCTGAGTTGCCGAGCGTTGCGCCGGTACAACTGCGTGCCGAGCGTATCGACCAGATGCTGGGCCTGAAGATGGACGCCGCCGAAGTCGAGCGCTTGCTCGTCGCCTTGGGGCTTGGTGTTACCTGCGAGGGTGAAGGGCTGTGGCGTATCGCCGTGCCTAGCCATCGCTTCGACCTCAGCCTTGAGGTCGATCTGATCGAGGAGCTGGGGCGCTTGTATGGCTACAACCGGTTGCCGGTTCGCTATCCCCAGGCGCGTTTGGCGCCTCAGCATCGTGCGGAAGCCCAGGCCGAGCTACCGGCGTTGCGCCGCCTGCTTGTCGCGCGAGGCTACCAGGAGGCCATCACCTACAGTTTCATCGATCCCAAGCTGTTTGAACTGTTTGCGCCGGGCATCGATCCGCTCCTGCTGGCCAACCCCATTTCCGCTGACATGGCGGCGATGCGTGCTTCGTTGTGGCCGGGCCTGGTCAGGGCTGTGCAGCACAATCTCAACCGCCAGCAGGGGCGTGTTCGCCTGTTCGAAAGCGGTCTGCGCTTCGTCGGCCAATTGGAAGACCTGAAGCAAGAGGCAATGCTGGCGGGTGTCATTTGCGGCAGTCGCCTGCCGGAAGGCTGGGCCCATGGTCGAGAAGCCGTCGATTTCTACGATCTCAAGGCCGATGTCGAAGCTCTGCTCGGTTTTGCCGGTGATCGGCAGTCATTCGTCTTCATGTCGGGTGAACATCCGGCTTTGCATCCAGGGCAGTGCGCGCGCATAGAGCGTGACGGCCGGCTGGTTGGTTTCCTTGGCGCCATACATCCCGAATTGGCAAAGGCGCTGGATCTGGATCAGCCGGTTTATCTCTTCGAGCTGGTACTGGCCGAGGTCGCCCGTGGTCGCCTCCCGCAGTTCCATGAACTGTCCCGCTTCCCTGAAGTGCGTCGCGACCTGGCTCTGTTGGTTGACCGCGAGGTGGCAGCCGATGCTGTTCTCCAGACCATTCGCGAAGCCGCAGGAGAGTGGCTCACAGACCTCAGACTCTTTGACGTGTATCACGGTAAAGGCATTGATCCACATAGAAAAAGCCTGGCCGTCGGCTTGACCTGGCAGCATCCATCGCGCACTCTTAATGACGATGAGGTGAACACTACAACGCAGAACATCCTCACCTCGCTGGAAGACAGGTTCAATGCCACGTTAAGGAAATAGCGTATGGGGGCTCTGACGAAAGCTGAAATGGCCGAACGTCTATATGAAGAGCTTGGCCTGAATAAGCGGGAAGCCAAGGAGTTGGTCGAGCTGTTCTTCGAGGAAATCCGCCAGGCGTTGGAGCACAACGAGCAGGTCAAATTGTCCGGCTTCGGCAATTTCGACCTGCGCGACAAGCGTCAGCGCCCCGGACGCAATCCAAAGACCGGGGAAGAAATTCCAATCACGGCTCGCCGTGTGGTCACCTTCCGCCCAGGGCAGAAACTGAAGGCAAGAGTCGAGGCTTATGCTGGAACCAAGTCATAACGACGAATTGCCACCCATACCTGGCAAGCGTTACTTCACCATCGGTGAGGTCAGCGACCTTTGCGCTGTGAAGCCGCATGTATTGCGCTACTGGGAGCAGGAGTTTCCGCAGCTCAATCCAGTCAAGCGCCGCGGCAACCGGCGCTACTACCAGCGCCAGGATGTGCTCATGATCCGGCAGATCCGCGCGCTGCTCTACGACCAAGGCTTCACCATAGGCGGTGCGCGCCAGCGACTGTCAGGCGATGAAGCAAAGGATGACACCACCCAGTACAAACAACTGATCCGTCAGATGATTGTCGAGTTGGAAGATGTGCTCCTGGTTCTGCGAAAGTGATTGGCACTAAAAACTTCCATATTTCAGAAGGTTAATGTATAGTGCGAGCCGCTTTCGAAGCTCGAAGGTAGATGTGATAGTCGGGGCGTAGCGCAGCCTGGTAGCGCACTTGCATGGGGTGCAAGGGGTCGAGTGTTCGAATCACTCCGTCCCGACCATATACCTCAATGACTTAGCCACCTTCGGGTGGCTTTGTTATTTCTGGGGCCAGTGACTTTCCAAGTGACTGCCCTAAATTTGCCTCCTTTTCAGAATCGTCAGCGCCGGTGCGCGACTGTCGGTTGCTGACACCTTGTTGGCTGCGTCAATCAGCTGGTCCAGCTCCGCCTCAGAGTAGTGGCTGGTGATGCTCCCGTTCTTGTGGCCCAATAGGGCCTTGCGATCCTCTTCGGTTACTCCCGCCGCTCTGAGCCGTCTGCCAAACGTGTGCTTGAGGTCGTGAATCCGCAGTGATCGATAACCAGGGTGGGCTGGTGTGCCGTGGGCTTTCTCCCACTTCGCAGCAGCTCTTACCCTGGCTTTCTTCCAGGCGCTGTCGTTCATCCGGTGAACCGGTGTCGGCCCGTAGTCATCGGGCTGGCCATAGGGGAACACCCATACCGGATGCATCCCGCGCTGACCGTCGATGACACGCTTCGCCACGTCGTTCAGCACCACCAGGCGATCCTCGCCATTCTTGACGCCCGACTTCTCATGCCGCCCGCCGAACCCGTCCGGTATCAGGAACACGCTGGTGTTCAGTTCCGGAACAGCGATTTCCCAATCCCAACGCAGCTTGCACACTTCCTGCTCCCGGCACCCGGTGTTCACCTTGTACAGCGCCATGCGCTGCAGGTGGTCGGGCAGTTCGGCAAACAGCGCCGACTGCTCGTCCCATGAAATCGGGTACGGCTTCCGGCTGGCCTTCTTCTCGTTCAGCTTGGTGATCATCGGCACCGTGTCGAGCCATGGCCGCTTCTGATCATCGCGCCATTTCCTGGCACACAGGTTCAGTACGCGGATCACGCGCTCGAGCGCGATGTTGATCGTCCTGGGGCTGGCTGGCTTGCCGGTCGCCGGGTTCTGCCGGTCGTGGATGTAGGGCGCAAGCGCGTCGTCATCCACAAACGGCAACGGCAGATCACCGATATACGGGTCGAGCTGCTCGAGGTATAGCGCTGACAGCCTGATTGACGGCTGATCCTTGAAGTCCAGCAGGAACTTGGTGGCGGCCTCGCGCCAGATCTTCACCTGGCGCACGCCGTATACCTTTTCGTTCCGCTTCTTCTCCAGCAGGTGGATCAGGTACTGCTCCGCTTCTTCCCGGTCACAAGTTCCAGTGCTCTCCTGAATTCGTTCTCCTTTGTAGATTTTGTCGATCTTCCAGATGCCGTTCGGCTGCTTCTGGAGGCCGGTGATTGTCTTTCTGGCCATGGCAACTCCTGTTTGCCCTGGCGCTCGCTGCGGGGCTGATTGTTGCCCCCGGCGCCTGGGTTTTCAATTGCGGATGGTGCGAGCGCTGCATCGACCCAGGCGTCAAGCTCCTTTCGGTCGAAGCCGACGCCCTGGGTACCGATGCGAAACTCGCGGATGTTCGGCCTTACCGACCGGTTGAACTCGTTGCGGCACATGCCGAGGTAGGCGGGGGCATCCTTGGCCCTGATGATTCGCGGCTGTAGCGCGGACTGAGGCGCCACTGCTGGCGCGATAGCCTGAATTGCGGGCATGGGAATACCTCCGCCGACGAGGCCGGCGCTGTGATGGGGTGACGGTGGTTGGTCGCTGGAGGGTTAGTGCGGGGCGGTTTCGATCATGGTGATGATGTGGTCGAAGCCTTTGACGATGCTCAGCGGACGGCCTTTGCTGGCTGCCCGCAGCTTGGTGATCAACGATTCACGGCCAACCGGGGAACGCAGCAGGGCCTTGCAGGCGTTGACGATGTCCACGGCATCGCGCTTGCCCTCGTTGAACATCACCTTGTTGATGGGCTCGCTGGCTGGCTTGCGCACCAGGTCGTTGGCCATGGCGCGCAGTTGTTTGCGGTCTGCCGGCCTGAGTGCTGGGCGGTTCATGGCGTCACCCGCTTGAACTCGACGACCCAGACCCAGGGATTTGCGTCCCAGCTTTCGATGCCGTTGATGCTCGCCCACAGGTCGCGAAATGCCCCGCCCGCTGTTGGTCGTCCAGTCATATTGTGGTCGGCCACCATGTCATACCGCTCTTGGCTGTCCGCGAGCTGCTCAAGATCAATGCCTTCCGCCAGCGCCTGCTGTTCGGTGATTTCCTGCAGGCGCTCGACGCGCAGGGCAGTGATTTCCAGCAGGATGCGGCAGGCCCAGCGAGGCATGTGGATGCTGGGAACCATCCGGCCCTTGTCTTTGGCGTAGTTGTAGAGCTTGAGCCAGTCGATGGCGGATTGGCTGTCGTCCTTGATCATCATCCAGGCATCGTCTGCCAAGTAGCGAACGCCATCTTCCCCGCTGATCAGTTCGTCAGCGCGACAGGTCTCACGCACCCACAGCCGTTCGCCTGGCTGGCCGTAGGGGCACATGGCGTTGTCTGGATCCGCTACGAAGCTAGGCTCGAAACCATCTTCGAGCCACTGGAGCGCAAGCCGCTTAACGGGCCGCCGCGTGACGGTCTTCTGGCCGCTGAGGATGGCGCGCACCATCGGGCCGCTGAACAGGATGGGGCGTTCTTTCATGGCTTCTTCTCCCAGACTTCGGCGTTGGCCAGCTGCTCGTCCGTGGCGTAGCGGCACTGGCCGCTGATGGGGTGCAGTTCGTGGACGCCGGCAACGGTGTAGGCGATGTGGTAGCGGATGCCGCTGGATCGGTGTAGGTAGGTCGCCCGCTGTACGGTGGTCTTCTCGGTCAGGCCGCCTCGCATTGCAGGCCCTCCGTGAGCTGGTCGGCCAGCACCAGGGCCATGCCGACCTGCAGCGCCACGCTGCGTTCGAACCCGGCGCCCCGCGATCCTTCCCAGCCAGGCAGCAGCGCAACCATGTCGCAGGTCAGCATCTGGCGGATCGAGTAGCGCAGATAGGCCTCCCAGCTGTCCTGGCGGGGATTCTCGGCCGGGTTCTCGACGTGGAAGCCCAAGGCCCGCAGGCGGGCGGCCTCGGCGTTGAAGGCTGGGTAGTTCTCTTCGGGCAGCCCGGTCATGGGGCCGGCCAGGTAGATGCGTTTCGCGGGCATGGAGAGTCCTCGCCGGGTGGCGTGAATGGTGGTGATGGGCTATTGGTTACGATCCCGGCATAGCGCCGGGTCAAGGAGGAAACGATGGAGCGTAATGAATTGCTTGAAGCCCTCACTGCCGCGGGGGATGCGATCAAAAGCGGTGAACAAGAGGATCTACTTAATACCGCCATCGCCCTGGAAGTTTTTGAAGTCGAATTCTTCAATGACTCCACCAACCGGGGGATAGCTAGCCGACTCCATGCTGACTTGGCAAACATCGGTATTGGTTGCTTTGCGCTGGTTGATACCAAGCTGATGGCGGACCGGATAAGTACCCTGCTCGCTAGAGTAAAAGCAGGGCGAATTTAGCCGCCCTGGTAGCCCACCGGCCGCACATCCGGCAAGGATGGCGGCCGGGCAGGGTGGTTTACTGCTGAACCTGAGAAACGCTCAGCCCGACCGCTACTGGTCGCACCCAGATGGGCATGCTGCTGAGCATGAAAGTTTCGCCGGCAGCAGCCAGCAGCAGGGTGGTGCCCATGACGTGGCCGATGGCCTCGGCGGCATGCGGCGGCACGGCGTTGCCGATGCGCTCGCTCCAGTCCTTGTCGCTCATGCCGTCCAGGATCAGCTGCTCTTCCGGCTCCACCAGGCTCTGCAGGGCGGCTTTCTCCAGCGTGGTGAAAGGGCGGTGCCAGGTCCCGTCGATGCTGCGGATGATGCAGGTCAACCGCTCGTTTGCCGCCGGGATGCGTGGGTCAGCGACGCTGAATCGTCCGCTGTCGTAGCGCGAGCTGGCGGCAATGGCGCCACAGCTCTGGTCGAACGGGATCACGCCATAGTGGCCGCCGGTGAGGTAGTTGTCGCCCTTGCCCCGATGCAGGATGCGCGGGTCAGCCACGGACTGCTGGCCACCTTGCACGCCCTTGCCGCCGGCGATGATGGTGCCGGCCGGCTGGTCGAATGGCACCACCTTGTAGTTGCCGCTGTGGCGGTTCCAGTTCGGACGTGGGTCGGCCACGCTGAACGTGCCTTGTCCTGGCATGGTCTGCCCGGTGATGGTCGGTGCCGATTCGCTCCAGTCCACCACGCCGAACTGCTGGCCGTGGTTCCAGCGTGCCGACTGCTCGTAGCGAGGATCGGCGACCGAGAAGGCGCCGTTGGTTGGCAGGGACTGGCCGGCGACGGTGCCGGTTGGCTGGTCCCAGCTGCGCACGCCCATATAGCCGGCACGGTAGTCGGGCACGATCACCAGGTCGCGCAGATAGCCGTCCTCGATCGCCAGGTCATTGAGACTGCGCCAGTCGCTGCCAGCGCGCACCAGGGCAAGGCGCACCCAAGTTTTCCACTGCAGCGAGGGGATGCGGTGCATCGGGCCTGCGGCCTCGATGTCGCCCGGCAACGGCATGCGGCCAAGGATGTCGCCGACCGGGCGCAGGTTCTTCTTCTCTGGCTCGTACAGGAACGGCGGCACCTTGGCGACGTGTCGCGCCACCAGGAGGAAGCGCTTGCGGCTCTGGGCCAAGCCGCCCAGCTGCCCGCAGTCGTGGGTAGTCTCGGCCACGGCATAGCCGTAGTGGCTGAGCAGGCTGTTGATCTGGTCCAGCAGATGCCGGCCGCGGGTGGCCAGGCGCGGGACGTTCTCGAAGACGATCAGCGGTACCGGGTCATCCTTCCAGGCTTCGCCCATCAGCCAGATGCAGCGCAAGGTCAATTCGTTGAGGGCCTGGTACTTGGGCGTCTTGCTGGTGGCCTCGGACAGCAGGCCACTGGCGCCCTTGCATGGGCTGCTGATGAACACCGCGTCGGGTCGCTGGTTCTGCGCGGCGCGGCGGACATCATCGGCGGATGCCTCGCGCCAGCCTGCCGGCGGTTCCTGCCCGTGGAAGCGGGTGTATTGGTCGCGGGTGAACAGGTCCAGCAGTGTGCCCGGCACGCCGGCCAGGCGGGAGAAGTCGGCCAGGCCTGCCGGGTCGACGTCGATGCCGCCAAGGCATTCCCAGTTGGCCTGCACGTTGCCGACCACCGGCTTGGCGCGGTTGAAACCCTTGGCGCCACCGCCAAGGCCGCAGCAGAAATGGAAGTGGTACAGGGTGCGCTTGAGCATGCTTACCTCGGAGCAGGTGCTGCGCCGCCCGTAGGCGGCGATCGTTACGCAGCCTTGAGCTGCTGCAGGGCGAAGTAGATCCGGGCGCAAGCCTCGGTATCCGGCCGCGCGCGGTGGCCGCCGACCAGCTCTTCGCCAGTGAAGTGCAGCAGGGCCTCTGCCACGGTCGGGTTCTTGAACTGGTTGCCGAAGCCGGCGGCGATCATCTTCTCGGTGGGCGGGCACTTCACCAGGTTCTTGCTGTTCTGGCAGGTGCAGTAGTTGGGGCCGGCCTTGAAGTCGTCGGCGATCTCGTCGCTGAAGAAACGCATCAGGCCGATGCGCACGATGCGGTCATCGAAGGACACGTTGTGCGCCACGCGCAGCCCGGCCTGGCGCCAGATGCCCAGGAAGCCCAGCAGGGCGTCGACCTCGGGGATGCCCTCGGCCATGGCCATTTCGGTGGTGATGCCATGGATGGCGGCCACGTCGTCGGGGATTTCCCAGCCATCGGGCTTGACCAGGGTTTCGAAGCTGTCGACCAGCTCGCCGTCCGGCGTGTAGAGCAGGGCGCAGATGTCGACGATATGGGGCTGGAGCGGGTCGGTGCTCTGCTCCCTGAATAGGGGCAGGCCGGTGGTCTCGGTGTCGAAGACGCAGATCAGGTCGGACATGGTGGGAATCCTTGGGCAAAAAGAAGCCGCCCGAAGGCGGCTATGGTGATGCTGGCGGTGATCAGCTGGCGTCTGCGAACGGAAGAACCTTGTAGACGTAGTCGGCGCTGTTGGCCGCATCGCTGTTCTCTACGGCGATGACGCCTTGCTCGACCAACTGGAACAGCAGGGAGGTGGCCTTGCTGCTGTCGACGGCCAGGTGCTGCTGCAGGAAGGTCATGTCGATGCTGCCGCCAGACTTGCGGACCAGTTGGGTGACCTCGTCGAGGGTGATTGCGTTGAGGTCGTCGAGCAGGGTGCCGGTGCTTTTGGCTGGCGGCGTTTGCGTCAGCACGTCACGCGCCCCGTTGCTGTTCATCGCAGTGACGATACCGCCTTCTTCCAGCGCCTCAATCAGGCGAGCTGCGCGGTTGTAGCCGATCTTGAGCTTGCGCTGCACTGCGGAAATGCTGGCGCGCTGGCTTTCAAAGACAAAGGCGACCGCTTCCTGGTACAGCGGATCGGTTGCCCCCCAGGCGCCTTCCTCGGGCTCCTTCTCGTTCAGCCCCATGCCGGCCGCAAGTTCCGCCGCAGAGAGCGGCAGCTCGCGCTGGTCTCGCTCACCGCGAATACCGTCGAGACCGTCGGCATAGTCGTTCGGGGCCAGCACCAGCAAGGCCAGCTTGCCGGAAAGATCGATCAGGCCGTGACGGTTCGGGTCCTGGGCGTCCACCTGACCAGTCACGGTGATGCTCTTTTCCTTGAACTTCGAGTCGGCGATCTTGATCGGGATGGTGTCGACGCTGCGCGAGCTGATGATGCTGATGGCGGTCGGCACCACGTCGTTCACCTTCTCGGTGATGCGATCGATAACTTCTTGCTGGTCTTCCTCGTTCAGCCGCCCGAATGGCGACTTCATGTTGCGCAGCTCGAAGAGCGCGGCTTCGACCAGGTCGTGCACCATCAGTTGATGCGCCAGAACCATCGGTTCAACGCCGTGCAGGCGGGCGCGTTCGATGGCTTCGCGGTGTTCGATTTTCATGGATGATCCTCAGTGCTTGGCTATTTGTTCGAGCTTTCGCTGTTGGGCGATGCTCAGGAGGGTGCGCGGGCCGTGACGCTTGAAGCTGGCCCGGATGTCTTCTACGAACTCGTCTTCCCAGGCGTTCGCCGCGTGGAGTTCCGCAGCGGCGAGCAGTGAGGTGAATTCCTCGATCCGGTCGTACAGCTCCTCAACTGTCTGGCTGGCCATGCCGGTCTCCTGTATCAGGCGACCTTGCTCAGCTGGACGCCCTGGATGTGGTTGATGAGAGCAGCGCAGATGCGCGGGAAGTCGCTGGCGCGGTAGAGCTTGGCGGCACGCTCCTGACCAACTGGCTCGAAGCCCAGCGAGGACAGGAAGTCAGCAGTCAGCGTGAAGCCGAGGCGACTGGTGATGTCGCCCAGCTTGATGCGCTGGCCGTTGTCTGCCTGCTGAGCGGCTGCCGGAGTGATTGCCACCGCCTGTTCGCGGTCAATCTCTTTGGCGACCTCAACCAGATCGTTCGCCTGTTCAACGGCCTGTGCCTGGAGCGGTTGCGCTGCAGCCTGTGCCTGCTGCTCGGCGACTCGACGCTTCTCGGCTTCGGCCTCTTCGTGCTCGCTGATGCGGGTCTTGATCAGTGCGACCAGGTCGTCATTGGCCTTGAGCACCAGATCTTGCGCATCGTGGAACAGGAAGCCATGCGCGCGGGCCAGTTCGTTAAAGCTGGCGATGTTGGCGCGGATGCCGTCGGCGATCCGGCTGGCCTCGATCTTGGCCCGGGCCAGTTCGGCGTCGGCGGCCTCCTGCAGGCTGGCGACGGTCTTCTTACCCTTGATGGCGTTGGCGAAGTCGGCCGCCACCTTGGGCATGCGGATCTTGCCGCCGAGGGTGGCGTTGATCTGGTCGATGTGGTCCTGCAGAGCCTTGGCCGCGCCGATGACGATGTCCTCGCGGATCGACTTTTTGCGGGACTCCACCAGCTTGTTCAGCTCCAGGCGCTTGGCGCGGGTTTGGGCGCTGATCTCGTCGATGGTACGGAACACCTGGTCGATGTCGGTGGCCTGGCCGAGGATCTGTCTCTTCACCAGCTCCAGCCGCTCTTCGACGTCGCCGCACCACTTCACGGTCTTGTCAGCGTCGGCGAAGTCCTGGTCACTCTCGAGCGTGGTGTTGATGCTGCCCAGCACGGCCAGCGCGTGACGCTTGAACTCGTCCAGGTTGGACGCCTTGACCATGCCGGTGACTTCGACGCGCAGCGCCGGCAGTTGCTCTGGCGCCAGGCCAACCGCTTCGACCTTGGTTTCCTGCGGCACGAAATCGGCCAACTCTTCCTCGAACTGCTTCCAGCCGGCGATCAGCTGCTCGCGGCGCCCTGGGACCGGGCGGTATTCCATGTGCACGAAGTTCTCGCGGGTGCCGTCGGAGCAAACGAAGATCACTCGCTCGGCACCGCTGACCAGCAGCTGCTGTTCCAGCTGCCAGTAGTACTGAGGCTCCAGCTCGCCGGTGCGGACCTGGGAGGCGACCTTCTCGTTCCAGAGCTTGTGCTCGAACAAGGTGTCGCCCAGCATCGTGGCGCCGTCCAGGCTGGCCAGCAGGTTGCCGCTGGTGCCGACGATGGGATACAGCTCTTCGCCGATCAGCTCTTCGACCAGGGGGCGGGCCATTTCCTCGGTGGCATGGCCCAGGTCGAACAGGTTCTGCTGTGCGGCACTGACCTCCGGCACGATGCCGGTCTTCTTCTGGGTCAGCAGGTCGGTGCGACTCTGGTACTTCGAAGCGCCCATCATCGCGGGCGCTTCGGAGGCGGTGAAGTGGCTGGCGCGGAGGGCATGCCACTCGGGCGTGCCCTGCTGGACGTTATGCACTTGCATCGGTGGCTTCTCCTTCGATGGGAGCGAGCGCGCGGATGCGATCCTTCTGCGCTTCGCTGAGGGTGTACTTGCTGCTGATGGTTGCCATCAGGTGGTCAGGGTTGGCCTTGCCTTGCCCGATCATTGCCCGCCACTTGTCTGCGTTTTCTTCGAGCTTGCTGTCGGGGTAGGCCGGCAGTTCCTTCGGCGCCTCGGCCTGGCGGGCCGGGCCGACTTCGCGCTCGGTGGGCGTGTCCATCAGCTCTTCGGCAACCGGCATGCCGCGCAGCACGTCGGGGAACACGTCGCGCAGGGCGAAGGCGCGGGCGCGCATCTGGCGCATGCGCTTGGGGTACTGGCTCCATGGGCCCTGTTTGCCGGCCAGGCCGGCCAGCTTGGCGTCGGCCATGCTGAACGTGCGGACCTGCTCTTCTTCGCCGCGGCGTTTCACCCGGCAGGTGGCGGTCTCGCCGTCGTCCGACTCGTAGACGTACTCGCACAGCGGCGAGCTGCGAACCAGGGCGATCACGGCATCGCCCCAGAGCGATGGTCGACCGTTGATCACGGCGATGTTCTGCATGGCCTGCATCGGCTGTAGGCCAAGCTCCATGCCCCACTGGATGGCGACCAGGACATTGCCCGGCTTGCGCTGGTAGTCCTTGGGCACGATGTCTGCCTGGGACAGGTGGTCGGCGAAGCGCAACGCCTCGTCGATGTTCTGCGGCATCAGGCTGAATGTTTGTTTGACTGCTAGGTCGGTCATGACGGTCTCCCGCCGCGCGTGGCGCAGCGTATAGGTGGTGATGGGGAAGGGGATCAGCGGGGTTCTGAGGCAGGCGATGCAGCTTTTTGCTTTTTGCTTCGGGTGTACGCCGCGGCGAGCTTCTGGCTGATGCCCCATGTCGTGAGGTGACAGAGCGTCCCGCCCATGTTGGTCTTGTTGCGCTTGTGCACGATCAGAGGGTCACGATGGTCTGGGTGGCGCATGCGCAAGACCTCGTAGGGGCCCCCTGTCTCAACCTTTTGCCAGCCCTGTTCCTCACAGAAGGCCGCGAATCGATCGAGGTGGTGAACGCGCAACGTGCAGCGGCTGCGGCTCACGACTTCACCTCGAACCGCAGCACGCACAGGCCGCGGCTAATGGTTGTGAACACCGGCTCGCCGTAGCCGCAGCGGGCGGCCAGCGCTCGCGCCTGGGCCAGCGTCTTACCGGCGACCTCTTCGAATTTGGTGGTGGGCTTCATCTGGCTCGAGATCATGACTGCAGCTCCCTGGTGACCTTCTCGTCGACGTAGACCGCCACGGCTTCCTGCAGCGGGCCGGCGATCAGCGAGACGTTCCGCTTGGCCATAAACCTGGGCTCGATGTCGAGCAGGCCAAGCAGTTCGCTCCAGAACTCGCGCTGCTGTGCGTCAGGGGCTTCAGCCATCAGGTCGCGCAGCTCCTGCCAGTCCAGTTCGTCGCGTACCTCGTCGGAGCGCCGCTCATAGGCCAGCCGATAGTCGTAGTCGCGGCTGATACTGCGTTCGTAGCTGGCAACGCTGGAGCCAACCGGGCTGATTGCGTGATGCATGGTGGTGTCCTCTGCTGGTTCGCCTGCATGCGGCAACACTCCGCCGATCCGCTGTGAGCCGGTGGGCGCGGATAGGGAGTGCTGTCGGATGGAGGCGGATAAAAAGGGCCCCGGCGAACCGGGGCAAGGCGCGGTAGAGCAGGTGGTGCGTCGTTTACTTGCCGTTGGCCCAGGCCTCGCCGGCTGCCTTGGCGGCATCCATCGAGTCGAACCATTCGGTTTCAGGGTTGAAGCCGCAGCCCCGGTACCAGCGAGACAGCAGCACGCTGGTACTGTACTGAGTGATGCTGGAGCGACGGTGGTCATCGCAGGAGCCGTAGTGGGTGACTCCGCAATGGGGCTCAGACCAGGCTTTCATGTGGATTCCTCCGGTTGGTTTCCCGGATGCCCCTCGGAGGGAAGGGCATCGAGGAAATCGGGTGTTGCTGGGCTCCGTTACGCCACGGTGGCCTTGGCTGCCTTTCGGCTCTCGGGGGCCCTGTGGGCCCAACAGTCGGCCACGCTGGTATGGCTGCCGACTCTCGACTTCTGGCGCTTTACGCTGCACGCCTGGGGTGAGGCATCCCCTCTGAACCGTTCGGGCCGGTTCATCGCTGCCCATCGCTGGCCGGTTGCGGCTGGCGATGGGGTGAATTTAGAAAACTAAACGATGGCAGTCAAGAAGAATTTTAGAAAACTAAACAGCGCGGGCGGCCGAAGGCCTCGCTTGGCATGCGGCAGGCGCAAAAAAGCCCGCTCGGTGCGGGCTTGGGGGAGAGAGGATAGTCGGGAAACCGACTCAGCTTGGCTGGCAAGCTGCAGGCATTACGACAGGAGATCGCGGCAATGGCCGATACAGCACCGAAATACAAAAATTACGCTGAACCCAGCATGACCCTACGTGAGAACGAAGACCCACACGCTTGGATGACGCCGGAGTCCCGCAATCAGTGGGAGGAATGGGGCTTGTGCGAGTCTATCGACCAAACAACTTCTTTATCCGATCTACTAGAACATCCTGCAAAGTAAGATGATCGACCGATGATGAAATAATAGTGTTGCAGCCGGGGCAGATTATATTGAGGCCTTTCCATTTTGTTGCGTGTTCATGGATGAGCACACGCTCCAATTTCAAATAGTTCTGAGTCTTGTTGCAATTCGGACACTTTGCTGTATTCATTCGTTTGAATCCCTTCTTAATTATAGAAAAGTTGCCGCTATACAAACAGCGACAACAACTGCCACCCACGCCACCAACCCGCGAACCGCCCAGCGTTCACCGCGTACCAGTGCGTCGAAGTAGCGTGGCCAGTTCATTTCGGCACATGGTAGGAGGCGCAGTCAGACTTGGATACCCTGAAGTCGGTAAGGATCGCGCCGTCTTCATCTCGGTAAAGATACCCATAAACCAGGCCGCCTCTGAGCATGGGCATTGATGTCTTTCCAGTGCATAGCTGATTAACTGCGGCCTTTCTGGCTTCTGCTGAAAAATATGATTGATCTGTTTCGGATTTTTTTACTCCGATCAGCGTGTAAAGAGTAGTAAATACTTGGTCTTTGAACACTGCATGATCAAGTCTTGTTACTTCATCAATCATCTTTGGAGAAGTTTTATTTATCTCTTTAACTGCGTCCTGAACAGCTTTGTCTCTTTCGTGGATCATGTTTGATCGTTGGCGGTTTTCGTATAAGACTTTTCCAGTTGAAAGCGCCAGGGTGCATAAAATCAAAAGTCCTATTTTTTTCCATTTCATGCGTATGCGCCTTAAAGTCCAGTGATCTTGGCATCCACCACGCGCCCAATAATCCGCCACTCGCCATCTATCTCAACCGTTCTGAATGCCGGGTTGAGTGGCACCAGGTACTCAGTGCCGGCGTCGCGCACATACTGCTTGAAGGTGGTTTCGCCGTCTCGATGCTTGGCAATGTAGAACTTGCCGCTGATCAGGTCGAATCCTTCCGGTCTAACCAGTATCTTGGTGCCCTCGGGGAAGCTTGGCGCCCCGTCTGACCTCATCGAGTGGCCTTTCACCGTCAGCCAGTATCCGTGCTGACCCGCATTTTCCGTCGATTGAATCATTTCCTCGCCGTCACCTGGACAGTGATTGTCCGGGGACTCGGCTCGCTCTCCAGCGGCAACCCAACTGATCAATGGGTACTCCTTAGCCATTCTGGTTGGTTGGAGCGCCATCTCGACGTTGCTGCCTTCATGATCTGAAGCAGGGGCGTAGAGGGCACCAGATGCAAGCTTGTGGACTGACGGCGTCGATCCGGTTGCAAGCCAGTTGGCGTCGCATTGCAGCACCTCGGCGAGCTTGAGCAAGCGCTTGCCGTTGGCCTGATTCGTGCCATTCGTCCAGTGGGTTACCGCGCCCTTGGAGACGCCCACCCGCGCAGCGATATCCGCGGCGCTGAGGCCGGTGTCTCGCATGCGGTCTTTCAATCGGTTCGAAAAGTCCATGTTTAGGAGACTAAACATAATTCGGTTTAGATACCTTGCTTTATTGCGTTTACTTTTCTAAACTCCAGCCGAAGTCACCGGAGGATAGGCGTATGACCTACCAAGAAGCCCTGGCCCATTTCGGCACCGGGCGAGCGATTGCGGAGAAGCTCGGGCTTACCCCAGGCCGCGTTTCGCAGTGCAAGACTGCTGGCGGTTTCTCCTACCAGCAGCAATGCGTCCTGGAGAAGGCCGCGGGCGGTGTCATTACCGCCCGCCAGGAAGATGTGCCTTCGCAGCAGCTGGCGTCCTGACCATGTCCACGGAGCAATTGAGCCAGGAACAGGCTGTAAGGGCTCGCAAGAACTACAGCGTGCTCATGCGGGCGCTTGCATCGGTCGGCAACGCGCCGGTGGCGCTTGCAGTCGGTTGCGACGAGGCGACGATCAGCCGGATGAAGCCGGAGAAGTTCGAGCAGTTCTGCCAGATCCTGGCGGTGCTCGATCTGAAGGTCGTTCCGAAGGAGATGCGCTGCTTCAACGAGCGCGACATCGAGGCAATCCTGTACCAGGCGAAGCGCTGGATGGAGCACGTCCAGGGCGTCGATCAACTGGAGTTCGATTGACGATGCCTGCCTTCCAGATCAACGACGCCGAGTGGGCGGCCCTGATGGAAGAGCCGGGCGACGTGTTCCTGGCGTACTGCTCGATCAGGCGCTTCATGGATTACGAGACCGGCATCGCCGGCGTTCGCCGCCGCATCAGCGAGCAGATGATCAGGGAAGTGCTGTACGTGGCGCCCACCAGGGGACGCCATGAGTCTGGGTCACCCACGCGCCAGCGTGTCCGCTCAGTGATCGATCGACTGATAACCCTCGAAGCAATCCGCCCGATAGGCCCCATGGTCTACGAGCTTCCGCTCGCCTCAAGGGATGGTCTGCCCAAACGATCAGCAACCGATGAGCAACCACATCAGCAACCGTATCAGCAACCCATCGACAACCAGCCGGAAGCCAGCAAAGACGAGGCTTTCAGCGATGAAGAAAGCGCATCAGCAACCACATCAGAAACAGGCGACACCGGGAACAGCAACCTACCTCCGGTATCCGGGTTTCTTCCTACGTCACGTCACCACGCGCGCGCGAGTTCAGACCGATTCCCGATGCATGACGACTGGCTTCCCACCAGCGCCGGCTGGAAAGCAACAGCCATGCGAAACGGCCTTGGCGCAACACCTGTGGGCGCTGAGCTGCTGATGGAGTTCCGTTCGTACTGGATCAACCGCCCAGACAAGTACCAATCCCAAGGCCAGTGGGAGCACGAACTGGCGCAAAAACTCAAGCGAGAGGTGCGAAATGCACAACGACCAGGAATCACCCAAGCCGGTGGGAGAGCTGATCGGCAGCGCCCTCTCTCCGCACCAGAGCGGGTGCAAGCCGCAATCGAGCGAAACCGAGCGGAGCGAGCCAAAGCGGGTGGAGCCATTACGCATGGACCTGCTGGAAAAGCTGTGGGCGACCATGGCGGAAACCTACGGCCACCGCTGGACGTCGAGTTTTGGCGAGAGCCCGAGGCCTGATCACGCATGGGCGAAGCACCTCACCGGCATAACCGGACGGCAGATCGCCAACGGGCTGGCGCAACTCAGCAGTCTGGACAGCGACGGATGGCCACCCAGCGCGCCGCAGTTCCGCAGCATGTGCCTACAGGTGCCAGGACTACCCACTGAGGCTGATGCATGGGACCAGGCGCTACGCGGCCAGTACAGCCACGAAGCCGTGCGCATCGCCGCCAAAGCCACCGGCACGTTCGACCTGCAGGCCGGCCGATTGAACGACAAGGGATTGCGTGATCGCTTCAACCGCAATTACGCCATCGTCCGGGCGCGCGCCGTCATGGGCAAGCCGCTGGACGACAGCATTCCAGAAGGCATCGAGCACGACAGCAAGACCCCAATGCAGGTGCAGTTCGCCGCGACCCACCGTGAGGCCCGCGACCTGATCATCGCCCAGGGACTGCCAACCGACCCGAAGGCCGCGCGCGCTCTACTGCTGGCAAAAATGGGCATCAAAAGGGGAGGGGAGCAGCATGCGTAGGGCGATTTACACCATTGGTCTGTGCACAGGCTGCATGCTTGTGGCGACATTCGGCCGGGAGCCTCTTGTGGCGCTCCTAGTGTTCCTGATCGGCATGGACAAGCTGGAGGGGCGTCATGCTTGAGCCAGTCGATTTCACTGTGCCCGGTGAGCCGGTAGGGAAAGGCAGGCCGCGCGTCGGCAAGGTGGGCAACCATGCCCGGCTGTTCACCCCGAAGAAGACTGCCAACTACGAGAGCCTGATCGCCGTGGTTGCCCAGCAGGCCATGGCAGACCGCGAGCTGATTGCCGGCCCAGTACTGATGGAGCTGCGCATTGTTCTGCCGGTGGCTCCGTCCTGGTCGAAGAAGAAGACCGCCGCGGCGCTCGCCGGCGAGGTGATGCCCACGAAGAAGCCCGACGCCGACAACGTGCTCAAGGCTATCTGCGACGGCATCAACGGAATCGTCTTCCGCGATGACGTCCAGGTGGTGAACGTGTCCATGTCCAAGCGCTTCGGCGATACGCCAGGCGTTTCGGTCCGTGTCGTTCCGCTGGTGGGGGAGTGTTCGTGATGCACTGGCACTGCAGGGAGCTGAACGACGGCTGGGTCATGCTCGCCGTAGATATCAATCTGACCGATGAAGACGCACCAGAGGCGATGGCCGGGCTTCGATACGCCGTGCATCCGTTCCAGTTCGACGAGAACCCGGAAGCGTTCTGGGCGATCATTTCCGAGATGCAGCAGCGGGCGGTGGCGGTCGCTCAGCCCCTGCCTGCCTCGCGCGCGTGCGCGTTTGGGGGCTGATCAATGCGGGAAGGGGTGGACCAGCAGCAACTCGACCTGGGCTTCGCACGCCCCGAGCCTGTTGCGCCTGTTCGTCCGATGGTGGCAGTTAGGCCGCCCCAGGTGCACCAGAAACCAGCGGCCAAGCCGGACGAGCGTCGCATCATCGACTGGTTCCAGGTCATCGCCATGCTCATGAAGGCCGGCTACTCGGTTCAGTCAATCAGCGATGTGATCAAAGTGCCGCGCACCACCCTGATCGGCTGGAAGCAGGGGGCGGAACCGCGCTACAGCGAGGGCGAGAGCCTGATTGCCTTCTGGAGCCAGATCACCGGGCTGGGTCGGGACAAGCTGCCGACCTGTGAGCCTGGGGACTGGCGGGCGTACCACTCGAAATAGTCGGGAACCCGACACCCCACCACGCCGATGCTGTCCTCGCCGTTGAACCCCATCAACCGAGGACAGACCAATGCCCGCCCCAGAGAACCTCTCAACGCAGACCCCTGGCGCCGCGCCGAACGCGCCTGATTCCACCGCACCCAGCACCGAGACGCAGCCCGAACCGGCGTTCAAACCACTGCACAAGGGCGGTGGCAAGCACGTCGTAGTCGATGCCAGTGGCGAAGCCGTCGGCGACTTCAAGGGCACCAAAGCCGAGGCAGAGGCAGAGGCGGCCCGCCTGAACGCCGGCGGTGAGCCCATGACGGCCCCCGCCGCGCCGGCTCATGAGCTGGACGATAACGCGCCGGCAGCTCAGCCGAAGCCCGGTGCCATCGATCCCACCACGCTGAAACAGCCCGTGCTGACCTCTGAAGGTTGGCTGTGCCCGGCGCCCAAGCAGGAGCCCTGAGCCATGGGAAGCAAGCCGAAGAAACCGAAGGTGCAGCCCCAGCCGGACCCGAAGGTCGAGGCCGAGAAGGCGGCGAACGAAGCGGCGGCCAAAGCCAACCAGGAAACCGCCACCCGGAAGAAACGCAAGATCGAGAGTTCACTGCTCTCGACCGCCGGCGGCGCCCGTGGCGACACCGCATCCCTCATCGCCTCCGGTAAGGACAAGCTCGGATCATGACGACAGCACCCGCCGACCAGATCGTAAAGCGCCTGGCCTCGCTGAAGGCCCTACGCCTGCCGCATGAGCCGGTCTGGCGGGACTGCTTCGATCACACCTACCCGATCCGCGGCGACGGCCTGTCGGGCATGAAGCTCAACGACGCCCAGGACGTGCAGTCGCGTATCGCCCGGCTGGTGGACTCAACGTTGACTGATGCCGCCCGGCTGCAGGCGTCCTCGATCATGTCCGGCATCACGCCGGCCAACTCGCGCTGGTTCGCCCTGGACGTGGGCGAAGAGAGCGACGACGAACGCCGCTGGCTGGATGATTCCGCCCAGCTGCTGTGGGAGAACATCCACGCCGCGAACTTCGACAGCGCCGCCTATGAGGGCATGATCGACGAGGTGTGCGCCGGCTGGTTCGTCATGTACATCGACGAGAACCGCGACCAAGGCGGGTTCCTGTTCCAGCTCTGGCCGCTGTCGAGCTGCTACTGCGCGGCCAGCAAGGAAGGCCAGCCCATCGACACCGTGTATCGCTGCTATCAGCTGACCGCCGAGCAGGCGGTTGCCGAATTTGGCCTTGATCAGGTCAGCGAGAAGGTACAGAAGGCGGCCAAGGAAAGCCCCGACGAGAAGTTCGAGTTCGTCCACGCCATCCAACCGCGCAGCACCTACATGGTCGGCGCCAAGCTGGCGAAGAACATGCCGATTGGCTCGTACCATGTCGAGGTGGCCAGCAAAAAGCTGGTGCGCGAGTCCGGCTATCACGAACTGCCCGTCGTGGTTCCGCGCTGGATGATGATCCCGAACAGCGTCTATGCCATCGGGCCGGCCTCTGAGGCGCTGCCAGATGCCCGCACCCTGAACCAGATCATCCGCATGGAGATGGCCGCAGCAGACCTGGCAATCAGCGGCATGTGGATCGCCGAAGACGACGGCGTGCTCAATCCGCGAACCGTCAAAGTCGGGCCGCGCAAGATCATCGTGGCCAACAGCGTCGACAGCATGAAGCCGCTGTTGTCTGGCGCTGACTTCAACGTCTCGTTCACCAAGTCCGAGCAGCTGCGCGCCGCAATCCGCAAGGTGATGATGGCCGACCAGCTGCAGCCCCAGGATGGCCCGGCGATGACCGCGACCGAAGTGCATGTGCGCGTCGGGCTGATTCGCCAGCTGTTGGGCCCGGTCTATGGCCGCCTGCAGGCCGAGTACCTGAAACCGCTGATCGAGCGTTGTTTCGGCATCGCCTACCGTGCCGGCATCTTCGGCCAGCCGCCGCAGTCCCTCGGTGGCCGCGACTTCACCGTCCGCTACGTCAGCCCCCTGGCCCGTGCCCAGAAGCTGGAAGAGGTCAGCGCCATTGACCAGTTCGTTGCCGGCTGTGCGATGGCAGCTGAGCTGCAAGCCAAGGCCCAGATGCAGCCCGATGCCCTGGATAACGTCGACCTGGACGAGGCCGCCCGTTTCCGCGGCGAAGCGCTCGGCGTCCCGTCGCAGGTGATCCGCAGCAAGGCCAGCGTCGAAGATCGCCGCGACCAGCGTGAGCAGCAACAGCAGGAGGCCATGCAGCAGCAGACGGCCCAGCAGATGCAGCTCGCTGCCGGACAAGCCGCCATGCGGCAGGCGGGTAACCAATGAGCTTGACCACCGAGCAACAGGACGCCCTGTTCAAGCGCGTGTTCGAGGATCACCACGAAGGACGCATTGCCCTTGATCTGCTGATCCAGCGCTTCGCCCGCAACGCAGTCACCACCGGCGGCATCGACGCCATCCTCAAGACCTACATGCAGGCCGGGCACCGCGAGGTGCTCGACCACATCCTGCTCCGCATCAACCGCGCCAACGGCGTGAACACTGACCAACCCGACGAGGAATGACGATGAACTTGTTCATCCACCGCATGCTTGGCCACTACCTGCAGGACGAGGCGCCGGCAGATGGCGGCCAGGGCGACGGCGGCCAATCACCAACCCCGCCCGCTGATGGCGGATCGTTGCTCAACCAGGCCGCCAGCCAGGGGCAGGACTTCATCCCCGAGAAGTACCGCGTCACCAAGGCCGACGGCTCGCTCGACCTGGAGCAGTCCAGCCGCAAGCTTGCCGAGTCCTATGGCCACCTGGAGAAGCGTATGGGCAGCGGCGACCTGCCGCCGAAGTCCGTCGAGGAATACGCCCCGAAGATCGAAGTTGAAGGCTTCGACTTCAACGAGTTCAAGGCGGACGAGTCGACCCAGGCCTTTCTCAAGGGCGCCCACGCCAAGGGTCTGACCAACTCCCAGCTCGAGTTCGTGATCGGCGAGTACCTGCGCGTGGCGCCGCAGCTGATGGAGGGTGCCGTCCAGCTCGACCAGCAGGGCGCCAGTGAAGTGCTGCGCGGCGAGTGGAAGACCGACGCCGAGTTCAACGCCGGCCTTGGTGCCTCCTACCGCGCGTTGCAGGGCTTTGCTGGCGATGGCCTGGGCAGCATGGACAACCTGATGGCCAAGTTCGGCAACGACCCGGACTTCATCGCCTTCACCGCCCGCATCGGACGAGAGATGCGCGAGGATACGCCGGTCGGTGGCGAGCAGGTCAGCGAAGGCGACTTCACCGCCAAGACCGCCGAGCTGCGCGGCAAGCTGCAAACCATGTCCATCGAAGATCCGCAGCGCAAGGCCGTGCAGGCCGAACTCGATGCGCTCTACGCCCGCAAGTACCCCACCGGCAACTCCCGCTTCAAATAGTCGGGAAACCGACACCCTCCCTGAAACACCATCGCAGGCATCCCAGCAATGGGCCGGCCTGCGGTGGCGCGCAGATAACCGGAGAGCCCCGAGGCTGCAGCGCCGATGCACGCCAGGAACACCGGCCCCAACGCGGACAACCGGCAGGCATGAACCCCGTTTCCATCAGGAGTGCATCACATGTCCTTCCAGATCACCGAAGCATTCGTCCAGCAGTACGGCGACAACTTCCGCCACCTGGCGCAGCAGACCCGTTCGCGCTTCGAGCCGTGCGTAAGCATCGAGCCGAACATCGTCGGCATGTCCAAATCCATCAACCGCCTGGGCCAGCGCACCGCGAAGCGCCGTACCCAGCGACACGGCGACACCCCGATCAACGACCAACCGCACTCGACCCGATTCGTCGACCTGTTCGACTGGGAAGACGGCGACATGCTCGACGACCAGGACAAGATCCGCATGCTGGTCGACCCGCAGTCGGAATACGTCAAGGCGATGGTCGCGAGCCTGAACCGTGCCAAGGACGACGTGATTATCGCCTCCCTGGGCGGAAACTCTCGCTCCACCACCGGCAACATCGTCCTGCCCAGCTCGCAGAAGATCGCCGTTGGCGGCACCGGCTTGACCAAGGCCAAGATCATTCAGGCCCGCAAGCTGTTCCGCAAGAACGAGGCGGACAACCACAACGGCGAAGAGCTGTTCATCTGCTACACCGCGTCCGCTGCTGCCGACATCCTCGCCGACTCCACCCTGACCAGCGCCGACTACATGGCCGCCAAGTTCCTCGAACAAGGCGACGTCGAAGGCCGTTGGATGGGCTTCACCTGGATTCCGACCGAGCGCACTCCGCTGAGTGCTGGCACCCGCCAGTTGTACGCCTGGGCCAAGTCCGGCGTCACCTTGGGCAAGGGCGCCGACATCGTCACCAAGGTGGGCGAAGACCCGGGCAAAGGCTTCAACGTTCGCATCTACGCCAAGATGTCCATTGGCTCGGTGCGCGTTGAAGAAGAGAAGGTCGTGGAGATTTCGGTAACCGAGGCGTAAGCCCGGTACCGGCCACCTACCCAACGCATTCAGGAGAGCATCCCCATGGCTGTCGTAACCACCAAGTCCACCGCCTGCGCTGCAGGCGATGCGTTCCCGCAAACCAACACCCAGCAGAAGATCCACGGTGGCCGCCTGCGCGAGTCCCTGGGCGTCGTGGAGGCCGTCAGCGGCGATTCCATCGGTTCCCAGTACCGCATGGCACGCGTTAGCTCTGGTGATCGCGTGTCGCGCGTGCTGCTGTCGTGCGACGCCATCACCACCTGCGCCGCCGATGTTGGCCTCTACGACATCCCGGCGGTCAACGCTGGCGCGGTTGTCGATGCCGACTTCTTCGCCTCGGCCCAGTCGCTGGCGTCTGCCCTGGTCAATCAGGACGTGACCCATGAGGCGGACGCCGCCGACGCTGGCGCAGGTTTCGGCCTGGCCGATGTCGAGAAGCCGCTGTGGCAGGCCCTGGGCCTCGCTGCCGATCCGGGCAAGCAGTACGACGTCGTTGTCACCCTGACCGCCGCCGCCGGCTCTGCTGGAACCGTCGCACTCAAGGTGCAGTACGTCGACGGCAACTGATTGGCCTGCCAGGGATGGCGACTTTCAGACCGGGGCCATGCGCCCCGGTTTGTCCATCTGGAGAGTGAGAATGACCGCGACCGCCGTATCCATCTGCTCCAATGCGCTGCTGATCCTCGGCGCGCAGACCATCAATGCCCTGGATGAGGACAACGACCGCGCCAGGTTGGCGTCGAACCTGTACAGCACCGTCCGTGACGACATGCTTCGCGCCCATCCATGGAACTGCGCCATCAAGCGCATCCAGCTTGCTCCGGATGCCATAGCTCCGGCATTTGGCTACGCCCGCAAATTCACGCTCCCCGGTGACTGGCTGCGCACCATCGAGATCGAAGGGAACTTCGATTTCACCATTGAGGGACGATCGATCCTTAGTGACTCGGAAGCGATCAATCTCCGCTACGTGTTCCGCAACACCGTTGAATCGACCTGGGACGCGACCCTGGTGCAAGTGATGACGCTGGCCATGGCCGCGCGCATGGCTTACGCGATCACCCAGTCCACCAGCATGGAACAGTCGCGCATGCAGGAACTGGAGTTCACGCTGCGCAAGGCCCGTGCTGTCGATGGCCAGGAAGAGCCGCCGCAGACCTTCGGTGACTTCCCGCTGCTGGTCGGCCGCTTCACCAGCGGGGGCGTGCTCTGATGGCCCGCGTCACGTACCTGCAGACCAACTTCACCGCCGGCGAGCTGTCGCCGCGGATGCTTGGCCGGGTCGATATCGCCCGGTACCAGAACGGCGCCCGCCGGATCGAGAACGGTATTCCGCTTGTGCATGGCGGGGTGATGCGCACCTGGGGCACTCGCTTCGTCGCAGCGGCCAAGTTCTCTGGCACCAAGCGCACCCGCCTGATCCCCTATGTTTTCAACCGATCCCAGGCCTATATGCTGGAGTTCGGCGACCTCTACGTCCGCGTTTGGTCGCTCGCCGGCGTGCAGTTGACCGAGCTGGTGACGCCCTACACCGAAGGCATGCTCTTCGACATTGGCTACGTCCAGGGCGCCGACACCATGTTCCTGGCCCACCAGGCCTTGCCGATCTACCGGCTGCGGCGCGTTACCAACGCCGAATGGACCCTGTCGGCGGCACCGTTCGTGACTGAGCCGTTCGACGAGACCGGGCATAAGCCGGCGGTATCGGTGACCCTGTCCGACCCAAGCGCCGGCACCGGCCGCACGGCGACGGCTTCTGGCTCTGTCTGGCTGGCGGCTGATGTCGGGCGCGAAGTCTGGTATGGCACAGGCGTTGCGGTTATCACAGCCGTGTCCTCGGCGACCGTTGCCACCGTGACCATCCGCACCGCCTTCGGCGGCACCGCCATTCCGTCTGGCGCCTGGCGCCTCACTGGCAGCCCGCAGGCGGTGTGCACGCCCAGTGCGAAGGATCCTGTTGGGGCGTCGATTACGCTGACCTTGGGGACATCAGGGTTCCGGTCGGAGGACGCGGGCAAGTACGTGCGGATCAACCGCGGCATCGTGCAGATCACCTCAATCGGCTCTGCTACCTCTGCGAACGGGATCATCAAGAGCGCTCTCGATGCGACCATCGGCGCAATCGCCAATTCCTGGACCCTGGAGGGCGCCGTCTGGAATAGCGCCAACGGATATCCGGGCGCCGTGACCCTGCACGAACAGCGGCTGGTCTGCGCGGGCTCTCCCGAGTACCCCCAAGTCGTTTGGATGTCGCGCATCGGCGAATACCTGAACTTCGAGCTGGGTACCAAAGACGACGACGCCATGTCGTTCACCGTGTCCAGTGACCAGATCAATCCGATTGAGCACATGGGCCAGGTCCGCGCCCTGATCGCCTTGACCTATGGCGGTGAGTTCACTTTGTCCGGCGGTGTCGAGAAGGCGATCGCCCCGACCAACATCCAGGTCAAGAACCAGTCGACCTATGGCTGCAACCGGGTCCGGCCGTGCCGGATCGGCAACGAGCTGTACTTCGTGCAGCGCGCCGGCCGCAAGCTGCGCTCGATGGCCTACCGCTACGACACCGACGCCTACGGTGCTCCAGACACCTCAGTGCTGTCGGAGCACGCAACCGAGAGCGGAATCGTCGATATGGCCTACCAGCAGGAACCGGAGTCGGTGCTATGGCTGGTGCGGGCAGACGGCGTTATAGCGACGGTTACGGTCGACCGCGACCAAGACGTTATTGGTTGGGCCAGGCAGACCACCGACGGCGCCTATGAGTCGGTTGCGTCCGTGCCCAACGCCACGGGCGAAGAGGTCTGGATGATCGTTCGTCGCGAGGTCGACGGTCAGACCGTCCGGTATCTGGAACGCATCGACACCAGCGTGCTGACCCATTCGGCGGTGACAGGCTCCAACCCGGCCGGCCAGACCACCTGGAATGGACTCGGACATCTGGAGGGGAAGACCGTCGATATCGTCGCCGACGGCGTGGTGATGCCATCCATGGAAGTCGTTGGGGGCGAAATCACCATTGGCCGTCCTGCCAAGGTCATCGAGATAGGCCTGCCGTACACCACCACCATCGAAACCCTGCGGCCAGAGATTGCCGGCCCCGGCGGTAGCTCGCAGGGCAACAGCATGCGCATCGGCGAGGTGACGCTGCGCTTCCTGCAGACCATCGGTTGCCGGGTCAACGGCAAGGTGATCGCCTTCCGGAACTTTGGCGCCGACGTTCTGGACGCGCCGCTGGAGCCTTACACCGGTGATCACCGCATGGAAAACCTCGGATGGGATCGCAACGAGGCCTCGCTGCTGATCGAGCAGCGGCAGCCGTTGCCGTTCCATCTGCTGTGCGTGATCCAGAAACTGACCACCAACGATTGAGGTTCCCATGATCAGAGTCGCCACCTTTGACGACATCCCCCGGCTGATTGAGCTGGGCACGATCCTGCACCAGTCCAGCAGCTACGCACGCCAGGCCTTCAGTAAAGAGAAGGCCGCCAAGTTCATCGCACACCTGATCGCTGACGGGCAAGGCGTCGCCTTTGTTGCTGAGCGCGATGGGGTTGTAATCGGCGGGTTGCTCGGCGGCCTAATCGATCAGTGGTTCTCGGATGACCTGATCGCTTATGACTACTCGGTGTTTATAGAGCCTGGGAAGCGGCACGGACTTACAGCTCTGGCGCTGCTGAAAGCATTCGAATACTGGGCTCAGGAAATGGGGGCGAAGCTGATCTACATGGGGATTGGTACCGAGGTGAACGTAGATGGTACCTCGCGCTTGTACCAAGCGGCCGGATTCAAGCACTTCGGCCCGATGTTCGTGAAGGAGGTCTGAAATGGCAGTAGGAGCAGTTGGGGCAGCGGGGTACGCAGCATATGCAGCAATGGCTGCGGCGGCGGTGTATGGCGCGTATACCACCGCACAACAGGGCAAGCAGGCCAACCTCAACGCACAGGCACAGGCCGACCAGGCTGAAGCCGATGCCGCTACCGAGCGCAGCGCGGCGAAAGTGCAGGCCGAGCGCATCCGCAAGCTGGCGCGCATCCAGGCGAGCGAGGCCAACGCTGCATTGGCCGCGTCAGGCGTTGAGGTGGGCGAGGGCACGGCGATCAACATCAACCGCGAAATCTACGAGAACGCCGAGGAAGATGCCGCGCTCACCGTGTTTGGCGGTGCCAACAGGGCAGGGCGGATGCAGCTCGATGCGTCGAATTTGCGCCTTGCCGGGTCGCAGGCCAGGTCGAATGCCAATGCACAGGCAGGTGCAACCCTGCTCTCGACGGCAGGGAACATGTACACGGGCTGGAAAACCGGCGCTAAGGGGAAAGCCTGATGGCCAGGATTCCGATGGGCAACTTCGGCCAGGTGGTGCCTGTTGCCGAGCAACGACGAGTCATCACGCTGGACGGTCCAGGCCGCGGCGCCCAGACACTGGCCAGCGCCATCTCCGATTCGGCTAACCGCATCGTTGATCAGCAGAACCAGGAAGCTCGCGCCCTGGCGCGTGTTAAGGCCAGCAATCAGCTGCTCGATCGTGAAAGCCAGATCAACACCATCACCAACGATCTAGGCGAGAAACTGCGGCTCGGCCAATTGAAGCCAGAGGACGCATCGGCAGCCTACGAGCAGGCTGTTGGTGCGCTTGATCCGATGGCGCCTGATGGACTGGACGAGGTGGAGTCCGAGCAGTTCGGCTTGTCGCTTCGTCGCATGCAGCAAGGTGGGTTGTCGTCTCTCGGTGGCAAGGTGTCCCAGGCGCGCATCGCCTCAGCCCAGAGCGACCTGCTGTCGCGCATGGACATGCTCGGTAAGGACGCCGGCATGCCAGGCTCCGATCCTCTGGCGATCGTTCGCCGCATGGATCAGAAGGATATCGACACCGTTGGTCGCATGGCTTACGGCATGGACTGGGATCGGCGTAAGCAGGACTTCAAGGACGGCATCTTCACCACCCACGCCAGCCAACAGCTTGTGGGGGCTCGCAACGATTTGGGCAAGTTGCAGGACCTGCAGCACCAACTCACCGCGGAGGACGGCTTTTACACCTCGCGACTCGATGCCGATAAGCGTACCCAACTGCTCAACAGCGTTACCGGTCGTATCTTCCAGGTGCAGGAGCACAACGCGCGCCAGGCAGAGATTGCCGAGATGCGCGCCATGCGGGTGATGGACCAGATGGACCGCCAGGCCGCCACGGGCATTCCGCCCAGCCCTGCCGAGCAGCAGCGCTGGCAGGCTGCCCTGTCTGGCACCAGCATGGCCGGCGAGTACAAAGCCCGCATTGAGCAGATGAACCAGGTGCAAACCCTGCTACGCATGCCTCTGGCCGAGCAGCAGGCGTACATCCAGCAGAAGCGGCAGCAGATGGCGCAGAGTGGTGCCAGCGTCGACCAGATCGCCAACCTGGACCGGCTGGACCGGGCCGTGGCCGCCAACATGAAGCAGATGCGTGACCAGCCGCTGGAGTGGAACGCCATGCGTACTGGCGCAGCTGTCGAGCCATTGGACTTCACCGGCATTGGCAGTCCAGAGGGCCAAGATGCTCTGTCGGCGCAGATCGCCGCCCGCATGGACACCATCAACGCCATGCGCAAGCAGATCGGCCCGGAGGTCAGTCGTAACCCTTTCCTGCCGCAGGAGACCGGCATGCTCAAGGCTGCCCTGGCCCAGGCAGACGACAGCACCAAGTTGCAGGTAGTAGGTGCCATAGCCCAGGCCACGGCCAACGCCAACGACTTCGCTGGGGCGCTCAAGGCGATTGCGGCAGACGATCAGCCGTTGATGCTCGCCGGCATGGCGCAAGCCCGCCAGCTCAAGAGCACCGATGGCATGGACGTCGCGCCGCTGATCCTCGCCGGCAACAAGGTGCTCAAGGACAAGTCCAGCCCGATGCCGACCGAGGCCAAGCTGCGCGCGGTGTTCGACGAGTCTGTCGGCCAGGCCATCCCCAGCGGCAGCAGCCAGCGCGAGCAGGCTTTCGCCGCGTACAAGGCGCTGTATGCAGGCATGGCAGGCCCGGCCAACGTGAAGCATGACGGCACTGCCGCAGAGGTCAACGATGACCTGGCAGCCAAGGCACTGGAGATGGCGACCGGTGGCATAAGCAAAGTGGATACCGGCTGGTTCAGCAGCGAGAAGGTTGTACGCCCGTATGGCATGACAGACAAAGACTTCAAAAGCGCCGTCAAAATCCAGATCAGCGCTCTGGCCGAACGCAGCGGCATCGCCAAGGGATCGCTGGAATCCATGCCGCTGATGCCCGTGCAGGGCACTGATGGCGCTTATTACCTGCTCAACGGCGGACGGATGCAGCTTGATCCGAAAACCGGCGAGCCGCTGATTGTGAGGGTTCGCTGATGTGGCTCGATAGCCTGACGCCAGAGGGTGAGCTGGCAACGCAGCGCCAGCGCCTGCAGGGCACCACGGAACTGCCTGAACCAACGTTCTTCCAGGGTGGCTATGACGCCATCGGCCCTGGCCTTGTGCGCGGTGCGCTGGAGGCTGGCGCCGCCATTCAATCCGGCATGATCAACTTGGCTGGCACCGAGTTCGCCAGCACCCTGGCGACTGGCTTTGGCGCCGGCTACACGCCAGGGTTCGACGGTGAGCGACACGCCGAGCAGGCAGCAATCGCTGCCGATGAACTGTCCGGCGAGATAGGGCGCGACCTGGCCGAGTCGGTCAAGGAACTGCGCCCAGACCCACGCACCACTGGCCTCGCCGGGCAATTGCTGGGCGAGGCCGCTGCCATCCTGCCGCGTACCGTGGCCGGTGCTGTGGCCGGCGGGCCGGTAGGGGCCGCCGCCGCTGCCGGCGCTCCAGCCGGTTACGCCAGCAAACAGGTGGCCATGTCCGAAGGGATCGACGAGAACACCGCCGCCATCCAGGGCGCAATCGATGGTGCAACCGTTGCCGTTGGTGCGGCATTGCCGGCTGCCAGATTCGTCAAGCCACTGGCCGGTGACTTCGCCATCGCCGTCGGCGCGAACGTGGGCCTTGGCGTTGCCAGCCGTGGCGCCACCGCCGAACTGCTGGAGAGCCGCGGCTATATCGAACAGGCCGCCCAGTATCGGGCGTTTGATGGCACGGCCATGACCATCGATGCGGTCCTTGGTGCAGCATTCTTCGGCATTGGCAGGGGGCTTGGCCGCGCGCCGAAAGAGCACCAGGTGAATGCGGCGCTGGCCGAGAACAACGCCCAGCATGCTGAGCTGCATACGGCGCCCGGCATCCCGGTTGATGCCGTTGCGGCCAACACCCATGTTCGTGCACTGGATATCGCCCTGGAACAGCTCTCACGCGGTGAGCCGGTACGGTTGCCGTCCGACCTGCCTGAAGCGGCATTTCTGCGTCCTGTCGATGATACCCCGCTGATTGAGCCGGTTCGTGCCGGTCGCGCGGAAGTCGAAGCCCAGGCCCTGGAAGTCGAGCTGCCGGCGATCCGCGCAGAGCTGGAACAGCAGGCGGCGCAGGCAGTACCGAACGTGCGCGATCTGCGCACCGAGACAGCCACGCTGCAGCGCACTCTAGCCGAGCTGGATGATACCTTTCGCGATCGAGCCAAGGCGTACCAGGGCGAAGGCTTGACCCGCAAGCAGGCCGAGAGCCAGGCCCGTCAGATCATCCAGCAGGAGCGCAGCCAAATCGAAGAGCGCCTGGGGCAGATCAGCGAGCAGATCGAGGCCAATCGGCAGGCCGAGGCCGCGCGCGGAGAATTGGCGGCCATCGACCGTGGCGAGCTACCGGCGCGCCTGCAGGATCGCGTCAGTGCGCGGGCTGCCCAGATAGACCGAGGGTTCCAGCGCAAGCCGATGGCCGACCAGGTGCAGCAGGGCAACAAGCAGTTGACCATCCGCCAGGCCGCCACCCATGAGCTGGCACGTTTGGTCGACGAGGCAGAGCGCCTTGCCCCGCGCCCTGAGCCCGTTGAACTGCCGGCGCCGCGCCAGCCTGTTGCCGGGCGGGATGTAAAGCCATCAGCCGAAAACGTAAAGCCCGGAAGCGAAAACCGTCAGGAATCTCCGGGTAGTGCAAAGACAGATCAGCCCAGCGGTGCTGGTGCTGCTGATCCGGAAGTGCAGGTCGCACAGCTGGTGCTCGACGAGCTCGGTGACATCCAGGTGCCGACCGGCGCCATCGATGCCGATGGCAACCCGGTCACCGTATCGGCCCGTGAACTGCTGGCGCAGGCCGACAACGAAATCCAACGCGCCCAGCTCGAAGCGCGCGGGATAGAAGCCGCCGCAGCCTGCTCTCTCCAGCGCGGCGAATAGTCGGGAAACCGACTATCGCCAGGCCATAGGCTTGCCACATCCAATCAGGAGGCAAGCCCTATGCGCCCCGAATGCGCTCTCGCCGTCGCCCAGGCTATGGGCCGCTCCCTCACCCAACCAGAACTGCAAGGCATCGAGGATCGCCTGCGCCGCAACATGCGGCAGCTGGCGCGCACGGATGCCGACTGGCAGGCCAAGACCAGCAGCGAGCGCATGGCCGCCGCAGCCAAGAAGGCCGGCGATGAACTGATCGCCGAACGCACCCTGGATAAGCGCCGCGTGGCGCTGACCATCATGGCGCACGACCGGGTCACCAACTACATGCAGCGCTTCCCGGGAAATCCGATGGAGGCGCTAGACCGCATGCTGGCGTTCAGCGCCGACGGAAAGAGCGGTATCCAGTCGGTCGAAACCGCTACACGCGCCATCCGCGACGAATCGATCAGCCGCATGCTGGAAGTGATCGATGTCACCAAGGGCAAGTTCCTTGGGCTGCTGCAGGACAGCGATGGCAACCTGGCGCTGGTGCGCGAGCTGCACGGCGAGGACAGCGGGCGACCCGAGGCCAAGCAGGCGGCCAAGGCATTCAAGGACGTGGCCGAGTCGCTGCGCACCCGGTTCAACCGTGCCGGTGGCGACATTGGCTTCCTCGAGGACTGGTCGATGCCGCGCGATCACAGCCAGGTGAAGGTCGCCCGCGACCAGGCCGGCTGGGTGGCTGACCACCTGCGCTGGGCCGACCGTTCGAAATACCTCAAGGAAGACGGCTCACCGATGAACGATACCGAGCTGAGCGACTTCCTGAACCACGCCTGGCAGACCCTGGCCACTGGCGGTATCAACAAACTGGAGCCGGGCAGGGCGCCAACCGGCGCCGCGCGCGCCAACCGTGGCAACGAGTCGCGCCAGATCCACTACGCCAGCGCCGAGGCGTTCATCGAGGCCCAGGCCAAGTACGGTGAGCGCAATCTGCTGGAACTGCTGATCGGGCACATCGACCGCGCCGCACGCGATATTGCCGTGGTCGAGGCATTCGGCCCGAACCCCAACCACCAGATGCGCTACTTCCTCGACACGGCGCAGCAGGAGATGGCCACCGCCGATCCGAAGGCAACGCCCAAGGTGCAGAAGCAGCGTAAGAAAATCGAGAGCCTTTATGCCGAGGTCGCTGGCACCAGAGAGCCGCCGGTATCGCCTGGGCTTTCGCAAGGCTTCGACACGTATCGGGCATTGAACGTGGGGAGTCGGCTCGGCTCTGCGGTGATCACCTCGGTTACCGACCAGGGAACGCTGGCGCTCACCGCCAAGATCAACGGCATGCCGGTGATGCAGGTGTTCGCCAACGAGGTGCGGATGCTCAACCCGGCTGATGCGACCGACAGGCGCCTGGCCATGCGTGCCGGCCTTGGCCTGAACCAGCTGATCGGCAGCCTGAACCGCTTCGGCGCCGATGGCCTGGGGTCGACCGAGGCAATTTCCGGGCGCGCGGCAAAATTCTCCCAAGCATGGGCCAGCAAGGTCATGCAGGCATCTGGCATGAACGCGCTTACGTCAGGCCTGCAACGTGCCTTCGGCGTCACCTACATGGACACGCTGGGCGATATGTCGCGCCGGCACACCAGCCTGCAGGCCATGGATGCGGCCGACCGGGCGTTGCTGGAGGCCAAGGGCATCACCGAACTGGACTGGCAGGTGTGGCGCCTGGCCGAGCCCGAGGACTTCAACGGTGCTGGTTCGACGGTGCTGACCGCCAATTCGATCTACCGACTGACCAACGAGCAGCTGCAGGACCTGGCACAACAGGCAGGCACAACGCCCCAGCGCCTGCGCGACCAGGCCGCCACCCGGTTGCTGGGCACGGTGCTGGACGAGACCAGCATGGCGATCATCGAACCGGGTGCGCGCGAACGAGCGTTCATGTACGGAAACGCCCAGCGCGGAACCTGGAGCGGCGAGATCATGCGTTCATTCTGGCAGTTCAAGTCGTTCCCGATTGCCATGATCATGCGGCACTGGTCACGTGCCATGGCCCAACCAGGCTGGGGCAAGGCCAAGTACATCGGCGCCCTGATGGCCACCACCACGGTGCTTGGCGGAATGGCCATCCAGCTCAACGAGATTGCATCCGGTCGCGACCCCAAGGACATCACCGACGATGGAATGCTCGGCGTGCCTGGTCTGCGCTTCGGCATGGCCTCGATGATGAAGGGCGGCGCGCTCGGCCTGTACGGCGACTTCCTGTTCAGCGACACGACGCAGGGTGGCATGTCGGCTCTGATTTCCCTTGGCGGCCCTTTGGCTGGCGATGCCGATGCATTGCTTCGACTAAAGGCAATGGCGGGCGACGCCAACTTCGACGCCACGGGCGCCAACCTGATTCGCTTCGCGAAGAGCCACATCCCCGGCGCGAACCTCTGGTACACGAAGGCCGCCACGGATCACATCTTCTTCCACAACCTGCAGGAGATGTTTTCCCCCGGATACCTGCGTCGGATGGAGCAGCGTGCGCGCAAGGACTTCAACCAGCGGTTCTGGTGGGAACCGGGCGAGGCAACACCAGATCGAGCGCCCAACCTGGGCGCGGCAGTAGGAGGCCGCTGATATGCGTGATGATCAGATTGTTCGTCTGCAGGCTCTGAGCGAGCGCCTGGGCGAGGTGGTGATCGAGGAAGTCGACCCGCACAAGTGGCCGGGCAACGACAAGCCACTGGGTGAGCTGACGCAGCAGGAGCGGGGCGACCGCTACTGGTGCAAGAAGAACGCCGCGGCGACCATGACCCTGCTGCTCAAGGTGGTGAACATCGCCGGCGTCCTCAACCGTCAGAAGCCTGCGCCAGATGCTGGCCATGCCGTCGACGAACTGGATGGTGAGCTGGCAGCCGCCGAGCGCGAGGCCCAGGCCATCATCGAGCGCATGCAAAAGGGCAACAATGTCCACTGAGCCCGAGGCTCCGAAAGTCAGCCTGCTGGTGTTCTTCCTGATCTGGTCCAAGCGCATGCGCTGGACGGTTCCGGATGTTCACGTGCAGGCGCTGATCTGGCTCGAGAACAAGGGCAGCTTGGCCGTGCTCCGGTGCTTCCGTGGCTTCGGCAAGTCGACGTTGCTGGCGATCTACAACGCCTGGCGGTATTACAAAGCCCCGACCTTTCGCATCCTGCACCAGTCGGAGTCGGACCCGACCGCCTACAAGACCAGCCGGGACACGCAGAACGTCATCCGCAACCACCCGTTGACCCGCCACCTGTTGCCGCCCAACCAGGGCACGGTCGAACAGTGGTGGGTCGAGGGCGCGGCTGACTTCCGGAACGCCTCGATGTTCGCCAAGGGCATTCTGTCGAACGTCACGTCAGCCCGGGCCGACGAGTGCCAGAACGATGACGTCGAGGTGCCGCGCAACATCCAGACGCCCGAGGCGCGCGAGAAGCTGCGCTATCGACTGGACGAGCAGACGCACATCCTGGTGCCGGGCGGTTCGAAGCTCTACATCGGAACGCCCCACACCCATGACAGCCTCTACGACGAGGTTGAAGCCATGGGCGCCGACTGCCTGACCATCCGCATGTACCGCGACGAGTTCCGAATCGAGGCCGCGACGCAGACCGCCTACAGCGTGCCGTTTCGCCCGGAGGTGGTGTTCTCTGGCATCGGCAAGCATGCACGGGTGCTGGTCGAAGGCATCGACTACTCGCTGACGAAGACCGGCATAGCCTTCTTCGAACCGCCTGGTTGCCTGATCGACTGCTACGCGCGGCCGGCATGGCCTGGGCGGTTTGACCGCGACGAGCTTGAGAAGCGCCGCCGCGAGACCCGCACCATCAACGCATGGGATAGCCAGTACCAGCTGCACAGCAAGCCGGTTACCGAGGTTCGGCTCGATCCCGCCAAGATCATCCCCTACGACGTGCAACCCGTGCTGCGCCGGGCGAATAACGCCTGTTCCATGTGGCTGGGTGAGACCCAGATCGTCGGGGCCGTGGCCTACTGGGACTGCTCGCTGGGCAAGGTGAAGAGCGACGCCAGTGCCCTGTCCCTGATTCTGACCGACCAACGTGGCCAGCTCTATTGGCACATCGCCAAGGGCCTAGAGGGCGAACTGGCCGAGTTCGATCACAAGGACCGGATCATCGGCGGCCAGGTGATACAGGTTCGCGAGGTGGTGCTGGCCCTGAGCATTCCATGCGTGGTGGTGGAAACCAACGGTCCAGGCGGCTTCGTGCCGAACATCCTGCGCCAGGCGCTCAAGGGCACTGGCTGCGCGGTGCGCGAGGAACACAGCACCGTCAACAAGCAGAAACGCATCCTCGATGCCCTGGAACCGCCCTTGTCGAGCCGCTTCCTGTGGGCGCATGTCGACGTGCTGCGCGGCCCGGTCTGGGATCAGATGCGCGACTTCAACCCGGCGATCACCAACCAGCCTGACGACTACCTCGATTCTGGTGCCGGCGCCATCAGCCAAACCCCGGTTCGCATCGGGAAGATAGTCGGGAAACCGACAGAGGATAGGCGTGACGATTGGCGCCCAGATGCGGGCGTGCACGAAGTGCAAGTCGAATATTGAGCCCGCCCAGCGAGGGCCCATGGCTGTTCAAGACGAAGAATCCTTCAAGCGGTATGCGGCCAACGGGATCGCCACCGTCTACGCAATTCCGTTCCTGTTGCTTTCGGCATCCGACCTGCAGGTGACGCTCGATACCGTTCCGGTGACAACTGGCTTCACCGTCAGCGGCATAGGCACCAACACCGGCAGCATCACCTTTGCCGCCGCACCGACCGGCGATCTACTACTGCGGCGCGTCGTTCCGTTCGAGCGGCTGACCGATTACCAGGACAACGGGGACTTGCTGGCGCAGACGGTCAATCTTGACTTCGATCGGCTGTGGCTCGCCATGCAGGAACTACGGCGCGACGACGGCCGGGCGCTTGCGGTTTCGCCGACTGAGCCTGAGGGCATTCCTACACTGCCGCTCATTGGTGAACGATCACTCAAGCTGCTTGCGTTCGATGTCGACGGCAACCCGGCACCTTCCAATCTCACGCTAGAGCAGCTTGAGCAGCAGCCGGCCATAGCGCTTACGGCTGCAGCTGAAGCATCAGCGGCGGCAGTTGCGGCGTCAGCATCTGAATCAGCGGCTGCTAGTTCGGCACTGGCAGCGGCAGCGGCAAGGGATAAGGCGCAAGACTGGGCTGAAAAAAATGAAGACGTTCCGGTCGAGCCTGGGTTTTTCTCGGCCAAGCACTGGGCGGCCAAATCACAACAGTCTGTTTCTGGGCTGGATTCTCGAGTAACTGCGCTTGAGAGCATCGGGAAACCATTTACCAAGTCCTATGTTAGTGCGGCTCAATCGATCACCAGCGGTGGCCTCCTGTCACTTACGCACGGTCTCGGCGCCGAGCCAAAGTTGATAACCGCCTATCTCCAGTGCGTGACAGCCAACTTGAACTACTCCGTTGGAGACAAGGTTGAGGTTCCGGTTGGCATCGTTTGGCCTGGGGCTGATGCCAACACCACGGGCATCACCGCGCACTACACCTCCACTCAGATTTTCGTGCGCTTTGGGCCACGGTCAGGAGGCACTTTCTTTCTGCTGGATAAATCCTCTGGCTCGGTTGTTCCGATCACCAACACATCTTGGAACCTTGTCGTGAGGGCTTACGCATGAAGTTTTTCGTTGACGAACAAGGCAATTACCTTGGCGGATGGGATGCAGCCCCACCCGCCAACGCCCGCGAAGTGCCAACCCCGCCCGAGGACGCTCGACAGCCTTGGCTTGGTGATCACTGGGGCCCTGTTCCGGTCTCGCTCCAAGGCCATATAGAAGCCGCGCAGCGCCTGCTCGACTCCAGCGCCCAATCCTACGGATACGACTCGATCGCTTCCGCCGTGACCTACGCCGAAGAGCCGGCCGTCCCGAAGTTCCAGGCCGAGGGCCAAGCCTTCCGCGCCTGGCGCTCGCTCGTCTGGGCCTACGGCTACGAGCAGCTGGCTCTGGTCGAGGCTGGCGAACGACCAGCGCCCACCATCCCCGAATTCATCGCTGAGCTGCCGCCCCTGGATCTGCCAGCCCCCCCAACTGCCGGACAGGAGTAGAGCAATGGCAGAACCAAGCAGCACCGCAGGTATCACCGGAATCGCGGCAGGAGCCCTCGCAATTCCCGGCGTCGCAGCAATTCCCGGTGTCGACGCCATCGCAGTGATTGGCGCTTTCGCCGGGGCGCTTTTCTTCGTTGTGTTCGACAGGGCGCCGACATTCAAGGCCAGTCTTGGCTACTTGGTGTCGTCCTGGGTGTTCGGCTACATGGCGGCTGCCGAGGCTGCCGCTCGCCAGGTGCCAATCACGCCAGGTCTGTCCGCCCTGATCGCCGCAGCGCTGTTTGTGACCATCGCAAGCGGCGTACTCAACTGGGCCAAGGGCGGCAAGGCGCCGTTCTGGTTCCGCTACATCCCCTGGCTGGGAGGCAAGAAAGATGGTTGAGATTCTGATCACCGCCCTTACCGTCGTGGCCTGCGTCGCGATCTTGCTTCGGCTGATAGTGTTCCGCCGCGATGGGGCCCGATACCGGCCGGGCATCGCCTTCATCGCCTGGCTGCTGGCCGTTTGCGTGGGAGGGTACGCCTTGGCCATTGTCTTTGGCCTTGATGAGCCATCCCCATTCGTGCTCGGCATCCTGCTGGTGCTTGGCGCCCAGGTGTTCCGCGCGCGGGGAAACCTGGCGAGCGTTCTGCGCGTGCACTGGGTGTTGGGCTGGAACGGCGTTGAGCGCAGGAGAACGACACAATGACCCTGGGGCAGAAGCAACGCCATTTCACCCGGCTGATCGGCCTGCTGATCGAATGGGCGTACCAGAACGGGTACGAACTGACATTCGGCGACGCCTACCGCGACCCGCGCGTGCATGGTGCGGTAGGGGAGAAGAAGTCCTACAGCGCCGCCAGTTCGGTGCACAAGGAACGACTGGCGGTCGACTTCAACCTGTTCCGCGACGGCAAGTTCCTGACCGATACCGAGGATCATCGCCCGCTTGGCGAGTATTGGGAGAGCATCGGCGGGACCTGGGGCGGTCGGTTCAACGACGGCAACCACTACAGCCTTGAGCATGGCGGGCGCAAGTGAGCAGCTTCACCAGTTTCAGCGCACCGTTGAACATCCAGTACGACGCCGAAGCCAGCCGCATTCTCGGCGCCGATCATTGGCGGGTGACCAAGGGCTTCCAGTTCTATGTTGGCAGCCCTGACTCTGGCGAGTGGGTGAACGTGCCAGCCGGCTATCTCACCGACGGTGCCAGCGTGCCGCGCGTGTTCTGGTCGCTGATCCCGCCATGGGGCATCTATGGCCAGGCTGCTGTCGTGCATGACATCCTCTGCGAGTACCTGAGCACAACGCTGCATGGTCTGCCGCATCGGATCACGCGGGCGCGCTGCGACGAAATCCTGCTTGAGGCGATGGTTGCGCTGCAGGTTCCCGCATGGAAGCGCCAGGCAATCTATCGTGCGGTCTGCCTGTATCGGCGCGTTGCCATGGTCAGCGATGCCAGCAGCACGCCAGCGAAGCGGTTGATCGAATCGAAGTGGGGTGGGTGAACGTGCCCAGAACGGGCGAGGCGGGGTCAGTGATAAATCGAGTGACTCTGTCACTCACTGTGGTGCAGCGTAGGGCATCGATTGCAGCGAAGCGCCCAGGGGATGTGGCGTATATACTGGCGCGCAGTGACTGGCTGCACGCATGGGGTGCAAGGGGTCGAGTGTTCGAATCACTCCGTCCCGACCAAATAACTCCACGAAAAAGGCCAGCTCAGTATTGAGCTGGCCTTTTTCGTTTGGCTTCAGAAACTGAGGGCACAGTGGCCGTGTCGAGCTTGTGGCTGCTGGGTGGTTTCCCGTGACGTCTTTTCGTCAGGTCATTTGCGAAGGGGGGCAGTCGGGGCCTGTGCATAGCCTGTTGGGCTGAGGGGCGGGTGGCGATTGGTTCCAATGGCCGGTCGAGCGAATCAGGGGTGGTGGAGGTGGGTATGCAAGCAGCTCGGTCGTGGTTGCCACGCCTCGCTGCTTGCCGTTTAGAGGAGCTCAGGATAGTTGAGGCTCCGTGATCCACTCTGAGTAGCCTTTGCGGATTTTTTCGTCGATCAGCTTGTTGGCCTCTGTCTCTGCTTTCGCTGAGCTGTCGAAGGTTTTGATCAGCGTCTGGCCTTTGCTGCCCAGTCGGCCGAAGGAAATGGTGAGCTCATCGCCTTGCCAGCCGATTTTCCAGAACTTGGCAGCGCTGCCCTGTTCGAGCCGAAACTCGCGCAGGTTTATCTCGGGACTGGCCGTTTCGGGTTCGTTCGCAGGCTCTGGTGCATGCTCGATCTCCGGTACTCGTTCGGGTTGCGCGCTTGGCTTGTCGCTCAGGGCCTGCTCGATCCGCGTAATGACTCCGTCCGGGTCGCTCAGCCACTGTTTGCTCGGTATGTCGATGACTTTCCAGCCGAAGCTGCGCAGTACCGTAGGTTGGAACACATAGCGCTCGCGAACCGTTGCCTCGCTTGCGTCGCGACCGCTATCAAGCTGGATGGCGAGCTTGTAGAGCTGGCCGGAGCCGTCGACGATGGCCAGGTCGCAACGGAATTGCGAGCTGCCGACGTGTTCGTGGACCTCGTGGCCTCGCGCACGCAGTGCTGTTGCCAGGGCGCTGCGGAACGGGCTGTGGGGCACCTTGGTGTCGAACGAGCGCTGTGCGCCGGGGTTGAGGGTGCCGAGGATGCTCTGCGAGCGTTCGGTCTCGCCGCGTGAGCTGGCTTCGGCGAATTGCAGGAATGTCTTGAACGCGGCCGCTCCATCGTTGTGGGTGTTGGTGATGGCTTCCGCGTGAATGCTGCTGACGACTGCCATGCGATGTCGCGCTCGGCTGAAGATCACGTTGAGACGCTTCTCGCCGCCGCGCTGGTTGATCGGGCCGAAGTTCATCAGCATTCGGCCATGTGGGTCGGGGGCATAACAGATGCTCAGCAGGATGATGTCGCGCTCGTCGCCCTGGACGTTTTCCAGGTTCTTCACGAACAGGCCGTTGAACTGGCCGTCGTCCTCGCGCAGGTATTCGCGCTCCAGCAGGGTCGCGAAGTGCTGGTCTTCGGCGGCCAGGGCGTCCAGTGCGGCATCTATTTCGTTCTGCTGCGCTTCGGAGAAGGCCACGATGCCGATGCTCAGGCCAGTGCCGCGCGTCAGCAGTTCCTGCACGGTGCCTGCTATGACGCGGGCTTCGGCCTGGTTGCGGCGATTTTCATAGACGCCGTTGGCGACTTTCAGGAAGCTGACCGGCTTGGCGAGCAAGGCATCGCAGGCGTGCCTTGGCATGTCCGGGTCGGTCACAACCAGGTCGGCCGGCGGTTCGATCCGCTGGGTGATCTTGCGGTCGGGGATGGTGATCAAGCGGCCTTCATAGAAGGCTGCGTTGGAAAAGCTGATCAGCGCTTCATGGCGACTGCGGTAGTGCCAGGCCAGCAGAGTGGCCGGCAGGTTGCGAGCGGCCTGGCTGAGCAGGCTGTCGGCATCCAGTTGGATGGTAATGAGTTCTCCGTCCTCTTCTGCGGTCACCTGGTCGTCGTCTTCCTCCCCGCTGGCGGAGAAGAAGCTCGAGGGCGGCAGCTGCATCTCGTCGCCCACCACGATCACCTGCTGTGCCCGGCTGAGCGCCGGTACGGCTTCTTCACTGGGAATCTGGCTGGCTTCGTCGAAGATCACGACATCGAACAGAGATGTCTGCAGCGGCAAGGTGTCGGAAACCGACAGTGGGCTCATCAGCCAGATTGGCTTGAGGTCGTTGATCACCAGGCCGCTATCGCCGCTGGCCAACTCGCGAATGGCGCGGTAGCGCATGCTCTTGCCGAACTCGTGTTCGAGTTCGCGGCGACCCCTGCTGTAGCTTTTCTTGAATTGCTTGCTCTCGTCGTCCAGCTGGCTGCCGGCCAGTGAAGCGCGCTTGACCTGTTCGAGGAAGTTGCGGTGCTGTGTCGCTTCGATCAGTTGCGCGTTCAGGCGCAAGACTTCCCGTTCGGCGGCGCTGATCTGGGCTACCGCCTCGGTCAGTTCCCGCTCGCCGAACTTGGCCAGTTCCGGGTCGCTTCGATAAAGGCGGGCGAGCGCTTCCCTGGCGATCAGCACGTCCATTTCCTTCTGGCCCAGCGGGTGTTCCTGCAAGGCGGCGACGGTAGCGCGATCGGCGTTGTGCAGCTCGCGCAGCAACGGAATCCAGTCCGGCAGCTCCTCGAGGTCTTCACGCAGGTCTCGCAGGTATTCGCCAAGCTCCCCGAGCTTCATATCGGGGCCGCTGAGGTGGTTGCGTAGCTGCTCCTCCAGGGCGGCGAAGGCCTGCGTCGAGCGCGCCGCCTGTTGCGCTTGCTGGCTTGCCTGGGTCGATTCGCCCAGGTTTCCGAGCCACTGGTGGAGCAGGGGCGAGGTGCGCATGGTTTGCGCAACCTGCGCCAGCGCTGTCATGAACTGACTGCTGTCGGGGATGCCGTACTGCGTGACCAGTTCCTGTTCGGCGCCCAATGCGGCCGCCTCGGCACGGTGCGCCGCGGCCAGGCTTTCCAGCAGGCTGAGGTACGACGGTTGGACCGCATGCTTGCTGAAGTCGTAACGCCGGCGCATTTCACTGCGCAGGCGCCACCAGGCCGGGTTGAAGAAGCGCAGCATCGAATGGCCGACTCGACCTTCGAGCTCCAAGGCAGCCCTGGTGTCCTCCGCAGTCAGCCGCTCGCGCCAGTTCGCGGTTTGCTGCATGGCTTGCTGATGCTCCTGCTGCAGCGTCTGCAGTGCCGCCAGTCGCTCGCGGAGCGTTTGTCGGGCGGCGGATTTTTCGTCGAGCAGTTCGAGCTGAACGGCCAGATTGAAGTCCGCTACCTGGCGAACCGCCTGCGCCAGCGCCTGGCCATTGGCGAGTGAGGTGTCGGCGGTGAACAGGCTGCCGGGGGCGTCCCAGTGCGCTTCGAGCGCTTCAAGCAGCGGCGTGGCCTGGTCGATGAACGTACTGACCTGGCTGTAGACCTGTTCGCTTTCCAGCAGCTGCGCCGACAGTCGGCAGAAGGGGTGGGCGGCGAAACTGGCGAGTCCGAAGCGCTCTTGCAACCTGGCGTAGAGGCGTGCGCTCAGCTCCCTGTTGGCTTCCCACTCTGCCCAGTTCGGCAGGCGTTCCCGGGCTTGCGGGCTGATTTCGATGCTGACGTCCGGTAGTTCCACCAGCCGCTGGACCAGTTGGCGCACGCTGCAGGCCAGGTCGCCCGGAATGCCAGCCATTGCCTGGTCGAAGCGCTCGATCTTTCTCAAGGGGGCGGCCATGCGCTCGAGTTCCGCGGTGCGGCGAGTCTCCAGTTCGTCCCGGTTGTGTGGCTTGGCCACCCAGCTTTCGTAGCAATCGCGCAGGTTGCCGACGAAGGCCTTCTTGTCGGTTTGCGAGTCGTGGATCAGGCAGCACAGTTCGTCCAGTCCGGCCTGCTGCAGGCGATGGAAGACCACATCGAGCGCCGCGCGCTTTTCGCAGACGAACAGCACGCGCAGGCCGCGACCCGCATAGTCCGCGATCAGGTTGGTAATGGTCTGCGACTTGCCGGTGCCCGGTGGCCCCTGGATGATGAAATTGCGCCCGCTGCGGGCCAAGGCGACCGCGGCATTCTGGGTCGCATCGGCCGGCACCACGTTCCATTGCTCCGCCAGGGGGATCGCCTGCGGCACATCGACCTCGACCTCGCGCGGCTCGATGGAGAACATCCGGTCGAAGCCCGCATTGGCGGCCGGCTCGTCTATGAGCTGCGCGTAGTCGCGCACCAGCGACATCTTCTTGTAGTTGAAGTTGGCCAGGGTCACCTGGGTCAGGTCGATGTCCCAGGCGTACTTGTGGCCCTCTTCCCTGGCCAGGCCGTAGGTCAGGCTCTGCGCGCTGTTGTCACTGGCCACGGCATGCCGCAGGTCGCTCTTGGCGGTAGGCTGGAAGCCCACTGCATCGCGGAGGGGCGATAGCGAGGGTTCGACCCACTGGCGGAACAGTGCGAGGCCCAGGGGGCGATAGTCGTTGCGGTCGTAGCTGAAGTCGGGGCGATTGGGAATCGACGACACCGGCTTGTAGCCGCGCCGACGCTGGAAATGCTGCAGTCGCTGGACGGCCTTCTGGTGGATCAGCCGGATGGCCGGCTTGCTTTGCAGGCGCAGTTCCACGCTCGGTTCGCTCTGGTGAATCTGCCGGCTGAGATCGGCATGCACCTCGGCGATCGTGGTTTTCTGCAGGTCCACGGTCTCAGGCAGCTGGATATCGTAGAGCTGGCGCAATTGATGGCGCAGCACGGGGTTGAACTCGGCCTGGCTCTCGTCGCATTGCAGGACGTATTGGTCCCGTACGCCTTTCTTCTTCACCAGCTCCACCGGTAGCCACAGCAGCGGAGACAGGATGCGCTCTTCGGGAAACTCCTTCAGGTTGTGCCAGCGCATGAATGCCAGCACCAGGCGCAGGTTGCTGAAGCCATATTCGGCGCGGTCGCGGCGGGTCTCTTGGATGAGGCGGTCGAGGGACGATGGAAGGTATGCCTGTTCTTCGAGGCGCAGCCATTTCTGCAGGCTGATCGGCTTGCCGCTCAGCACTTGCTCGGCGAAGTTGCCGCTCCAGGTGCAAAGTTCCTCGGCGCGGATGCTCTCCAGGTGCAGGACCAGTGGAACGCTGGCGACGGTCAGGTTGACGTTGGCCTGGGTCGGGCGGAAGTGCAGCAGGCGATTGCGCCGCGACAGGTCGAACAGGCGATCGCGCAAGTGCTCCAGCACGGCCGTGCGCCGCGAGCCTGGACCCTTGATGCCGGTCAGCAGGCCTTCGACATCCAGCCCGGTGGGCTGGTCGCGCCAGTGTTCCAGGCGACGGATGAGCGCGCCCAGGTTGCTTGCCCGTTGGTGGCGATTGAGCTCGGTCATCTCGACGATGGTGCCGGCCAATACGGGGTTGAGCTGCGGGGCGATCTCGAAGAGGTTGCGCCGATGCGAGGCAAAGCCCTGCAGGTCTTCTTCGTTGCGCAAGTCCAGGCCGCAGGCCAGGCACGCCAGGATCTGGCCAAGGTGGAAAATGTCGGTGATCGGGTCATGGTGGTCGACCAGTTGTTCCCACGAGCGGAAGCCGGTGACGAACACCGGCTTGGCGATCTCCTGCTCTTCCGTTTCCTGCACTTGCAGGTTGTCCTCCGTGACGCCATGTTCGGCGTCGTAGGTCCGGCGCAGCTCGCCGATGACATTCAGCGCCGAGCTGTGCATGGGCTGCACGTCGCGCAGGCGCTTGGGGGCATACCTTGGCTCGTCGCCTTGCGGATTGCGCAGACACAGCGAACCTTGCGCGTCTTGCAGCACCGATCCGGCATTCAATTGTGCGACTCGACCCTTGTCGTGAAGACGTGCGGTCTCGCGCATCAACGGCAGGACCAGATGCAGCACATCGTCGATGGGCATCTGGGCGTTGGCTTTGGAGGCCAGCAGCTGGCCGAGCGTCAGTTCGGATTGTTGCTCGCTCATGCGCTGGTGCCCTCCTTCATGGCTTTGCCGAGCTTGGCCAGTTCGCGCCTGCTCAATTTCAGGTCGCGCCTGAGTATCTTCAGAAAGGCCTCCCGGCCGCCTAGTTCGACCGCCATGCCGGCTGCCTGCAACAAGGCGTGGTCTCGCAGGTCTTCATCGACCAGGGCCAGGTCCAGCAGCAGGTAATGCAGGTACTCCTGCACGTTGGTGTCGATGCGTTGGGCATCGAGCGTGGCCAGGTCGATGGGGGGATGATTGTCGGACCAGTCGGGAAAGAACTGCTGCACCTGGCTCATGACCGGCTCGGAACGCAAGGAAGGCTCGCGCAGAAAACGCGCAATGAAACCGCGTGTGATGTCCGTCAGCGCCACCTGGCCGGTGAGGTCCAGGTTGGTGAGTTGCAACGGGCCACGCAGGCGCCGGTGCAGCCAGTCATCGAGCTGCGCGTCCTGCCGCCACCACAGGTCGATCGCCTGTGAGCGCAGGAACGACTCAGGATGAGAGTCCCCCTGGGATACCTGGCCAGCCTTGCCGTCGAGCTCCAGAGCCTGCTGCAGGTAGGCATCGGCATCGACGTCGGCGATCCCGGTATGCACCTTGACCAGCATGGAAATCGTGGCCTTGGCGGACTGCGCGGCGAGAGCGGCCCCGCGGTCGGCGTACAGTTCGGTGTGCAGGCCGTAGAGACGCGCGGTTTCGAGGTAACTGGGGTTTCGGCTGTTCGACACCGCGCTATGGTTGAGCACGCGATCAGCGATGAGGTATTCGCCGCCGTGCTCGGACCAGAGGTGGTAGTGGGCCATTTCATGCCCCAGCAGTGCGAGCAGTTCGGTGCTTTGCAGGCGTTCCAGGACAGGCCCCTCCAGCACGATGTGGGCTTCGCCCGGCAGGAAGTAGAGCGTCGCGTTCATGCTCGAGCCGTTCGCCTGGTAAAGCGTCACCGGCGCATCGATCTGCAAGTTTTCCAAGGCTTGCCGGCAAAGCTCGTAGACCGGAGCGTGGCTTGTCGGAGCCAGCCGGTAGGTGTCGCGCAGCAGCTGTGCGCGCACTTCGTTGCTGTGTTGCTCCTGCACGCTGAGGGAGGAGGCCCAGGCCCAGACGTCCGGCTCCCAGTCTTTCAGATACGCCAAGACTTCAGACTGATAGGGCAGAGGATTCAGTCTGTCGATTGCTGCCGCTGCAGTGACCACCGTGCATACGTCCCTGTAGTGAATGAGGCGCCCTTATAGCACGTCCAGGCGCGCCAAGCCCTTGTCCTGCCGCAGAAGTGGGGAGCGCCTCATGCTCTGCAGCCGGGTGCGCTCCGGTTCCCGTTCGGCTGGGAAGGCCTGCCAGTGCTGCCGAGCCCGCTGGGCCGTGGCGGCTTTCGCACGGTTCTGTTTCGGCCTTCCGTCGCCCGGCGGGGCTGTCACATTGGCATCGCCGGATATCTCTGTTATCTGTATATATATACAGTCGTATGGCGGTTCCCTTGCATGTGCCCGATTCTTTTTCCCGACCCTGCAGCAGGGCTGTGGCGTTCCTGTCCATCGCTTCGGCTGCCCGGTTTGGCATTGCCGAGGGGGATGTCATGGGGGCGGTGATTGCGCTCGATTCGCTGCTGCACCAGCGGCGTGTCTGGAAGGGGCAGTCGCTGGAGGTGCCCCTCGGGACCCAGCCGACCGGGCATACCCTGTTGGATGCGCTGTTGCCGAACGGCGGCTGGCCGGAGGCTGCGCTCAGCGAGTTGTTGCTGCCGGCCGACGGCCTTGGCGAGTTGCGCTTACTGTGGCCGACCCTGGCACGCTTGACCCGCGCCGAGGAGCGGGTCGTGCTGGTGGCCCCGCCCCATGTGCCGTACCCCCATGCCTGGCAGGCCGCAGGCGTGGACCTGCGCTGGCTGGCGTGGGTGGAGGCGAGTGGTCGGGACGCCCTGTGGGCTGCGGAGCAGTGCTTGCGCTCGGGCAGCTGCGGGGCCGTGCTGTGCTGGCCGCAGCAGGCGGACGACCGTGCCCTGCGCCGTTTGCAGGTGGCGGCCGAGACAGGGCAGACCCTGGCCTTTGCCTATCGCCCGTTGCGCGAGGCGGTGAATCCGTCGCCAGCGGCGCTGCGCATCGCCGTCGAGGGGCGGCCGGCGCAGTTGCGGGTGCTCAAGTGCCGTGGCGGGCTGGCTCCAGCCACCGCCATTCCTTGGCAATGAGGCCGTTATGCGTTGGGCATGCATATTGTTGCCGCAGCTGGCTCTGGATGGCGTCTTGCGTGGCCGGGAGGAGGGCGGCGAGCCCTTGGCGCTGGTGACCGGCACGCCGCAGCGCCGGGTGCTGCAAACGGTCAACCGGGCTGCCCGTGCGCTTGGCCTGCGCCCTGGCCAGTCGCTGGCCGCAGCCCATGCGCTGACGCGGGATTTCACCGCGATCGAATACGACCCGAGCGAGGTCGAGCGCTGGCAGCGCTTTCTGGCGGCCTGGGCATACCGTTTCAGTTCCCACGTCAGCCTGCACTACCCGCGGGTGTTGCTGCTGGAAGTGGAGTCCAGCTTCACGCTGTTCGGTCCTTGGCCGCGTTTCGAGGCGCGTCTGCGCGATGAGCTGACGGCGCTGGGCTTTCGCCATCGCATCGTGGCGGCCCCCAACCCGGTGGCGGCGCGCGTGTTGGCCAATGTCCATGACGGACTGGGCGTGGCGGACGCAGAGAGCCTGCGCGGAGCCTTGGAGCGCATGCCCGTCGAGCGCGCCGGCTTCAGCCGCGAAGCGGCATCGGCATTTTCCCGCATGGGCTTGCGCACGCTTCGCCAGGTGCTGGCGTTGCCGCGGGATACCGTGGCCCGGCGCTTTGCGCCGGAGGTGCTGGGACATCTGGACAGGCTGCTCGGAAAGCGAGCGCTGGCGCTGGACTGCTACCTGCCGCCGGACGAATTCGACGTGCGCATCGAGCTGAATTTCGAGGTGGCATCGCACCAGGCCCTGCTGTTTCCGGTGCGCCGGCTGACGGCCGACTTGGCTGCGTTTCTCGCCGGGCGCGACAGCGGGGTACAGCGTTTCACCCTGCATCTGGAGCACCGGGAAGGCGCGGACTCGCAGGTGCCGGTCGGCCTGCTCGGTGCCGAGCGCGAGGCTGCCATGCTCTTCGAGGTGGCGCGCGGGCGGCTGGAGCAACTGCAGGTGCCCGCACCGGTACAAGCGGTGCGCCTGGTGGCCCGGGAGCTGTCCGCCTTTGTCCCGCAGCATCGCGAACTGTTCGATGAGCGCCCGCAACAGTCGCTACCCTGGGAGCAACTGCGCGAACGCCTGCGGGCGCGGTTGGGGGATGCAGCGGTGCACGGCCTGGGCGCCCATGCCGATCATCGTCCCGAGCACGCCTGGCAGCCGGAGCCAGCAGCCGGACCCACAATGCCGGGGCCCGACGTGCTGCGCCCCGGCTGGCTTCTGCGCGAGGCGCTGCCGTTGCGGGAGGCGGGGGTGCGCTTCCTGGCAGGCCCCGAGCGTGTCGAGTCCGGTTGGTGGGACGGTGGCGATGTGCGCCGCGATTACTACCTGATTGAAACCCGCGCGGGCCAGCGCGGCTGGGCCTACCGCGTGGTTGGCGAAGGCGAGCGGTTATGGCTGCAGGGCTGGTTCGCATGAGCGGCTACGCCGAGCTGCACTGCCTGTCGAATTTCAGCTTTCAACGCGGAGCGTCCAGTGCCCGGGAGTTGTTCGAACGGGCCAGGCGCCATGGCTACCGGGCTCTGGCGATCACCGACGAATGCACCCTGGCCGGCATCGTGCGGGCCTGGCAGGCCGCGCAGGAGGTCGAGCTGCCCCTGATCGTCGGCAGCGAGGTGCGGGTGGAGAACGGCCCCAAGCTGGTGCTGCTGGCGGAGAACCTGGGCGGCTACCAGGCCTTGTGCCAACTGATCACCCGGGCCCGGAGGCGGGCGGAAAAGGGCCGCTATCGCCTGCTGCGCGAAGACCTCGCCGGGCCGCTGGATGGGCTGCTGGTGCTGTGGGTTCCCGATGGGACGACTGAGGAAACGGACGGGCATTGGCTCGGCACGGTCTTTCCCGGGCGCTTGTGGCTGGCGGTGGAGCTGCATCGTGGACCTGATGATGCCCGGCGCCTGGCCGAACTGCAGGCGCTGGCGGCGAGCCTGGGCATTCCGGCGGTGGCCGCGGGCGATGTGCACATGCATGCTCGCGGGCGCCGCGCCCTGCAGGACTGCATGACCGCCATCCGCCACCACTGCACGGTGGCTGAGGCGGGGCACCGGTTGTTCCCCAATGGCGAACGGCACCTGCGTCCGCGCGCGGCCCTGGCCGAGCTGTACCCGCCGGAGCTGCTGGCGGAAACGCTGCGCATCGCCGAGCGTTGCACCTTCGAGCTGAGCCAGTTGCGCTACCAGTACCCCCGCGAGCTGGTGCCGGCGGGGTTCACGCCAACCACCTGGCTGCGTGAGCTGGCCGAACGGGGGCTGCGCTGGCGCTGGCCGCAGGGCGAGTCGCCGAAGGTGCGCGCCCTGATCGAGAAGGAGCTGGGGCTGATCGCCGAGCTGGAGTACGAAAGCTATTTCCTCACCGTGCACGACCTGGTGCGCTTCGCCCGCGACCAGGGGATTCTCTGCCAGGGACGGGGGTCGGCGGCCAATTCGGCGGTGTGCTTCGTCCTGGGCATCACCGAGCTGGACCCGGATCGCATGAACCTGCTGTTCGAGCGTTTCATGTCCAAGGAACGCAACGAGCCGCCGGATATCGACGTGGACTTCGAGCACGAGCGTCGCGAGGAGGTCATCCAGTACGTGTTCACGCGCTACGGCCGGAGCCGTGCGGCGCTCACCGCGGTGGCCAGCAGCTACCGCGGCGCCGGGGCGATACGCGACGTGGCCAAGGCTCTCGGCCTGCCGCCGGACCAGGTCAACGCGCTGGCCGACTGCTGCGGGCGCTGGAGCGAACGGGTACCGACGGCTGAACGTTTGCGGGAAGTCGGCTTCGACCCGGACAGCCCGGTGCTGCGCCCGGTGCTGGCGTTGGCCGCCGAACTGATCGGCTTCCCGCGGCACCTGTCGCAGCACCCGGGCGGTTTCGTGATCTCCGAGCAGCCGCTGGACACCCTGGTACCGGTGGAGAACGCGGCCATGGAGGGGCGCACCGTCATCCAGTGGGACAAGGACGATCTGGATCTGGTCGGCCTGCTCAAGGTGGACGTGCTGGCGCTGGGCATGCTCAGCGCATTGCGCCGCTGTTTCGACCTGATCGCCCATTACCGGGGCCTGCGCTGGACCCTGGCGAGCATCCCCGCCGAGGACATGGCCACCTACGACATGATCGGGCGCGCCGATACCGTCGGCGTCTTCCAGATCGAATCCCGGGCGCAGATGGCCATGCTGCCCCGGCTCAAGCCGAGGACCTTCTATGACCTGGTGATCGAGGTGGCCATCGTTCGTCCGGGGCCCATCCAGGGCGACATGGTGCATCCCTACCTGCGCCGGCGAAACGGCGAGGAAGCCGTGAACTATCCGTCCGAAGCCTTGCGCGCGGTGTTCGAGCGCACCCTGGGGGTGCCCTTGTTCCAGGAACAGGTCATGGAGCTGGCCATCGTCGCGGCCGACTACACGCCTGGCGAGGCCGACCAGCTGCGGCGCTCCATGGCCGCCTGGAAGCGCCACGGCGGCCTGGAACCACACCAGGAGCGGCTGATGACGCGCATGGTCGCCAACGGCTACACGGCCGAGTTCGCCGCGCGTATTTTCGAGCAGATCAGAGGCTTCGGCAGCTACGGCTTCCCCGAGTCCCATGCTGCCAGCTTCGCCCTGCTCACCTACGCCAGTTGCTGGCTGAAATGCCACGAGCCGGCAGCCTATGCCTGTGCGCTGATCAACAGCTGGCCGATGGGCTTCTACAGCCCCGACCAGGTGCTGCAGGATGCCCGTCGTCATCGCATCGAGGTGCGTCCGGTGGATGTGCGCTACAGCGACTGGGACTGCACGCTGGAGCCAAACGGGCAGGCGCAACCGGCGATCCGGTTGGGGTTGCGCATGGTCCGGGGGTTTCGCGAACAGGATGCCCGGCAGATCGAACAGGCGCGCGTGCTGGATGCCTTTGCCGATGTGGCCGACCTCAGTGCCCGCGCCCGGTTGGATGCCCGCGCCCGTGCCCGCCTGGCGGATGCCGGCGCCCTGCGCGGGTTGGCCGGCCACCGGCATCGGGCGCGCTGGGAAGTGGCCGCCGTCGAGGCGCAGCTGCCGCTATTCGCCGGCCAGCCGGCCCCGCGCGAGGCGCATGTACCGCTGCCGCTGCCAACGGTGGGGGAGGACCTGCAGGCGGACTATGCCACGGTCGGCACCACCCTCGGGCCCCACCCACTGGCGCTGCTGCGCCGGGAGCTCCGGGCGCGGCGTTGCCGCAGCTCGAGGGAGCTGGCGGAGGTGGAGAATGGTCGCGCCGTCAGCGTCGCCGGCCTGGTCATCGGCCGCCAGCGTCCGCAAACCGCGAGCGGGGTGACCTTCGTCACCCTCGAGGACGAACACGGCATGGTCAACGTGGTGGTCTGGCATGACCTTGCCGAGCGCCAGCGACGGCCCCTGATCGAGTCGCGGCTATTGCGCGTGGATGGCCGCCTGGAGACGGAAAGCGGAGTGCGTCATCTGATCGCCGGCCGCCTGAGCGACCTGACCCCGCTGTTGACCGGGCTGGACGTGCGCAGCCGGGATTTTCACTGAACCCTTACCAGTCCAGATGCAACTGGCTCTCGAAGCAGCGCCGCTCGCCCGTCAGCGGGTCGCTGAAGGCCAGGGACTGGGCCAGCAGCTTCAGCGGGCGTGCATAGTCGTCGGCGGCATCCGCGGCGGCGGTCAGCGTCGGATAGAAGATGTCGTTGCAAATCCCTGCACCGAGCGCCGCCATGTGCAGGCGCAGTTGGTGCTTCTTGCCGGTGACCGGGTACAGCCCGTAGCGCCACAGATCGCCATGGCGCTCGCAGACCTCGATGCGGGTTTCGCTGTTCGGTATACCTTCGGCTTCGCGCATGCGGAAGAACGGGTCGCCTTCGACCATGCGCGTGGCGCGCTTCAGCGGGAACGCCAGCCCTGGCAGGGCCGGGGCGATGGCCTCGTAACGCTTGTCGATCCGGCGCTCGCGGAACAGGGCCTGATAGCGTCCGCGGCTCTCGGGGTTGGCGGAGAACAGCACCAGCCCGGCGGTGAGCCGGTCGATGCGATGGATGGGCACCAGGTGCGGGTTGCCGAGGCGCCGCACCAGTCGCGCCAGCAGCGTCTGCTCGACGAAAGACCCTGAGGGCACCACCGGCAGGAAATGCGGCTTGTCCGCCACCACCAGGTGCTCGTCGGCATAGAGCACCATCTCTACGAAGGGGATCGGCGTTTCGTCCGGCACTTCGCGAAAATAGTGCACCCGCAGGCCTTCCCGATAGGCATGTTCCGGCGCCAAGGCCTGGCCCTGCTCATCCAGCACCCGCCCGCGCCGCATGCGTTCGAGCCAGACCTCGCGGCCGATGGCCGGAAAGCGCGCGCACAGGCAGTCGAGCACCGTCAGCCAGGGGCCGGGAGGCAGGTGCAAGGTGCTCGGGCGAGGACCGGGGAACGTCATGGGCATGCGGACACGGAAAAACGGGAGGGCATTAGGCCGCACCCTGTGCTCCGCGTCAAAGGCATGGGCCTGGCAGGTGGACGGGCAGGCCCGGGCGGGGTCCAATCGGTTTTTTGCCGGTGGGGGTGTACGTGGGTCGAACGAGGATACTGGCGTTATCGGGAAGTCTGCGGCGCGACTCCTACAACACGGCGGCTCTCAGGGCGCTCGCCCGGCTGGCGCCGGTAGGAGTTGAGCTGTCGCTGTATGGGGAGATGGCCGAGCTGCCGTTGTTCAATCCCGACCTGGACGCCTCGGCCATTGCTGCCGTCGTGCAGCTGGAATCCGACCTGGCCGAGGCCGACGGGCTCATCATCGCCAGCCCGGAATATGCCCATGGCATCAGCGGAGTGATGAAGAACGCCTTGGATTGGCTGGTGGGAGGGGAGGCGTTCGTCGACATGCCGGTCATGCTGGTCAATACATCGCCCCGTGCCTCGCATGCCCAGCGCATGCTGCGGGAGGTGGTCAGGACCATGTCTGGAAACATCGTCGAGCATGCCTGTATCGCCGTGCCGCTGCTGGGCAGCCATCTCGATGACAAGGCGATGCTTGGCGTCCCGGCGATTGCCGATGCGTTGGCCGGTGGCCTGCTGGCTTTTCATCATGCGATCGGTGTCGAGCAAGCGCGCGAGGGGGAACGGCATTGACGCGGGCCTCCACCGGGGTGGTGGAGGCCCGGCGCGGGGGTCAGCTGTTGCTGATCACCCATTTCACCATCGCTTCTCCCTCCTGCTTGCCGAAGGTCAGGGAGGCCACGGCGATGTATCCGCCGGCCTTGATCGGCGTATTGGTCACGCTTGCTCCGCAGGGGCATTCGCCTTTGCTGTCGCTTGGCTTGAACGCGTAGGGCAGGTCCAGGCTCAGGTTGCCGCTGGTGAGGCAGATCGAGCCCATGGCATGGCCGCCGGAGCCACTGGCGGAGGATGCCTTGCCGATGGCTTCCCCGTCCGTGGTGATTTGACAGCCGATCTTGATACCACTGAATTTCTCCATGGTATTGATTTCCTTGACGGTCCAACCGGTGTCGCTGTCATTCCTGATCTTGACCGTCGAGTTGTCGCAGCAGCTCATGGCATCCTCCTCAACCGCTCCGTGCGTTCTCATCGACCTGCCGGCCGGAGCAGGCGAAAGCCTGGCCCGGCGGGCAGCGATCTGTACTGGGTGACACATGAGCTAGAGCGGTAGGTATCCAGCGAGCGGCTATAAATGACTGGTTGCGACCTGTACCTGATGGCCATCTTGCCTCCCTGTCTCATCCAGGCCCGGGGAAACGCTGCGGTGCGTTACCCCGGCTGGACCCTGTCATCCAACAACCTAAGCCTAGTCAGCCAGGCCTGCCCTTCAAGCGAGGCGCTGGAAGCCTGGCCGGCTACTGCTCCGAAGCTTCCCGCACGACCGGGGCGGGCCGCGACATGAAGCGCGGCGCCAGGCGCATGCTGAGCACCACGACGCGCTGATAGAGCGCGGGGAACAGGCGCTGCAGCAGATCCAGGGCATAGGCATCCGCACCGATCAGGATGCGGCGCTTGTTGCGCAGCACGCCGTTGAGAATGACGCGCGCGGCCTTGTCCGGCGTGGTGCGCAGCAACTGGTCGTTGAACTGCTGACGGGCCTGCTCGATTTCCTGGCCGGTGAGCTGGGCCAGGCTGTCGTTCATGCGTGCGGTCTTGGCGATGTTGGTCTTGATGCCGCCCGGATGCACGCAGCTGGCGGAGACACCGCCTGCCTGCATATCCAGCTCCTGGCGCAATGACTCGGTGAAGCCGCGCACGGCGAACTTGCTGGCGTTGTAGGCGCTCATGCAGGGCTGGGAAAACAGGCCGAAGATGCTGGAGACATTGACGACATGCCCCTCGCCGCTGGCCTTGAGATGCGGCAGGAAGGCCTTGCTGCCGTTGACCACGCCCCAGAAATTGATGCCCATGATCCACTCGTAGTCGGCGTAGTCGTTGCCCTCCACGCTGCCGCCCTGGGCCACGCCGGCGTTGTTGACGACCAGGTTGATGCGACCGAAGGTTTCCATCACCCGGTCGGCCCAGGCGTGCATGGCCGCGCGGTCGGTGACGTCGAGCGGCTGGGAGCTGACCCGCACGCCGAGTTGCCGGGCCGCTTCGGCGGTCTGTTCCAGCGAGGCCGCGTCGATGTCCGCCAGGGCCAGGTGACAGCCCTGGCGGCCGAGGGCCATGGCCAGCGCACGGCCGATGCCGGAGCCGGCGCCGGTGATGGCGGCAACCTTGTTTTCGAACGACTTCATGCACCGATCTCCTGGGCGTGTGGGGTAGTAGCGGCGAACTTTTGCGCCGGATGGGCGGGATGCAGGCGGCTGAAGTGATAGGCCGCCGGGTCGAAGTGGCGGGTGAGCTGGCGGAAGCGCCAGGTGAAGCCCGGCCACACCGTGCAGTTGCGTCCGCTGACCGGGTGCAGGTACCAGCTCATGCAGCCGCCGGCGTTCCACACGGTATCGCCGAGCTGGCCCTGCAGCTTGCCGTTGAAGCGATCCTGCACGTCGCGCTTGACCTCCAGGCTGCTCAACCGCTGCTCGTCCAGCAGCTTGAGTGCGCCGAGCACGTAGTGGATCTGCGACTCGATCATGTAGACCATCGAGTTGTGGCCGAGCCCGGTATTCGGGCCCATCAGGAAAAACAGGTTGGGGAAGCCGGCGGTGAGGGTGCCCTTGTAGGCCTCCGGACCCTGCGGCCAGGTATCCAGCAGGTCGACGCCGTCGCGACCGAAGATGGTGGCGCGCGGCAGCGGGTCGCTGGGGGTGAAGCCGGTGCCGAAGATGATGGCGTCCACCTCGCGCTCCTGGCCGTCGCTGCTGACGATGCTGTGGGCGCGGATTTCGCGGATGCCCTCGGTGACCAGGGTGACGTTGGGCTGGGCCAGGGCTGGGTAGTAGTCGTTGGAGATCAGTACCCGTTTGCAGCCCATGCGGTAGTCCGGGACCAGTTTGGCGCGCAGCGCCGGGTCCTGGACCTGCCTGGCGATGAAGCGCTTGGCGAACGCCTCGGCCAGCTTCATCAGCCGGGGCGTCCAGGTGAAGCCAATTACCCGGCTTTCGAGCAGCGCATAGATGGCGCCGCGCCAGAGTTTCTGGCGCCAGGGCTGGCGCTCGAAGCGCCCGCGCTCGTCGGCACCGATGGCGCGGTCCGGCTTGGGCATGATCCAGGGTGCGCTGCGCTGATAGAGGTCGAGCCGGGCGACCTGCTTCTGGATCTGCGGCACGAACTGAATGGCCGAGGCGCCGGTGCCGATCACCGCGACGCGCTTGCCGCGAAGGTCGTAGTCATGGTCCCACTGCTGGGAGTGAAACTGCTTGCCGGCGAAACGCTCCAGGCCGTCGATCTTCGGGATGGACGGGGTGGAGAGGGCGCCCATGCCCGAGACCACGAAGCGCGCGCTGTAGCGGTTGCCGACGGCGTCCTGGAGGTGCCATAGCTCCTGCTCGTCGTCCCAGTGCATCTGGGCGATGGCGGTATTGAGCAGGGTCTTGTCCTGCAGGCGGTACTTCTCCCAGCAGCCTTCCAGGTAGGCGCGGATTTCCGTCTGCGGGGCGAACATGCGCGTCCAGCCGGGGTTGGGCTCGAAGGAAAAGGAGTAGAGATGGGATTGCACGTCGCAGGCGCAGCCGGGGTAGTGGTTGACCCGCCAGGTACCGCCGACGCCGGCCTCCTTCTCGAAGATCAGGAAGTCCTGCTCGCCCCGCTGGGTCAGGCGCATGGCCATGCCCAGGCCGGAAAAGCCGCTGCCGATGATGGCGATCTTGACGTGCCGTACCGCGGGTGCCGAGGGCGCGTTCATGCCTCACTCCTGTTATCGTTGTTGTGGATGTGTACAGTTGTCTACATGTATACACCCGTATACTTCCCGGTCAAACCAACCTTCCGTAGGGTGAGTCAAGCAGATGGACAGGCAGATAAAAGCGCAGCCGCTGGGGCAGCGCGTGGTGGCCCAGGGCAAGCGGTTGCTGATGGAAGCGGCGCTGCGCCTGAGCAGCCAGACCCGCAGCCTCAGCAGCCTGGGCCTACGCGAACTGGCCAGGGAAGCGGGGCTGAACCCGAATACCTTCTACCGGCACTTCGGCAATATCGACGAACTGGGCCTGGCGGTGATCGGCGAGTTGGCCGAGCAGTTGCGCCAACCGCTCCGCGATCTGCGGCGGGAGGCGGCGCAGCGTGCCGGCGAACCGGCTGCCACCGCGGGCATCGACCTGGTCCGCGGGCGGCGGGTCTGTCAGGAGACGGTGCAACTGTTCTTCGCCTTCGTCGGCGAGCACCCACAAGCCTTCATGCTCGGCATGCGCGAACTGCACGGCGCGTCACCGGTCTTGCGCGAGGCGTTGCGCCAGGTGATGGACGACTTCGCCACGGACATGGCGGTGGATATCGACGAATTGCGGCTCCTGCCTGGGCTGGAGCGCGCCGCGCTGGGCCAGGTCTCCGGCATGATCAGCCGGCAACTGTTCCAGCTCTCCCTGGAGTACATCGAGCAGCCGGCACGGCGCGGCACCATCTGCGCCCAGGCCGAGGCGCAGATCATGATGATGTTCGCCGGGGCGACGTGGTTGCAGGCGCAGGGTGTGCTGAACTTTTCGCCTGATCGAGGCTAGAAGCCCCTGGCGTAACGCTCCGTGCTGCCCGTCAGCCAAGCGCGGTGCAAGCCTGCGGGGCCTATTGCTCGCTCTGCCCGACCTCCACCGGTAGCTCGCCCTTCTGTTTGGCGATGGCGTACTGCTGGAACGCCTGGGCGATGTTGGCGCGCAGTTGCTCGTCGTCCCAGGGTTTGGTGAGGAACTTATAGATCGCCCCCTGGTTGATGGCGTCGGTCACCGATTTCAGGTCGGTATAGCCGGACAGCACGATGCGAATGGTCTCCGGATAAAGGTCTTTCACCCGGCTGAAGAACTCGGTGCCGTTCATTTCCGGCATGCGCTGGTCGGAAAGGATCACCTGCACGTCGTGCTTGGCCAGCAGTTCGAAGGCATCGTGGGCACGGTTGGCGGTGAGGATCTGGTAGCCATCGCGACGCAGCACGCGGGCCAGGGAGCGCAGGATGTTTTCCTCGTCGTCCAGCAGCAACAGTGTCTGGGCGTTCACCGCGTCGGCAGGGGTTTCCAATGGCGAGGCGCTCTGCAGGCGGCGTTCGCGCAGGAAGGCTTCCAGTTGGTCGAAGGGCATCGGCTTGGCGAAGTAGTAACCCTGGAACTCATCGCAGTGGCTCTTCTTCAGGAAGGCCACCTGCGGTTCGGTTTCCACCCCTTCGGCGATCACCCTTAGGCGCAGGTGGTGGGCCATGGAGATGATGCCCTGGGTGATGGCGGCATCGTGGCGGTCGCTGATCACTTCCTGGACGAAGGAGCGGTCGATCTTCACCTTGTCGATGGGCAGGCGCTTGAGGTAGTTGAGGCTGGAAAAGCCGGTGCCGAAATCGTCGATGGAAATGCGCAGTCCCAGCCCCTTGAGGGTATGCAGGGTATGGATGGCGCGCTCGGCGTTTTCCAGCAGCACGGTTTCGGTGATCTCCAGTTCCAGCAGCTCGGCCGGCAACCCCGTCTTCTTCAGCGTGGATACCACGGTATCGACGAAATTGGCGCGCTGGAACTGCACCGGCGAGACGTTCACCGAGATGGCGATATGGGCCAGCCCCTGGCTGTTCAGGGCCTTGCTCTGCCGGCAGGCGGTTTCCAGTACCCATTGGCTGAGCGGGATGATCTGCCCGGTGTCCTCGGCCACGGGCACGAACTGTGCCGGCGAGATGAAGCCCTGCTGGGCGTGGTTCCAGCGCAGCAAGGCTTCGGCGCCCACCACGCGGCCGGTGCGGCCATCGATCTGCGGCTGGTAGTACAGCTCGAAGTCCTTGCCTTCGATGGCCTTCTGCAACTCGTTGCGCAGGTTCACCCGCTCGCTGACCTTCTGATTGAGGTCCTTGGTGTACCACTGGTAATTGTTGCGGCCCTGCTGCTTGGCCTTGTACATCGCCAGGTCCGCCTGCTGGATCAGCAGGGTCGGCGGCTCGATGGTGCCGTCACTCAGGGTGATGCCGATGCTGGCGGTGACGTGCAGCTCGATGCCCTGGGCGCGATAGGGCCGCGCGATGCTCTCGATCAGCCGCTCGGCCACCAGCAGCACGTCTTCCTCCCTGGCCAGGTCGGGCAGCAGCACGACGAACTCGTCGCCGCTCAGGCGCGCCACGGTGTCGCCGGGGCGCACCTGCTGGTTCATGCGTCGCGCGACTTCCACCAGTATCTGGTCGCCGACGCTGTGGCCCATGGAATCGTTGATCGGCTTGAAACCGTCCAGGTCGATGAACATCACCGCCAGGCTGCGCTTGTAGCGCTGGGAGATGTTGCAGCCCTGGACCAGGCGGTCCTCCAGCAGCGAACGGTTGGGCAGCCCGGTAAGCACATCGTGGCTGGCGTTGTAGGCCAGCTCCGACTCGTAGCGCTTTTGCTCGGAGATGTCGTTCTGCACGCCGATGAAATGGGTGATGCAACCGTGCTCGTCCGGTACCGGGGCGATGTAGAGGTCGTTCCAGAAGGGCGAGCCGTCCTTGCGGAAGTTGCGCAGCACCACGTGGACGTCCTGCTGTTCCGCCAGGCAACGCTGGATTTCCTCCACCGCCGGTTGGTTGCGCTCCTCGCCCTGGAGAAAGCGGCAGTTGCGCCCGATGACTTCCTTGGCGGTGTAGCCGGTGATGCGTTCGAACGCCGGGTTCACGTAGATGATCGGCAGGTCGGGGGCCAGCGCATCGCAGATCAAGGCGCCGTTGTAGCTGGCGTCGATGCTGCGTTGCAGCAGGCGCAGCTGCTTCTCCACCGCCTTGCGCTGGCGAATGTCGCGCAGCGACAGCAGGCGCATGGTTTCGTTGTCCCACTCGGTCTGCGAACACTGGATCTCCACGTCCAGCGTTTCGCCGTTGGGCAGCGTCAGGCTCCATTCGCACAGGCCGCTCTGTCGCTCCGGCAATGCCAGCTTCTCTTGCTGCAACGCTTCCAGCGGCGCGCCGAGCAGGTTTTCCGCCGCCGGGTTGGCATAGCGCACCAGGCCCGCGGGACAAACCACCAGCACGGCATCGCGGTTATCGGTGAGCAACTGGCGGAAGGCCTGCTCCTTGCGCTCCACCTCGCGACTGGCGCGCAGTTTCTCGGTGACGTCCAGGGCCAGCACCAGGCGCGCGGGCAGGCCGTTGAAGTCGAAGTCGTGGGCCAGCAGCTCGACCTGCATCTCCCGCCCGCTCTTGTGCTGCTGGGTCCAGACACCGACGTTGCCCATCGGCCGCCCCTGGGCGTGGTAATCGAGGAAGCGCCGCTGCTCCTCCGGCGGACGAATATCCAGCACGGTCATGCCCAGCAGTTCCTCGCGCGAGTAGCCGTAGAGATCCACGGCCGCCTGATTGACCGCGAGGAAGGCGAGGCTGTCCTTGTGGAACACGTACATGGGTTCGGGATTGGTCTCGAACAGCAGGCGGTAGCGCGCTTCGCTGCCGGCCAGTTCCTCGATGACCTGTGCGCGACCGATGGCATAGCGGATGCTGCGCGCCAGCAAGCGGCTGTCGATCTGGCCCTTGACCAGGTAGTCGGCGGCGCCAAGGCTGACGGCGTTGGCGTCCAGCGACTCGTCGCCCTGGCCGGTGAGCAGGATGATCGGGGTGCGCACGCCGTAGTCCAGCGCATGGCGCAGCAGGTCCAGCCCGGATTCGGCGCCCAGCCGGTAGTCGATCAGCACCACGTCGTGACGCTGCTGGTCGATGGTTTCCAGGCCGCGCTGGTAGTCGCTGATCCACTCCAGCTCATAGCGCAGATGCCCGGCTTCGCGCAGCAGGTCGCGGGTGATCAGGTAGTCATCCTCGTCATCTTCGATCAACAGCAGTCGCAAGACTCGATCGTTCATGGCTTCAGGTGCTCGGCAGGAAGTTCGACGATATCCAGCCAGTAGTGGCCTAGGCTCTGCACGACCTGGAGCAGGCCACTGAAGCTGACCGGCTTGGTGATGAAGGAATTCACGCCATCGTGATAGCTGCGCAGGATGTCTTCCTCGTCGGTGGACGTAGTCAGGATGACCACCGGAATGCTGCGCAAAAGAGGGTCGGACTTGATCTCGGCAAGCGCTTCGCGGCCGTCCTTGAGCGGCATGTTCAGGTCCAGCAGGATCAGCCCGGGCAATGGATAGCGCCGGCGATCGGCGAACGGCGGCAGGCCCCGGAGGTAGCTCATCAGCTCCTCGCCGTTGTGCACGAAGCGGACTTCGTTGAGCACGCGGCTTTCTCGAAAGGCCTCGCGGGTCAGCAGGCAGTCGTCCGGGTCGTCGTCGGCGATCAGGATATGTACCGATTTGCGATCAGTCATTGGCGCTATCCCTATACGACAGGCATCTTGAAGGTGATGCGAAAAGTGGTGCCCTGCCCAGGGCTGCTGGTGGCGGTGATGCTGGCGCCATGGCGTTCCACGATTTTCTTGACGATGGCCAAGCCGATACCGGTACCCGGATAGGTCTGACGTCCGTGCAGGCGCTGGAACGGGTTGAAGATGCGGTCCAGGTACTTTTCGTCGAAGCCGATGCCCTGATCCGCCACACAGAGCGTCCATTCACCTGGTGTCTGGATTTCAGCATAGACACGAATGCGCGGCGGCTCCTCCTCGCGGTGGAATTTGATGGCGTTGCTCAGCAGGTTCTGCAGCAGCTGGCGCATTTGCAGCGGGTCGCCCTCGATGTCCGGCAGCGGTTGCCGGTCGATTCGCGCATCGCTGTGCTCCAGGGCGGTTTCCAGGTCCTGCAGCACCTCGTCGAGAATGCCGTCCAGGCTCAGGCGCTGGAACGGCTGGCCGCGACTGGTGACCCGCGAGTAGGCCAGCAGGTCGCGAATCAGCGACTGCATGCGCCCGGCGGCGGAGCTCATGCGCTGCACATAGTCGCGGCCTTCCTCGTCCAGGCCGGCGGCGCGATTCTGCAGGCGCTCGGCGAAGGCCTGGATCTTGCGCAGCGGCTCCTGCAGGTCGTGGGAGGCGACGAAGGCGAACTCCTGCAGTTCGCGGTTGCTGCGCTCCAGCTCGCGCAAGGTGCTTTGCAGCACCTGCTCGGCGTCCTTGCGCTCGCTGATGTCACGGGCGGCGCAATAGATCACCTGGTCCTCGCCGAGGGCGGCGCTCATCTGCAACCAGTGCCACTTGCCTTTGGCGTCGACCACGCGCGCTTCCAGGCCCTGGATCGGCTGGCCCTCGCGCATGTGCTGGATGGCCCGCAGCATATCGGGTTGGTCGTCGGGGGCGATCAGCTCCAGATAGGGCTGGCCGATCAGGCGGGCCGGTGCATAGCCCAGCACGGAGAGGAAAGCCGGGTTGACCTGGATGAAATGTCCGCCGAGGTCGAGCATGCAGAACATCTCCAGCGACAGGGTGAAGAACTGGTCACGCTCACGCATGGCCTGGTCGGCGCGACGCTGGGCGCTGACGTCGCGAAAGGCCAGCACCCAGCCGATGGAGCCCTGGGCGGACAGCAGCGGTGCGCTGTCGTAGGCCATGTACAGCTCCAGTCCGTCTTCGCGCATCAGCCGGAACTCGCCATGGCTGTTGCCCGGCATGGCCCGCCAGTCCGCCTCGGTGAGCGGCAGGAGCGCGCCCAGCGGCTGCCCGATCAACTCCTCGGCCGGCAAGCCGATTAAACGCGCGGCGGCCGGGTTGGCGAAGGTCAGGCGGCCCCTGGCGTCGATGGCGGTCAGCCCCTCGGTGACGCTGTCGGTGATCGCCGAGGTGAAGTCCAGTTGCTCCTGCAAGCGCTGCTCGCCGGCCAGTACCTCGCGCATCAGGCGGTTGATCTCGAAGACCGCCGTGGTCATCTGGGCAAACTGTTGGGCGATGGCCAGGTCGTCCTGGTCGAAATCGCCGCCTTTCTTGTCCGACAACTGCAACAGGCCGATGTTGTATCCACTGCGATCGGTGAGCGGCACCGCCAGCCAGCCGCGCAGCGGCGGTTGCTGCCGGGGCGCACTGTCCAGGCCGAACCAGTGCGGGTGGGTCTGCAAGTCGGTCTGGTTGAGCAACATCGGCTGATTGTCGGTGCAGACCTTTGCGCAAAGGCCGCCGAGCAGTATTTCCTGGCCTTCCTGGTTGGCGCTGTGGTCCTCGGCCTGCGACGTGGCCTGCAGCGGCAGCGCGTCCGGATCGTTGTAGCGCAGACGGATGCTGGCCCATTGGGCGCCGATCAGCAGGCGCAGGCGCTGCGACAGGTAGTCGAGCAAAACCTGGCCATCGAGTACCGAGCCCATGTTCAGGGCGGTATCGCTCAGTCCGCGCAGCAGCTCGGTCTGGCGTTCGGAGTGCTGCAGGGCGGTGCGCAGCGCCTGGGTCATGCGGTTGCGCTCGCCGATGTCCTTGGCGATGCCGTAGACCCCGACGATCTTGCCTTGCACCTTGATCGGCAGGTTGGTGACATCCAGTTCGAGAAGCTCGCCCTGCCGGCTGCGGCAGCGCACCTCGAAGTGCTGCGCCTCGCCGGCCCGCGCGGCCTTGAAATGGGCGCGAATGCGCGGCAGGTCCTCGACAAAGCCCAAGGCCGTGAAGTTCTTGCCGATCAGTTCTTCCTCGCGGTAGCCGGACAGCTCGCAGCCGGCCTGGTTGAGGCTCTGGTAGCGGCCGGCCAGGTCCAGGGCAAACACCGGGTGGGGGTTGAACGTGAACAGCGAGCGGTAGCGCTGCTCGTTTTCCTCCAGGCGCAAGCGATCCTGCCGGCGGGCGATGGCGATGGCGGCCAACTGGCTGGCGGTGGAAATCAGCTGCAACTGTTCGTCGTCCGGCCCCAGCGGCTGGTGGTGGTAGATCGCCAGGGAGCCGAGCACTTCGCCCGTGTGGGAGATCAGCGGGATCGACCAGCAGGCCCGCAAACCGTGGGCCAGCGCTGCGTCGCGGTATCCCTGCCAGAGCGGGTCGCTGGCGATGTCTTCGCAAATGACCATCTGCCGCAGGTAGACCGCCGTGCCGCAGGCGCCGGAGGCTGGGCCGATCGGCAGCTTTTCCAACTCGGCGCGATAGTCTTCCGGCAGGCTGGGGCCTGCCCCCAGGCAAAGATAGTGTTTTTGCTCGTGCACCAACATCACCGTGCACAGGGCCGTCGGGTCCCGGGCTTCGGCCATGTGGCAGATGGCGGCGAGGATGTCCGGGAGCGCCTGGTCGGTGGATACCATGCTGAGAATGTCGCGCTGGTCCTCGGCGTAGGCTTCGCTCTGCACGATCGGAGTGATGTCGTGGGCGACCGCGAACAGGCTCTTGTCGCTGGCTGACCAGGCTGCCGACCAGAGGATGTAGACGGTGCTGCCGTCTTTGCGCCGGAAGGCATGGCGCATGGTCTGGCTGTAGGTGCCGGCGATCATGGCCTGCAGCTCGTGGGTGGCCTGCACGCGGTCCTCCGGCTGCACGAAGGCCAGGTAGCGGCGGCCGATCATTTCCTCCGGCAGGTAGCCGAACACGGCGTGGCTGGACGGGCTGACCTGGGTGAAGCGGCCCTCTTCATCGAGGGAGCAGAGCACGTCCAGGGAGCACTCCATGATGCGCTGGTTGGTCGCTTGCAGGCTGGACTGGCGGTGCAGGCTGGCCTCCAGTTCGGCATTGGCCAGGCGCAGGCGTTCGCTGCGTTCGATGGCAAGGTTGGCCAGGCGCTGGCTGAGCATGAGGAAGAAGCTGAACGTCAGCCCAAAAAACATCACCAGCGTCGGCAGGTAGGCGGTGGCGAAATGCCGGTGGGCATTGTCCAGGTAGCTGACCAGGCGCCAGTCGATGGCGTGGGGCAGGGTGGCCGTCAGCTCGCCCAGCGGCATCGCCAGCAGCGGCTTGTCTTCGCTCGGTGGACCGTAGATTTGCAGATCGTCCTCGAAGATGCGCAGCAGGAAGCCGTCGCGCTCGTTGCCGAGCAGCGGCGCGAGCATGCGCGGGATATTGAATTCGGCCACCAGCAACCAGTCCTGGCCGGGCAGTTGCATCGGTACGGCGATCAGCAGCGCGGCCTCTTCACCGTCGTGCCGCTGCGCCCGGCTGATGTCCTCGATGCCGGTGCGCTGTACCTGCTGCAGCCAGGCGCGCCGTTCGGGGCTGGAGAGGAAATGCTCCAGCCAATGCAGGGCGTCGGCGTTCCGGGCCTCTACCTTGTACGGGCGCAGCTCGCTGTCCAGCAAGCCCAGCAGACGCAGGTTGGGGGCATCGCGCAGGTAACTGCCGGCCTCCTGCTGCCACAACTGCGGCGACGGCAGGTCGCCCAGCACCTTCCAGCGCTCGGCCATGCGCTGGATCAGAGCCAGGCGGTCCACCAGGGCCTGCTCGCTGGTGATCTTGCTCTTGGAGAGCAGCAGGGCACTTTGCTGGACCAGGGCATTGGTGTTCTGCAGGCTCAACTGATACCAGGCGATGCAGGTCAGCAGGGTGCCCAGCGCTCCGGCAATCAGGCTCAAGCCATCGAGCGCCGGTTCGCCGGAGCGGTGCTGAACGGGCAACAGCAGCACCGCTAGGCCGAGGGCGAGGATTAGCAGGTTGGCGATGCCGGCGCTCTCCGGCTTGAAGCCCAGCAGCAGCGGGTTGACCCAGGGGATCCAGATCGCCAGCTGGGCCGCCGCGCCGAGCAGGGCGATGGCCAGTCCGACGGCGCGGCTGAACGGCTGCACGCGGGGCCCCAGGAAGCTGCTGCCCATTGCCAGGGCGAGCAGAATCGCGACGATCGCCAGCGGGCTGCGGATGCGCAGGAACCCGGTAAGCACCGAGGTGCCCTGGTTGGCCCCGCCGGCCAGCAGATTGTGGGCCAAGCTGTAGCCACACAGGGCGAGCACCAGGAAGGTCGTCAGCAGGTACGGACGTCGCCAGCGGCGCACCGCGCTGAGCAAGGCCAGGCCAAGCAGCAGCGAGGTGGTGGCCCCGTCCGGCAACAGTGCCACCGAATAGGGCGTGGGCCGCTCCAACCGCCAATAGCCGATCAGGCTGATCGAGCCGAGCGACAGCAAGGCGAAGGCCAGCACATGCAGAAAGGCTTGCAGGGCGACGTAGCGGGCTTTCATCTACAGGGCCTGCGGGCCGAGCAGGCGCAACACTTCCTCGGCGGTGGTGAAGCCCTGTCGCAGTTTGTCGCGGGCGTCATCCAGCAGCGTCAGCATGCCTTGCTCATGGGCCAGGTGCTGCAACTGGGTGACCCCGAGTCCCTGGATGATGGCATCGCGCAGGGCGTCGTTCATGGTCAGCACTTCATGGATGCCGATCCGCCCCTTGTAGCCATGGTGGCACTGGTTGCAGCCGCGACCGCGGTAGTAGCGCATCTCCTGGTCGAGAAAGGCCGGGCCCAGGCGCTTGAGCACGTCCATCGGCGGCTCGACCTCCTCCCGGCAGTGCGCGCACACGCGGCGCACCAGGCGCTGGGCGATGATCGCCTCCAGGGCTGACGCCAGCACGTAGGGCTTGAGGCCGAGGTCGAGCAGGCGGGCGATGGTGGCCACCGCCGAGTTGGTGTGCAGGGTGGAGAACACCAGGTGGCCAGTGAGCGCGGCATGGAAGGCCACGTCGGCGGTTTCTTCGTCGCGGATTTCGCCGAGCAGGATCACGTCCGGGTCCTGGCGCAGGATGGCGCGCAGGATGCTGGCGAAGTTCAGGCCGATGCGTTCGCGCACCGGCACCTGGCCGGCGAGGTCGACGTGGAATTCCACCGGGTCCTCGATGGTGACGTAGTTTTTCTCGGAACTGGCGTCGTGCTGGAGCAGGGCATAGAGCGTGGTGGTCTTGCCGCTGCCGGTGGGGCCGGTGGCGAGCACGATGCCCTGCGGCTTGCTGACCACGTGCATCAGGCGCGACAGGTTGTGGGGCGACAGCCCGAGGTCTTCCAGCGACTGCGCCGCCGACTGCCGCTCCAGCACGCGCATGACGACTTTCTCGCCGTTGATGGTGGGCAGGGTGGAGATGCGTAGATCGACGATGCGCATCGGCGTCTTGACCGTGATGCGGCCATCCTGCGGACGGCGCCGCTCGGTGATGTCCAGCTCGGCCATGACCTTGATCCGCGACACCACGGCCATCAGCAGGGTGCTCGGCACCTGGATCTTGTCTTGCAGCACACCGTCGATGCGGTAGCGCACGATTACCTGCTTGGTGCGCGGGTGGATGTGGATGTCGCTGGCGCCCAGGCGCAGGGCTTCGAGAATGATGGCGTTGACCAGGCGAATGGCTGGTGGGTCTTCCGAGCTGCCGAGCAGTTCCTCCAGGTTTTCGCTGGCATCGTCATCGAGCACGATCTCGATGCCTTCGTAGGGGTCGCTGCTGCCGACCACGGTGGCGATGTCTTCCAGGTGCGGGTTGTCCTCACCGAAGACTTCCTTGAGTTTGGCCTGCATCTGCGACGCCTCGCAGAGCAGCGGGTGGATGGTAAGGCCGCAGACGAAACCCAGTTCGTCGATCAGGCCCTGGTCCATGGGGTCGGCCATGGCCAGGCGCAGGCGCTTGTTCAACACGCGCAGCGGCAGCACCAGTTGTCGCGTGCAGACGGCCTGGGGAATCAGAGACAGCAGGGCGGGATCGATCTGGAATTCACGCAGGTCGATCTCCTCGAACATCAGGTCCTCGCGCAGCAACTGGTAGATCTTCTGCGGCGGCACCCAGTCGTGTTGCAGCAGTTGGCGCAGCACCGAACTCTTGTGGGCCTGCATCTCCTTGTGCAGCTGCTGGATCTGCTGGGCGTTGAGCAGGCTCTTCTTGTGCAGCAGGATGGCCAGCTGGCTGCGGTTGGTGACGCTCAGCTTGGCCAGGGTTTCCAGGTCGCGGTGCTGTTTCTTGTTTTCCTTCTCCAGGGCGCGGTTGCGCTGCATCAGTTCGTACTGTTCCAGCGCCAGGGCGATGGTCAGGCGCAGGTCGTCGTCGTTCCAGGGTTTGAGGATGAACCGATAGACCGCGCCGTCCTTGATCGAACCCATCACCGCGTCGGTGTTGGCATGGCCGGTGAGCATGATGCGAATGGTGTCCGGCCACTGCTCGCGAATCCGCCGCAGCAGCTCGCTGCCGTTCATGCCGGGCATCATGAAGTCGCTGATGACCAGCTCCACCGGCTGGTTTTCCAGGATCTTCAGTGCCTCGGCGGCGTTGCGGGCGAAGTGCAGTTGATAGTTCTCCCGCTGCAGCACGCGCCGCAACGCCGCGAGAATGTTGGCCTCGTCGTCCACCAGCAGCAGATGGTAGGGCGCCGCCGGGCGGCTGCTGGGCTGCTCGGCGACGGCGTCGCCAACGAACAGTGAGGCGTAGCGTTTGGCCATGCGGATTCCTTAGCTCAACGCGAAGCGCACAGTGGCCCGGGTGCCCCGGCCGACCTGGCTGTCCAGATGGATTTCGCCCTGGTGCGCGGAAAGGATGTCGCGCGTGACGGAGAGTCCCAGGCCGGTACCGGAGCCGACGTCACGGGTGGTGAAAAAGGGATCGAAGACCTGCTTCAGGGTCGGCTCGGCAATGCCGCAGCCGTTGTCCTCGATGACGATCTCCAGGGCCTGGTCGGTCTGGCGGCTACGGACGTCGATGCGGCCGTTCTCGCCCAGTGCCTTGGCGGCGTTGTCCAGCAGGTTGTAGAACGCCTGGGACAGCTTGGCCGGATAGCCGGCCAGCTTGGGCAGTTCGCCGAGATCGAGGTGGATGTTCTGCGCCCGTGGGTTTTCCGCCTGCAGCAGGTGGCAGGTGGTGGTCAGCAGGGCGTTGAGGTCACAGGGCACGAAGTCGGCCTGGTCGATGTTGGAGAAGGTCTTGAGGTCGGCGACGATGCGCGCGATGCGCTGGCTACCGACCAGGGACTCCTGCAGCAGCGCGCGGAAGTCCTCCAGCAGGTGGCCGGCCTCCGGATCGCCGCGCAGCTTGGCACCCAGTTCGTTGAGGTAGTCGCCGGCCACCCTGAGGTTGCTGCTGATGAAACCCAGCGGGTTGTTGATCTCATGGGCGACCCCCGCCGCCAGTTGGCCGACGGAGCGCAGCCGCGCGCTTTCGTACAATTGCTGCTGGGCTTGCTCGACCAGCTTGACCTGGGCGTCGACGCGCTGCTGCAACTGCTCGGACAGCGCCTTGTAGCGCGCTTTCGAGGCCATCAGGGCGCGGTTGCGGCTTTGCAGCTCGGCGAAGTTGGCCTGGGTGGTGTCGTTGTGCAGGTTGGCGGCCAGGCGGTACTTGGCTGTCTGCAGGAGCAGAACTTCCAGCAGGCGCGCCGCGGCCTCGCGACGCTCCGGCGGCAGGTCGCCATGCAGCCAGCCGAGGGTTTCCAGGTTCAGTTCCAGCGGTTCGCCGTCGGCCTGCGGTGCTTCGCTGAGGTGCAGAGTGCCACCGCCCAGTTCGCCGAGCAGGCGACACAGGCGGGCCTGTTGCTCGCTCGGCAGCAGATCGGCCAGCGTCGGGTCTTCTTCGAAATTAAGCATGGGGTACCTCGTGGGCGATGCTCAGCAGGCGCACGAAGCTCTCGGCGTCGATGCCATGCTCGGCCGCGAGGGCGTATTCCCGGTCCAGCGACGGATACAGCCGTGCCAGCAACTGGCGAAAGCTCTCCACCACGCCCTGGCCCTGCAGGGCGCTGGCCAGGCTCAGCGGCGCCCAGGGGGTGGCGGCCCAGCGCTTCTGCAGTTCGCTCTCGTCGACGGCTTCGGGCAGGTCGCGCTTGTTGAACTGCACCACCAGCGGCAACTGCTCGATATCCATGCCCAGCTTTTGCAGGTTGTCGGCCAGGTTGTCGAAGGCGGTGGCGTTGTTGTCCTGCTGGTTGGGGTGCGAGTCGGCGATGAAGAGCACGCCGTCGGCGCGGGACAGCACGGCCTTGCGCGTGCTGTCGTGCTGCACCTGGCCGGGCACGGTGTAGAGCTTCAGGCGCAGGTCCAGGCCGCTGGCGCTGCGCAGGCCGATCGGCAGCAGGTCGAAGAACAGGGTGCGGTCGTCACGGGTCTCCAGCACCATCAGCTCTCCCTTGCGCTGTGGGTTGAGCAGGCTGTGCAGTTGCATCAGGTTGGTGGTCTTGCCGCTCAGTGCCGGTCCGTAGTAGACCACCTTGAGGTTGAGCTTGCGCTCATTCGCCTGATAATCGGCCATCGTCGAATTCGCCCATTTCGTCGAGCACTATGGCCCCGTCTTCATCGCGTTTGACCCGGGTCAGCCCGGGATGCTCGCGCTCCAGGCGCAGCAACTCCTGGTGCTGGCGGTCTAGAGCGCTCTGTTGTCGGCGTACCTGGGCGATCAGGCGTTCGTTCTCCACCCGCAGCATGTAGAGATCGATGGCGGCACGCAGCGCGGCTTCGATCTCGTAGTCCTCCCAGGGTTTGGAAATGAAGCGGTAGACCTCGGCCTGGTTGATCGCCTGCATCATCGACTGGCGGTCGCCATGGCCGGTCAGCAGCAGGCGCATCGCATGGGGCTGGCGCTGCTTGGCGAACTGCAGGTAGGTCACCCCGTCCAGGTGCGGCATCTTGTAGTCGGAAACGATCACCGCGTACTCGTGTTCGGTCAGCGCATCGAGGGCTTCCTGCACGTCGGTGAAGGTATGGATGTCCCAGTCATGGGGACGCAGCAGGCGTTGCAGCGCTTTGAGTATCTGCGGCTCGTCGTCCAGCAGTTGGATCTTGATCATGCTTTCTGCTCCTGGGGGGCGAGCGCCGCGTCGTCGGCGGTACGAACGAACAGGGTGTACTTGCCGCCTTCGCTGGATTCGAAGGCGATCAGCTTTTCGATGAGGATGCGCGTCAGTTGCTTGCCTTCGTTGAGCAGCAGCATGCCGTTGTTGGCGTGCAGGTTGCGGGCGAGCACCATGCCAGGGGCCAGCCGGCGGGTATCGAGGGCGATGATGCTTGGGTCGGCCAGCGTGAGGTCCGGTGCCAGCTCGGTGCAGAGGGTGATGAAGCGGTCGCACATCTCGGGGTCGTAGAGTCGGCCGCTGTATTTCTTGACCAGCAGCAAGGCTTCGTCGCGATTGAGCCGGCGTTCGAGCACGATGCCACGCTGCAACTCGATGAAATCCACCGCCAGCTTCAGCAGTCGCGCGCCCACGGGGATGGCCTCGCCCTTGAGGCGGTCGGGAAAGCCGCTGCCGTCCCAGCGCTCCTGATGGTGGCGGATGATGCGCGCGGCATCCTGCAGGGGCTCCAGCGCCATCAGCAGGCTTTCGCCCTGGGCCGGGTACTGCCGGTAGCGCTCGCGCTCCTGCTTGTAGAGCAGATCGGACGGGCGGATGAGCAACTGGTCGTCCCAGGTCAGCTTGCCCACGTTGTAGAGGGCCGCGGCCATGGCCAGGTCGTTGGTGGGGCCTTCGCCGAAGCCGTGCTGTTCGGCGTAGGAGCGCACCAGGGCGATCACTTGGGTATTGGTCTGTCGGTCCCTCGGTATGCGCTGGTTGACCAGGCTGGAGAACACTTCGGTGGCGGTGACGTAGCTGCGTTTGAGCTCCTCGTAGGCCAGGTCGAGCATGTCCGCGGTCTGTTCCAGCTCGGCGGTGCGGGCCTTGACCCGCTGCTCGAGGGTCGCGTTGAGCTCCTGCAGCCGCTGGTTCTGCTCGTGGGTAAGTTCCACCAGGCGCAGCCGCTCGCGCTCCGAATGCTGGAAGGCCAGCGCCTGGCGGATGATCAGGCGCAACTCGTCGTCGTCCCAGGGCTTGCTGATGTAGCGGTAGATCTGCCCCTGGTTGATGGCGCGAATGGTGGTGGTGATGTCGGCGTAGCCGGTGAGCAGGATGCGCATGGTTTCCGGCCAGTGCTTCTGCACTTCGGCCAGCAGGGTGGCGCCATCCATGCCGGGCATGCGCGCGTCGGAGATCACCAGGTCGACCGGTTGCTGGCGCAAGGCTTCCAGGGCCTGCTCGCCGCCGTTGGCGACCTGCACCCGGTAGCCCTCGCTCCTGAGTACGCGGCGCAGGCTGTTGAGGATGTTCTCTTCGTCGTCCACCAGCAGCACGCTGGCGATGGGGGCGGTGTTCGCTTCACTCATGGCGCACAGGCTCGTCATTGGTTGACTCCGGCGTCGGTTGCTCGATTGGCAGCCAGACGCGGAAGCGCGTGCCCTGGCCCGGTTCGCTGAACACGTCGATGCGGCCATGGTGCTTCTGGATGATGCTGTAGGAGAGCGCCAGTCCCAGACCGGTGCCCTTGCCCACCGGCTTGGTGGTAAAGAACGGCTCGTAGATGCGATTGAGCAGGCGCGGCTCGATGCCCTTGCCGTTGTCTTCCACCTCGAACCAGACCTGGTTGCCCTCCTGCCCGGTGCGCAGGCAGATGCGGCCGAATTGCTGCTCGATGGCGTGGGCGGCGTTGACCAGCAGGTTCATCACCACCTGGTTGATCTGCGAGGGAATGCACTCCACTTCGGGCAGGTCGCTGTACTCCTTGATCACCTCGGCCTTGTACTTCAGCTCGTTGTTGACCACGTTGAGCGTGGTATCCAGCCCGCGGTGCAGATCGGCGGGGCGGAATTCCTCTTCGTCGATGTGGGAGAAGTCCTTGAGCGCGGTGATGATGCGCTTGACCCGGTCGATGCCATCGCCGGACTCGTTGATCAGCGCCTCGACATCATTGCGGATGTAGTCGTATTCGAGGCTTTCCTTGAGTTGGCGCAGGTCGTTGAGCGTGGCGACGTTGTCCACCGCGTCGATGATGCGCAGCAGGTCGTTGACGTAGCCGGCAAGCGTCTGCAGGTTGGAGAACACGTAGCCGATGGGGTTGTTGATCTCGTGGGCCACGCCAGCGGCCAGTTGGCCGATGGCGGCGAGCTTTTCCGATTGCAGCAGCTGGTTGTTGGCCTGCTCCAGCTTGTGGATCAGTTGCTCCTGCTCGGACTGCTTGCTGCCCAGCGCATCCAGCGCGGCCTCCAGCTTGTCGTTGGTCTTGGCCAGGTCGGAAATGTCGTACAGCACCACGCCATAGTAGGACTGGCCCGCCGACTCGAAGGGAAACAGCAGCGTGCTTTGCAGCATCAGCGGGTTCCTGGGGGCGGTGCCCGGCAGGCGCACAAGGAAGGGATCGTCACGCCATTGGACGTAGACATGGCGGCCTTCCCGGGCCTGGTCGATCATCTCCTGCAGGCGCGGCGTATCGGCTTCCGGAAAGATTTCGATGAACGGCTGGTTTTTCGCCGTCTGCAGGGATTTACCGCTGCAGCGGCTGATAAAGTCATTCCAGTACTGGATCCGCAACTCTTGATCGAGTATGAGCAGGCCGACACCTATGTGCTCGACAAGAGCAATCGCCAAGTGAGGTTGGCTGCTGTCCATCGCAGGCTCCGCGTCGTGTTTGGTCTTAGTTGGAACGTAAAGAATGAGCTAAGTTGTAGTCAGTTTACTGACGCCTTGATTATGGCGCATTGACATCAAAATGCCATTACGTTGATTTCCAGTCCTTCTCGCAGTCAGGGTAGACCATGGAACTAGACACGCAGGACGACTCGCGCATCCGCTACGAATTTCATTTCGCGGATGGCCACAGCTGGAGCCATGAAGTCAGTCTGCTGCCCGAGCAAACCGTTTCCGAGGCGTTGCCGGAGTGGACGCGCCTGGGCTTCCAGCAGTGCCGCCACTGCCCGCTGAACGAGGCGGAGTCGCCCCATTGCCCGTTCGCCGCGGCACTGGCCAAGCCGGTGAGGCAACTGGCGCAGAGCGCTTCCTATGAGGAGGTCGACGTGCGGGTGCTGTGGCGCGGACGGGAGATTCGCCAGCACACCACCTTGCAGCGTGCGGTAGGCTCCCTCCTGGGCGCGGTGGGCGGCGCCTCCGGTTGCCCGCACACCCGGCTGCTCAAGGCCATGGCTTGGTTCCACTGGCCGTTCAGTTCGTCCGACGAAACGCTTTACCGCGTACTCGGCACCTACCTGCTCGGGCAGCACCTGCGGGAGCAACGCGGCTTGAGCGCCGACCGCTCGCTGGAAGGGCTGCGGGAGGTCTACCGCAACCTGCGCCAGGTCAACCTGGGCATGGCCAAGCGCCTGCGCGCCGCCGCAGAGGCCGACTCCAGCCCGAACGGGTTGATCCTGCTGGATCTGCTGGCGGCCGATACGCTGTATTCGCTGGACCAGTATGACGGCGAGCTGGACAAGTTCTTCGCCGAATACTTCGAGGACGGGCCAGGCACTGTCTAGCCGAACGAGGCGTCTCGGCAACCGGGCTCACACGCCCAATTGCGCCCGATACAGGAGCCAGTAGCCGAGGCCCAGCAACGGCCAGGCCAGCACCGGGCCGAAGGCCAGTCGCCAGAGTCGCGCGTAGGGGGTGAAGCCCACGCCATGCACGAAGCCGCCGGCCATGCCCCACATCGCCAGCATCAGCAAACTGTGGCTGTAGCGGCCCTCGGCATCCAGCATGGCCGCCGGATGGATCAGCAACAGCAGGGCCAGCGGTACCGTCAGCAGCAGCGACAGCGCGCGGCTCCAGCCTCGCTGGGGCAGCGGCCGGGCCTCAGTTGTCACCCGTCGGTTCCTCATCGAGGTTCTGGGTGGTTTCCAGCCACAAGGCGTTGATGATGCCGAAGCTGCAGGCGAGCAATACGCCGAGAATCCAGGTGAAGTACCACATAGCGTCAAATCTCCCGATTCGTGTTCAAGTCGCTTGTCTGACTGTAGGGGCCAATTTATTCGCCTGACGTAGCCTGGCTTGGCGAATGAATTCGCCCCTACCGGTTCTGCTCAATACAGGCCATGGCTGTTTTGCTCGATATGCCCGGTGGTCACCTTGCCCCACATCTTCACGTAGCCCCACAGCGTGTAGCAGAGGATCAGCGGTACGAAGATGCCGGCAGCGACCAGCATGATGCCCAGGGTCTTGTGGCTGGATGCAGCGTCCCATAGCGTCAGGCTGGACGCGGGGTCGAGGCTCGACGGCATGACGAAGGGAAACAGCGCGAAGCCGGCGGTACAGAGGGTGCCGACGATCGCCAGGCTGCTGCCAACAAAGGCGAAGCCGCCGCGCCCGGCGGTGGCCGCGGCGAACGCCAGGGTCGCACCGAGAATGCCCGCCATTGGCGCCAGCTTGGTCAGCGGGTAGGCGGCGTAGTTGGCCATCCAGCCGTGGTTGTTCTGCGCCACGCTTTTCGCCAGCGGATTGAGTGCTGCGTTGGCATCGAAGGTAGAAGTAATGGTGAACCCCTCCAGCCCGGCCCACAGCCAGCAGCCGGCGGCGAGGAAGCAGGCCAGGTAGACCAGCGCCATCAGCCGCGCCGCCTGCCGGGAGCGTCGGGCGACGGCGCCGTCGGTGCGCAGCATCAGCCAGGTGCCGCCATGCAACAGCAGCATGCTCAGGCTGACCAATCCGGCGAGCAGGCCGAACGGGCTGAGCAACTGCCAGAAGCTGCCGTGGTAGCTGCTGCGCAGGGTCTCATCGAGCTGGAAGGGTACGCCCAGCAGCAGGTTGCCGAAGGCCACGCCGAACACCAGCGCCGGTACCAGGCCGCCGACGAACAGGCCCCAATCCCAGGCCTGGCGCCAGCGCGGGTCTTCCAGCTTGCTGCGGTAGTCGAACCCTACCGGGCGCACGAACAGGGCGAACAGTACCACCAGCATGGCCCAGTAGAAGCCGGAGAAGGCCGCCGCATAGACCATCGGCCACGCGGCGAACAGCGCGCCGCCGGCGGTGATCAGCCAGACCTGGTTGCCGTCCCAGTGGGGCGCGATGGTGTTGATCACCACCCGCCGCTCGTTGTCGGTCCTGCCGACGAAGGGCATCAGTGCGGCGGCGCCGAGGTCGAAGCCGTCGGTGAGGGCGAAGCCGATCAGCAGCACGCCGATCAGCACCCACCAGGCGAGTTTCAGCGTTTCGTAATCAAACATGTTGCGTTCCTCTGTCGCGGCCAACAGGGTCGACCGGCTTTTGCAGGAGCCAGCTCTGCTGGCGAAGCGTTGGTGTAGGGGCACGGTCACTCGCCCAGCCCAGCCCAGCCCAGCCTCGTCGGGCGAATAAAGTCGCCCCTACATCGCACCTGCGGGCAGGTGGTTCCCGCTGGCCGCACCCGGCTGCTCGAAGTGATAGCGCCCGGTGTGCAGGCTCGATGGCCCGAGGCGGGCGAATTTGATCATCAGGTACATCTCCACCAGCAACAGCGCGCTGTAGAAGGCGATCAGCGCCAGCAGCGAACCCCATACATCGCCGCTGGACACGCTGGAAGCGGACAAGTGGGTCGGCAGCACTTCGCCGATCGACCAAGGCTGCCGGCCGTGCTCGGCGACGAACCAGCCGGTCTGCGCGGCGATCCACGGCAGCGGCAGGCTCCACAGCGCCCACTTGAGCAGCCAGGGCTTGCGCTCTTCGTTCTTCCTGGCCGACGCCCAGAAGGCACAGGCGAACAGCGCCAGCATCAGGAAGCCGGAGGCGACCATCACGCGGAAGCTCCAGAACAGGCTGAACACGCCGGGAATGGTGTCCCGTGCGGCCAGCTTGATCTGCTCGTCCGTCGCGTCCACCACCTTGTCGGTGTATTTCTTCAGCAGCAGGCCATAGCCCAGGTCGCCTTTCACCTCGTTGAAGGCGGCGATGTTCGCCTCGCTCTTGTCGCCAGCGCGCAGTTTCTCCAGCAGGGCATAGGCGACCATGCCGTTGCGAATGCGTGCCTCGTGTTCCACCAGCAGGTCCTTGATGCCCTTGACCTCCGTATCCAGCGAGCGGGTGGCGATCAGGCCCATCACGTAGGGAATCTTCACCGCGTAGTCGGTGCGCATTTCGTCCTGGTTCGGCAGGCCGAACAGGGTGAAGGCGGCGGGCGCCGGCTCGGTTTCCCATTCCGCCTCGATGGCCGCCAGCTTGGTCTTCTGCACATCGCCGATTTCGTAGCCGGATTCGTCGCCCAGCACGATCACCGAGAGGATCGAGGCCAGGCCGAAGGCAGAGGCAATGGCGAAGGATCGGCGGGCAAAACCCAGGTCGCGTTTCTTCAGCAGGTACCAACTGGAAATCGCCAGGACGAAGACCGCGCCGGTGACATACCCGGCCGCCACGGTGTGGACGAACTTGACCTGTGCCACCGGGTTGAACAGCAGGGCGCCGAAGTCGGTCAGTTCCATGCGCATGGTTTCGAAGTTGAACTCCGCGCCCACCGGGTTCTGCATCCAGCCGTTGGCGATGAGAATCCACAGCGCCGACATGTTCGAACCGATCGCCACCAGCCAGGTCACCGCCAGGTGCTGCACGCGGGTCAGGCGGTCCCAGCCGAAGAAGAACAGGCCGATGAAGGTGGATTCGAGGAAGAACGCCATCAGCCCCTCGATGGCCAGCGGCGCGCCGAAGACGTCGCCGACATAGTGGCTGTAGTAGGCCCAGTTGGTGCCGAACTGGAATTCCATGGTCAGCCCGGTGGTCACGCCGAGGGCAAAGTTGATGCCGAACAGCTTGCCCCAGAACTTCACCGTGTCCTGGTAGACCTGTTTGCCGGTCATCACGTAGACCGATTCCATGATCGCCAACAGGAAGGACAGGCCCAGGGTCAGTGGCACGAACAGAAAGTGATACATCGCCGTCATGGCGAACTGCAGACGGGACAGATCGACGACTTCTTCCGAGATCATCTCGGTTTCTCCTCAGGGCTGGGATCGCGTGACAGCGGCGGCGTGCCGAGCAGGTGGGCGCCAACCCGTGCACTGCCATCGGGCGGCACGGTGGGCGCATCGAACCAGTAGGACTTGATGACCGACAGTAGCGCCAGCTTGAGCACGAGGATCACGGCGATTTCCCGAACCAAGGGGGTGCGCCAGGGGGATGCGGGCTTGTCGGACATAGCGGGCTCCAATCGGGCGGCGTTGCGTCAAAGCGCATTGCCAGCATTGATATGAAGCAAGAAATGCCTGCGAAAGGCGCTGTGACCTGATGTCGCAGCGCCTCTAAACCGGGGCTTGCGGGACTGCGGCGGGTTGCCGCATGGGTTGGAGAAGGTAGCCCGGTCTCGGTCCGGAGCGGGCGCCGATGCCGGGTATAGCTGCACAGAACTGCCACGTAGGGGCCGGATGAATCGCGACATCCTTTGCTATCCGGTGGGATGCTGGGCCCCTGATTTCGCTGGAGCTTATCCGGGCTGCCGGGGTGTTCGGCGAACGCCCTACATCGGTATCGCTGCGTTCACCGGCTGCTTCCTAGGGCCCTGGATAAACCGCAGGCTACAGCGGCTGTACCGCCGGACGCCGCGCGCCGAGCCACAGCGCCAGCACCGCGAGCAGCAGCATCGGCAGCATGCCCAGGTTCACCGGTGTCCAGCCGATGCTGGTGATCATCGCCCCGGAGGCGAACGACATGGCGGCCGCGACGCTGCCGTTGCCCAATTCCATCAAGCCCTGGGCGTGGCCGCGTTCGGCTGTGCTGTGGCCCTCGGCGAGCAGCGTGGTGCCGGCGACCAGCATCAGGTTCCAGCCGATGCCAAGCAGGAAGGAGCTGGCCAGGAAGTGCGCCTGAGCCAACCCGCCCAGGGCGATGCAGGCACTGCCGCCGAGGGTCAGGATGCCGAGCAGCGCAACGCGCCGGCTGCCGAGTCGATCCACCAGCGGGCCGGCGACGAAGGCCGGCAGGAACATGCCGAGCATGTGCCACTGGATGACCTGCGAGCTCGCTTCCACCGACAACCCGCAAAAACTCATGGCCAATGGCGTGGCGTTCATCACCAGGATCATCAGCCCATGGCCGATGGCCGTGGTGGCGATAGCCGCGCGTACCAGCGGGCGGGATAGAAGCTCGCGCATTACCGCCAGGCCGCCGCCAGCGGGCTGCGGGGCCGCGCCTTCGCGCAGGCGGGAGATCAGCAGAAGGCCGAGCAGCGCCAATGCGGCAATCAGCAGGTAGGCACCGACGAAGGGTGTTTCCAGGGCGTTGCGCGACCACAGTGCCAGGCTCGGGGCGATCAGCGCGGCGCAGACGCCACCGCCAATCACATAGGCGGTGGCTCGGCCTTTCTGCGACTCGTCCACCGCCTCCAGCGCGGCGAAGCGGTAGTACATTGCCGAGGCCTGGTAGGCGCCGATGGGCATGGCGCCGAGGCAGAACAGCAGGAAGTCGCCGAGCCAGACGCCCAGTGCGCTGAGCAGCCCGCCGCCCACCCCGGCCACGGCGCCCAGCATCAACCCGCGACGGCGGCCTTGGCGCTGCATGAACAGCGACAACGGCTGCACGGCGAGCAGATTGCCCAGCACCAGCAATGCCAGCGGCAGCGTGGCGAGGGCATTGAGCGGTGCCAGCTGCACACCCACCAGCGAAGTAAGGGTGATGCCGATCATCGAGCAACTCCAGTAGAGCGCCTGGGCGATGAACAGCCGCAGGATGGTGACGTTGCGGAACAACAACATGGGAGTCTCCTGGTAAGAAAGGGAAGCCGAGCTTCCTGCCCGCACGCTCGGTTGGGTGCGTGTCGCCGGGCCATGCCCGCGACACAGATACTCCATCTGGATTGCGGGCATGGCCCGCTCCTAGAGGTTTTTACCCGACGGCTTTCGTGCAGCCGGTGGGCTTGTGCACGCGGCTGGTCGAGGCGGGATTCTTCGCCAGCCGATCTACCGGGCGCGTCGGTCGTCGTACCAGTTCGCCGCCGCAGTTCGGGCAGCGGCCAAGCAGCACGTGTTCGGCGCATTCGCGGCAGAAAGTGCATTCGAAGGAGCAGATCAACGCGTCGCCGGAGTCTGCTGGCAGGTCGCGATCGCAGCATTCGCAGTTGGGGCGCAGTTCGAGCATGGCGCGATTCCTCAAAGGGCAGCCAGGCGGCCAAAGCGCTCGGCATATTCCTGTGGGCTGACGGACAGGTGTTTGTGGAAGCAGCGGCGGAGATTCTCCGGGTGGCCGAAGCCGGTCAGCCGGGCCACCGTGGCGATGGAGGCCTGGTCGCTCTGCAACAGGGCGCGGGCGGCTTCCAGGCGCAGGCGCTCGACATAGCGCCCAGGCCCCATGCCGAGTTCGCGCACGAATACCCGTGACAACGTGCGCGGCGACATGCGCGCCTGTTCGGCGAGGCGCTCCAGGGGCAGGTCCTCGCCGAGGTGGCCTGGCAGCCAGTCGAGCAGATCGGCCAGGCGCGGAATGCGGCTCGGCTCCGGGCTGAGCAGGGCGCTGAATTGCGCCTGGCCGCCGGGGCGGCGCAAGAACATCACCAGGCGCCGCGCCACCGCCAGCGCCAGCGGGCGCCCGAGGTCGGCCTCGACCAGTGCCAGCGCCAGGTCGATCCCGGCGGTCACGCCGGCGGATGTAAAAATATGGGCGTCGCCGTTCTCGCCCTGGGGATCGTAGGTGTGCAGCCGGTCGCTCTGCACCCGCACCGCCGGATAGCCATCGCGCAAGGCGGACTCATCGGCCCAATGTGTGGTCGCCAGCCGGCCATTCAGCAATCCGGCGGCGGCCAACAACAATGCGCCGGAGCATACCGAACCGAGCCGCCGCACCTGCGGTTCGGCGGCTCGCAGCCAGGCCAGCAACGGGGCGGACTGGTGCTGGGTTTCGACGCCCAGGCCGCCGGGTATCAGCAGCGTATCCAACTGCGCGGCATCGACGTCCTGCCAGGCCCGGTCGGCGCAGATGCGCACGCCGGAAGAGGTGGCTACGGGGCCCTCATGGTCCGCCAGCAGCACCAGTTCGTAGGCGGCCGGCAACCCATGGCGGGCGCGCTCGGTATTGGCCGAGGCGAACACCTGCAGTGGCCCGGTCACATCCAGGCTCATGACGTCGGGATAGATCAGGCAAGCGATCCGGCGTGGGCTGTCCATGGTGCATCTCGCAGTGAAGATGGCACCAGTCTGCCGTGCCCCTCGGCTGGCGACAACGACAGCAAACCCACGAATATTGCCAATATGGCGCGTGGCCCCTTGGCACTGCCCACGGTCATTTGAACGCCGGCAGCTCCTCGTCGGCGGCCGCCTGGCGTATCTCGCCTTCAAGCTCGGGGGTGTTGCGAGCCAGCAGTTCGATCGCCTTCGCCATCTCGTCGATGGCTTCGCGGTACAACGCGGCGTTCTCGTGGGTCTCCGCCCGATCGGCGTGCTTGCGCGCGCTGTTCAGGTGTTGCAGCAGTTCGGAATGATCTCCAAGCATGGTCGGCTCCTTGGCTGAGAGAACATGCAAGGCGGCTTTTGATCGCCTGGCGCGCAGAAACGCTTCCGGCGAATGCGAGCCGCCGTGACGGTGTGAGCGACGGGTCTTGCCGTCTCTCAACTGACCGGCACGGCGCGCGGCCGTTCGCGCCACCGGTCAGTCGAGGGAGGCCTGGAATGGCATCGACCAGGGTTCCAGGGGATAGCCGTCCTTGCTCAGCTCGAGTCGCGCCAGTTCGAGCGTGCCGGCCAGGTGGATCGGGTCGCTGTATTGCGAGCGTGCGATATGGGGGATGGACAGCAGCCGGGTACCCCTGCTGTTCATGACGCTCAGGCCGAAGCTGGCGTCCTCGGCGTTCATCGTCGTCACGCAGGAGTAGGGTAAAAATGCCAGGGAACTGATATGCAGGGCTTCTTCGAGGCTCAGATGGGCGCTGGACATGATCGTTTGGGTACTCCTGGAAAACACAGGGCGCCGGGGCCTTGCCCTCTTCAGCGCTTGGCAGGGATAGACAACGATTGGATCGGACGATCGTCGCGCGGTTCAGTCGCGCGCGGGGCCGATCCGGTAGTGCAGACTGATGGCGTCGCCGCTGCCGTCGCCGAGCACCGAGCCGACGATGGGCTCATGATGGACCTCGCGCCCTGGGTAGGCCTGGCAAAGGTGACGCTCCGCCACCTGGCAGATGTGCTGGAACAGGCCGGTGAACTGGGTGTCGCGGGGGATGTGAAAATGCAGGGTGATGTCCAACGGTCCGGAGCCCTGGGGCAGGGCAGTCAGGCCGCAGGTTTGCCATTGATCGTTGACGTAGGCTTCAGCGCCTTTCATGGGGCCCTCCTTTCTCTGATGCCCTCTTTGACCACAAAACTGGCCCAGGGGTCGCCGGCAGCATGAGAGGGGAGAGCGGGCCTGCTCGCAGACTACGTGATCGATGCGAACGGCAGGCCCTCGCCGAGGGTTATTCCGGCATGCTCCAGGGCGCGAGCGCGAAGCCTTCGCGGCTCAGCTCCAGGCGAGTCTGGGCCAGGACTTCGGCCAGTTTCAGCGGGTCGGAATAGGTGGCGCTGGAGATGCGGGTACGGCCCAGCAGTCGGGTGCTGGTGCGGTCTATGACGCTGAGGCTGAGCTCGCCGTTACCTTCTTGCTGGGACCAGGCTACGCACTGGAAGGGTTGAAAAGCGCGGCCGGCAATCAAAAGTGCTTCGTTAAAACGGAGCGGGGCGTTCATGGGTGGTTTCTCCGAAGTGCCCAGTGGTTTTTCCGCCTGCGTTGGGGTTTCAGCGGACTGTCATTGCTATGGATGACAGCGTATGACCGAGAAGTCACAAGCAGGTCGCAAAAATGGTGCACTTCGTCGCGTTAACTAACGGATTTTTCTCTTCGGACCTCTCTAGCGCTGCGCTTGGCAGGCTCGCCGTTTCGCTCAGCGCAGCCGGGATAGCTGTTGTGTTTCCAAGCGTGTGCTGATGAGGTCCAGGTCCGCTTCGATGGTATGGATGATCCGTCGCACGTCGCCGATGCTGAGGGAGGTGGAGCAGCGAATGCCGGTCACGGTCAACAGCGGTTCGTGGTTTCCGGCATAGGATATGCGCGCGACCAGGCTTTCAGGGGATTCCAGCGTGGCTTCGAAGCCAAGGGGTTGGAAGTGACGCTTCATCAGCTCGCAGGCTTGGGGGAAGGTCAAACGTTTCAATGAGGCAGTCCTGTTGCAGTACCTGAGAAGGACCGCGATTCCTCGGTCCGGCTGGGCAGGGGGCGGGGTAAGCCGAGCCTCTGGAATTAACACTCTAGCACCGCTCTTCGCAGCGCAAGGAGCGATTCGTCCATTTTTTGACGCGCCGTGATGGCAGGATAATGGCGATTTGCCTGGGCGCTCCTCCGAGGGCCCAGGGTTAGGTCGGCTGCTCCGGATCGCTCAGCAGGAAGGCTTCGAAACCCAGCTGGTTGAGCAGATGCACGGCCAGTTCGCTGCGAATGCCGCCCTCCGGCGTTACCGCGTAGAACAGGTTTCGCTCCAGGCTCTCGGCATGGGTGCGCAGATGGGCGACCGGCAGGTTGATACTGCCCGGCAGGTGGGCCTGCCGATATTCAACGGGCAGGCGCACGTCGAGCAGCAGGCACTGCTGTTTTCCTTGGCGGGCGATCTGTTCCAGTTGCGCCGAGCTGAGCTTGGGAATCAGCGTCGGGCGGATCAGTTCGATGAACAGCTCGCGGTTCAGTCGCGCCAGGGTGCCGTCCTCGAGCATGGTCACGGTTGCCGAGCGCACCGCACCGCTGACGAGGGCTTCCTCGCCGAAAAAGTCGCCGGTGTGCAGCTCTTGCCGGGGCTCCTGCTGATAGGCGAAGGGCAGGCTCACAGCCGCGCTACCATGCTTGAGCACATAGAAGTGATCGCCCGGCTCGCCATAGCGAACGACCGCCTCGCCTGCCTTGGCTTCGACGTACTCGAAGCGCGCGAGCAGGGCGTGCAGGTGCGACGGCGGCAGCCTACTGAACAGCGGAGTGCGCAACAGCTTGGCCAGCCAGTCGTCCTCTTCCTCCTCCTGCGCGGCGCTTTCTTCCAGGCTGCTGACCTGGTAGGCGGCCGACTGGCTCCAATTGAGCAGGCGTTCCAGCAACCCCCGGTCGATGGCGAACAGCGTGACATCGGTCAGCGCGCCCACCGATTGCGCCTGCGGCTGAATTTCATTCAGGGCATGACAGGCTTCCAGGCTGCCGGCCTTGAGGGTACGGCGCGCGGGCTCCTCTCCCAGCCAGATTTCTCCCTCGAGCAGGTAGTAGAGCGCCAGCGACGTTTCCCCCCGACGCAGGAAGGCGGACCCGGCAGGCCGTTTGACCAGTTGCAGGCTTTCCAGCAACTGCTTCTGATACGCCGGCGTGAGGAAATCCAGCGGGCTGAAACGACGCAGATGTTCCAGATCCAGAAGAGGCGTTGCATTGCTCATGGTGTTGCCCTCCGCGGCAGCGGCTGACGTGGCCATCCCTGGCGATGCCGAGGCATTCGATCTGTATTCACACTAGCCCTAAGCAGGTCGGGCCGATAGTCATTTCATCGAACGCGGGTGGGCGAGCGATGGGGGCCAGCCAGGGTGATGGGCGCCGGGCGCTGACGGCGCAAGTGTGCTGCCCTAAAGGCCGTTCATGTCGAAAGGCTCTTCAGGGCAAAGTTCACTCACGGGCCGGCGGCAGCGCTACCCCGTTGCGCTCCCTTCTATAGATGCTGACGGCCTCGTACACCGCCTTGCGCAGCCGATTGATGCCGCCGATCGGCCGGTGCTCCGGGAGTGCATGCCAGGGGTTGAAGGAGAGGTTGTCGCAGAACAGGTTCTGCTCGGTGCTATCGAAGTCCTGCGCTGGCAACACAATGTTGGCGACGGTTTCGAAGGGGGATATTTCCTCGCTCCAGCGCACGCTGGTGTCTTCGATGGGCATGTAGTGCTGCGGGTTCTGCCGCTGTACCTGTAGGGCGAAGCAGGCCGGGACGCGGTCCAGAGACAATTGCTGGTAGAGCGCGCTGCGCAGGAAGTTGGGCAGATCGGTATTGGGCTCCGGCAATTCGTAGCCTGGGCAGTTCTCCGGTGCCGGCACGACGCGGTACTTGATGTTGTGTGGCCCCAGCTTGTAGGGCGACACCGAGCTATACACCGCTTCGGTCGGGCTGTCGGGCGCGGGGGCCAGGGTCTGCAGGGCGATGAGCAGATGGCGGATTTCCCAGTGGCGCGGGTCCCAGCCGGGCAGGAAGGCGAGAATCCGCTTGCCTTCGGCCTGGGCGGCGAAATTCTGCTGGTACTCGGCGACATCGCGCACGAAGAACACCGGGTGATTGAACATGACGAAGTCCTGCTCGCCGGCATGGTCCGGGCCGCCAATCAGCTTGTCGCCCGGTACGTCGAGCAGTTTGATGGCCATGCCGCGGGCATCGCGCGTGCTGTCGAACTGCGGATAGGCGTTGCCGTTGGATAGCCGCATCCAGGCTTGCCAGGTCTTGCCCGGCTGGCTGAGCACGCCATGGCGCAGCTCGGGATCGAGGTCGGGCACTACCTGGACCTGCGCCTTGACGCAGCCATGGGCCTTGGCATGGGCGTCGCGCAGTACGCGGGTATTGGAGCGGTGCTGCTCGACGACGCGAATGGCGTCCTCGATGATCGCTCGGGTCCGCACCGCTTCGTCCGGGGGAATCTCTTCCTCGGCCGAAACCGGGCCGGAGAACTTCCAGTTGTAATACAGCGCGCCGATACCCCAGGCGGCCAAGCCAAGCAGCAGAACCAGGGCCAGGAGCTTGCCGAGCAGGCGTCCTATCCAAAGCCATAAGCGTGTGAGCATCGGGCGATCCCTATTCTCGTTTGCTGTCCCTGTCTGGAACCAGGATCAATCCTGGCAGTTGGGGCCGGGAGTCCAATCCCTGGCCTCGCGGGGTTCGAGCTGGTTTTCCAGCCTGGCGTCACCGAGCACCTTGAGGTACTCGATCAATGCCCAGCGTTCCTCGGGCTGCAAGAGCCGGCCGATTACGCCGTCCCGGCGGCAGCCCTCGCGGAATTCGTGACCGCCGTTGCCGTTACCGGTGATCGAGGTCTTGAACAGGAAGCCGCCGGGGAACTCCTCGCTGCGAAAGCCGATGTACTTCGGATCGAATTCGCGATTGCCGACCCAGAACTCACTTGCGCGCTCGGCCACAGGCGAGAGCAACTGGAACAGCGTCGGTACCGAACCGTTGTGCAGGAACGGCGGCGTAGCCCAGATGCCGTGCAGCGGCCGTGCCTTGTAGCCGCGCTTTTCCTGCACGCCGATCGGCAGGCCATAGCCGTTCATGCGACGGCGTTGCTCGGCGTCGATATCGGCATCGCGATAGGCACGGTCTTCCACGTAGGCGGTAAGGTAGGCCAGCCCCTTGGCGCTGGAGATGCTGCCCAGGTCGATGTCCGCCAGGGTGGAGCCGAACAGGCGCACATCCAGCTTGCCGAGCTCCTCCTTGCTCCAGCCGAGCTTGCGAATGTCGAAGCGGTGATCGGCGATGTTATCGGCGGTGGTCGGATCGGTACCGATGATGCGCGTCGGCACGATGCGCATGCGCCACTCGGGGTTGCGGGTTTTGGCAAAGCGTTCGTCCTGCGACTTGGCATCCGGTGCGTGGCAATAGGCGCAGTTTTCGGCGAACAGGGCGCGCCCCTGGCTGGCCAGCTCCAGGTCGACTTTGCCGAAGATGTCTTCCGGCCAGGTCGGAGGCTTCAACTGCTTGAGGGTCTCCTCCAGGGTGTGGATGTCGTGTAGCCGGACCCCCGAGGCATAGCGCTCGCTTTCCGCCACCGGCTGGCCGTTGGCATCGAAGATGCTCACCGGGGCACCGACGCCCAGAGCCTCGCCCAGATTGCGTGCCATCGGCTGCATCGCCGAGCCGTTCCATTGCACCCAGTCGAATTTCCAGATGTCCCAGACCTGCGGATAGCTCACCGGGCCGTTGGCGACGCGGTAGTTGCTTGGGTCGATGACATCGCCGAACACCGTATTGGCGATACGCCCGAAGGCATCGGTGCGCCCGAATCCCTCCTCGGTGGGGTAGAGGCCGCGGTGCGTGTCGTTCCACGCCTGGGCGACCAGTTTGTCCAGCGTCGCCTTGAACTCGCTGCGCAGCTGATCGCGCCCGCTGGGGTAGCGCTCGCCCAGTACGGCTTTGGCGAAGCGTTTGAATTTCAGCGGGTTGTAGTAGGTGAAGACCATGCTGGCGCCCAGTGCCTGGCCGAAGCTGCCGCCACGCAGGGTTGGCACCGTCGAGGCGAGCGAATGCAACGCGGCGCCGCCATCGATACGCACGGCCTGGCCCCGATAGCGCAATTCGCCGGTGTGGCAGGCGGCGCAGCTTACGTCCAGGTAATTGATACCGGTCCTGGGGTCCGCGTGGCGGGCGAAGCCGACCGGCAGATTGCCGGGGTTGAGCTGGCTGGGTTGTTGCTGCGGGTCGACGAGGAAACCGAAGCGGGCCAGGTATTCCGGCGCAGAAAACCTCTCGTTGGAGAACGGCCGCTCGAGCGCGGTGAACCATTCGTAGCGCAGGCCTTTCACCTGCGTACCTTGGGGCGTGTAGTAGTAGATCTGCCGTGCGTGCGGGCTCCACTGATCGAGATAGTGAAGCTGCCCGGGGGGCTGGTATCCGGGGAGGTTGGGGTTGGCGACGTAATACAGCACAACGGCCAGGGCGGCGAGGACGAGGAAAAGGATCAGCCAGAGTGCGCGTCGGAGTATGTACATGGACAGACTTCCTTGTGGCGTTCTTGTTGTGTGCCAGACGGTAGGCCAATCGCCGGGATGCGGCAAGTTGCCATCGGTGATTCGGGGCCTTCTCGTCGCATGGCCGACGGTCCGCGGTCGCGCGTGACAACACGGCTCGACCGGGTGCCATTCCAACCTGCACCCATGAGCATAGTGCGTTACGAAAACATAACGAGATTAGCGCTATAGAGAATCGATCCAAGCCGCGCCAAAGTTCTTGCTAGCGTTACATTGCCTGCGCCAAATAGCTGTTTTTACTGGGGTTTCAAAATATTGGCGCCAAGGAGGGATATGTCGGACACCGGCGCCGCGCTTCGCCGCCTGTGCTTGGTCGATACCTGCGACGTCTGCGAGCGTCTGTTGCCGTACTGGCAGGGGTATGGGTGGCGACCGGTTCGCTGCGATCTGCAGCGGATCGGCACGCAGCGTTTCGATGTCGGATTGCTCTGCGTGCATGCCCAGCATGTCCAGAGTTCGCGCTCGATCGGTCACGCGATCGGTCGGAGCGGCTTTGAATGGGTAGCACTGCTGGGCCATGAGGCGTTGCCGACTGCCAGGGCCGAAGCCTTTGTCGGCCAGTGGTTCTTCGATGTGCATCGGCTCCCGGCCGATCCGTCGCGCGTGCATCAATCCCTGCTGCAAGCGCTGGCCGCGGGCGCGTTGCGCGCTGCCGCTGGCCCAGGTACTGAATTGCAGGGGCAGAGCCGGGTACTGCGTGACCTGCGCAAACGCGTGAGTCGACTGGCAGCAGGCGAGGCGCCGGTCTGGATCCGAGGCGAAGGCGGCAGCGGCAGGGCACTGGTTGCCCGTGAGCTGCACCGACATTCGCCGCGCCGCGACAAACCCTTCGTGACGTTTGACTGCACCCTGGTGGATGAAGCGGCGCTGGCCGTAGAGCTGTTCGGCGGTCAGCATCGGCCGGGAAAGTTCGCCGAGGCGGAAGGCGGCAGTCTGTACCTCGCGGAACTCGAGGATCTACCCCTGGCCTTGCAAGAGGAACTGTTCAAGCGACTGCAGGGGCGGGCGCAGGCCGCCGATGTGCGGCTGTTGGCCGCCAGCGGGGCCGACTCGGTCGAGCCCGACATTCATCCCCGCCTGCTCGCCTGGCTCGGGCGCAAGCAACTGTCGCTTCAGCCACTGCGCGAGCGGCAGGGCGATATAGCGCTGCTGGCCAACTATTTCCTGGCCCGTCATGCGGTAGGTAGCAACCAGACCAGCCTGGCCTTCGGCGAAGAGGCATTGGCCGCGATGCGGCGCCACCCCTGGCCGGGAAACGTACGTGAGCTGGCAGCCAGGGTGCGCCGAGGCCTGGTGATGGCCACCGGCGAGCAGATCGAAGCGGAGGACCTGGGCCTGGCTAGCGAAGCGCCGGCAATCGGCCTGCTGGGTACCCTCGAAGAATACAAGCGGCGCGCCGAATACCAGGCGCTGTGTGACGCACTGGCGCGCTACGGCAACAACCTCAGCCTGGCCGCCCGCATCCTGGGGGTTTCCCGCCCCACCTTCTATCGCTTGTTGCATAAGCATCAACTGCTCTAGTGCGGTAGTTGCAGTTGCGTCTGCACCTTTCGTCCGCGTGGCTGTCCATCGTCTGCCTCGTAGCGGTTGATGCCGCGTGGCCGTGGGCTGCCATGCCTCTATGCGGTTGCGCTTGCGTGTTAATCTGCGGGCCAAATGGCGATACAGGAGTCCGCGATGCACCCTTTCGAAGCCAAGAACCCCCACCAACTGGTCGTGCAGCTCGGTTATCTGGGGCTGGTGCCTTTCCTCAGCGGGGCGTTAGGCATCTGGATCATCCCACCGGGGTGGCGGCCGTTCGTCATGTCTGCACTGCTGGATTATGCAGCCCTGATGCTGGCCTTTCTCGGCGCTATTCATTGGGGCCTGGCAATGCGTGCCGCGGAGACTGACGAGCGCGCCCAAATGCAGTTGGGGCTGTCGGTCATACCGGCCATGCTCGGTTGGGCCGCTGTCGCCAGCGGTCTGCCGGTCGCCCTGGTCCTGCCGGTGTTCCTCCTGGCGTTCGTCGTGCTCTATTTCGCCGATGTCCGTGCAGTCAAGCTGGGGCTCGCCCCGCAGTGGTATCCCGCGTTGCGCAAGCCGCTGACGATTGCCGTGGCGCTCTGTCTGCTCCTGGCCTGGGCCAGCGTCCTGTTGCCCTGAGTCCATGTTTCAGCCAGCGGGAAACCATTCTCTCAGGCAGGCGAACGCCTGTTCGCGGCGCTGCTGCCAGTCGCCGCCCAATTCTCGATAGGGTTGCCGGTTTCGCTCCAGCCAGTCGCGGCATGCCTGGTGAAATGCCAGGCGCTGCGCCAACTCGGGCTGGCAACGCTGACCGTCGGCAACCCAGGGCACGCCGCGCGGATCGAGCAACAGGTGCTGATGGTATTCCCGCTGCAGCAGTTGCTCCTCGATCCAGGCTGGGCAGTCCCCGAACAGTGTTCGGCTCCAGAGCAGATTGCTCAGCAGATGCGTGTCCAGGATCAGCAAGGGTGGGCGCTCGCTTCGTGCGGCGTCCTCCCAGCGCAGTTGGCCCTGGGCGATGGCGGGAATATCGGCGTAGCAGGTATCCCGCTTCTGCTGGTCGATAAAGTGGCGCACGTACTCGCCCACCACCAGGCCGCCGAACGCGGCCTGGATTTGATTGGCCATCCAACTCTTGCCGGTAGATTCCGGGCCGGTCAGCACCAGGACCTTCATGCGGCCACCAACGCCGGGTCGCGCCGCCAGGCTCGCCAGCCCTGGATCGCCAGCAGAACGAACAGTCCGTAGAGCACCGCGGTGGGGTAGTAGGCCTGAAACAGGAACTGCGCGGCATAGAGCAGGTCCAGCACGATCCACAGTACCCAGCACTCCAGGCGTTTCTGGGCCATCCAGACTTGCGCCACCAGGCTGAAGGCGGTCAGGCCGGCGTCCCACCAAGGCAGCTCTGCATCAGTGTGAACAGCCATGCCATAGCCCAATAGCAGGCTGCCGAGGGCGCCCACGCCCAGGCTGGCAAGCAGGCCCTGGGGGCTCAGTCGGCTGACTGCGAGCCCTTGCTGTTCTCCACCGCCGCCACGGGTCCAGCGCCACCAGCCATACAGCTGGGTCCCCGCGAAGAACACCTGCAAGAGCATGTTCGAATACAGCTTCACCTCGAAGAATATCCAGCAGTAGAGCACCACCATGACCAGGCCGAGCGGCCAGCACCAAGGGTTCTGTCGTACGGTGAGCCACACGGCGAGCACGCCGATGGCGGAGGCAAAGAGTTCGAGCGGGGACATTGGCGATCCTCGGCGGGCGGCTCTGGGGCGAGTCGCGGGTCAAAAGGCGCCGATTGTACGTTCTCAGCTGGCGCTGGTCTTGCTTGCGTGCTCCTGAGCCTGTGCCTTGGGCGTACCGAGGTAGTGCTCGCGGGTACCGAACAGCCAGTCGAACCAGGGCTTCGTCACCCCCCAGTTGGCATGGGGATTCGGGCCCATATGGTGATCGTAGTGCCAAGGCAGGTGCTGCCGTGCCCAGTCTGGCCGGTCGTGGGCCTTCTTGTGGGTGAGGTAGTAGTTCAGCGCGCAATACCAGAATGTTGCGGTGAGCCAGGGAGCGACGGGTAGCAGGGGTGCCACTATCAGGCTGGCGCCGATCAGCGCCCAGGCTTCTTTGCCTTGCGCATGCCAGCCAAGGGGAAAACGCCGATAGCAGGGGTCATAGAAGACGTGCCGACGAGCATTGCGGTGATGCTCGTGGAAATGAAAGCTCCAGAACGTCCCCCGGGTCTTGCCCAAGCCATGCAACACATATTTATGGAAGGACCACTCGACGAGGTTTCCCAGCAGAAGGCCGAGGGGAATGCTGATCGAGGCTTCGAAATACCAAGGCATTGCGATGTTCTCCGTGGCAATGATGGCGCGACTGTAGCCAGGGACAACACGTGGGGTCTTGCCGCGGCCGACCGTATCGGCGGTCGGCTGGGTCAATGTCTGCGGCGGTGGCGGGACGCTGGTGGCTTCTCAGCAGGCCAGGCTGTCGGCTTGTCGGTACAGCATCAACAGCTTGCGGGTAATGGTTTGCTGCATGTCGTCGCGCTCGAAGGAAGACATGCGAGTGAGTTTGTTCACCTGCAAACGATGCAGGTGAATGTAAGGCATCTGCTGGTCGAACTCGCGCAGGTCGCCTTTCATGAGGATCGGCAGGAACACATCGCCCATTTTCTTCTGGTTGCTGATGATTTGCGCCAACGCCTGCTTGAACGGCATGGTCCTGGGCGCGGGGCCGCCATCCTTGATCTCGGTGGTCAGCAACAGGCCAGGCTTGCCGAGCACGGCGCCCGGAAGCACGCAAAGTCCGGTCTTGCGCACGGCAATAGCATCGATGCCATGCAGGGTGTCGTGAAAGGCGTAGGGGTTGGGCAGCACCACCATCTTCCGCCCAAGGTCGGCGGGGAAGTGCAGGTTGTAATTGGTATAGAGTTGCCGCACCGATTCCGAGTAGACACACAGGCGGTTCTCGAACAGCTTGATGAACCGCTCGGCCAGCTCTCGGCGGGCGATGCTGTCCAGATCCCAGATCAGATCCTGGTTCTGCGGTTTGTTGAGATCGATCTCCTGGTGTTCCATGCTGCTGCTCATGCATTCCTCATAAGGCGGAATTGCCTCGGTGCGCTTCGCCGTCATCGCCGCTTGGGTTGGGCAATCTAGAGATATTCTGGTCGATACACGACGCTTGTGCGACTAGCCCCGTGAGGGAACCGGCTCTTTGTCACCATTCAAGCTCGGCCAAGTCGTCGACGCCAGGCCTCCATCCGGCTGCTGATCAGCGGTTCCTTATCCGTCCCAGGCGCTCGGCTGCGTCTTTCTGCTATATAGAGAGACAACCGAAATTGAAATAACAGCAGAAAGAAGCATTTAAGTGTTGACGTGGATTTCGTGGGGCCTATAATGCGCACCACTTCCGGTGCAGGCCTCTCGGAAAACTCCTT
>NZ_JBSKHQ010000020.1:0-105354 GCF_057128665.1 Zestomonas ipomoeae
TGCTTGAGGGCGTTGTCCTGGTCGACGTGCTCGTAGCGGTAGCGGGCGTCGAGAATGGGCTTGCCTTCGGTGAACAGCTTGCTGAAGTCCTCCGCGGCAACGGCGTGGTTAGTCAGGGTGCTGGCGATGGCCAGGGACAACAGGGAAAGTTTGATCAGGCGCATGGCGATTTCCTTGGGGCCAGAAACGCAAAAAAAAACGCCACGGCATCCAGTGCTCCCCAGGGAGTCGGATTGCCGTGACGTCGTTGTCGGTTGTGGCAGACACGCCGTTGTGCTGACCGCTGGCTGCCATAGCAGGCACCGTGCCATTGTTCATAACCTGATGATATTCAAGGATAAAACATGAAAGCGCCGAGCCATCCAGCGGCTCGTCTGGGCTGTTTCTGACTTGAGACGGTGCAAGCGCCGGGCGCTGTTGCGCCATAAAAAGCCGCCGCTGTATTACCGGTCCTGGCCGTTCCGAGGCATGCTTCGGGTTTTGCAGCCAAGGAGAGCCACCATGCAGCTTGAATTCCACCAGATCGATGCCTTCAGTCAGCACCCGTTCGGCGGCAACCCGGCGGTGGTCTACCGTCTCGATGCCTGGTTGGCGGACGAGGTGATGCAGCAGATCGCCGCCGAACACAACTTGGCGGAGACCGCGTTCGTGGTGAAGGAGGGTGCGGCTTGGCACATTCGCTGGTTCACCCCCGAGGTCGAGATGCCGCTATGTGGTCACGCCACCCTGGCGAGTGCCTTTGCCTTGTTCAACTGTCATGGCGAGACGGGTGACACGCTGGACTTCACCTGCCAGTCCGGTCCGCTGCGGGTGACCCGCGAAGGCGAGCGCCTGGTGCTGGACTTTCCCGCGCAGCCGCCCGCGCCGGTGGACACGCCCGAGGGCCTGGAGCAGGCGCTGGGCGTGGCGCCCAACGCTACGCTGGCCACCAACAAGCTGATCGTGCTGCTCGAATCCGAGCGGGCGGTGCGCGACTGTCGCCCCGACTTCGCCGCCATTGCCCGCCTACCCTGGCAGGGCGTGGTGATAACCGCTCCCGGAGAACGGCACGATTTTGTCTCGCGCTTCTTCGCGCCAGACATCGGCATTGACGAGGACCCGGTGACCGGTGCCACCCATTGCAGCCTGATCCCCTACTGGGCACAACGGCTCGGCAAGCCGGAGCTGAGCGCCTACCAGTGTTCGGCCCGTGGCGGCGAACTCCTGTGCCGACTGGAAGGCGAGCGGGTAATGATCGCCGGCCACGCGATCCTGGTCGCCAGCGGCAGCCTGTACTTGCCCTGACCGGCGATGCCTGCGTGCTGGCTATACTGCCGGCACTTCCCCGTTGGAGAAGGAGTGCCGATGCAGCCCTCCCGAAAACAGCTTGTGCGCGTGCGCCGCACGCTTCTGGCCAGCAGCGCTTCCCTGATGCATCTGTTGCTCTGCTGGCTGGCCTTTGCCGCCGGCTTCATGCAGCTCGGCTTGCGCGGCATGTTGCTGCTGAGCTTCGTGGTGCTGGCGAGCTGCAGCGCTTTCCTGCTGGCCACCTGGGCCAATTTCAACCTGCGTTTTCGCGACCCGAGCCTGACCCTGCCGCAGATGTGCTGGGCCATCGGCGTGGTGTTCGTCAGCGCCTATTTCGCCGACGAACTGCGTTCGCTGTTCCTGATGATGGTTTTGCTGGTGGTGATCTTCGGCGCCTTCGGCCTGGACCTCGGCGGCTTCGTGCGTGTCGGGCTGTTCAGTGCGCTCTGCTATGCCCTGTTGCTCCTGGCGCTGGCAGAGCGTGATGCGCTCATCGAACCGCGCTACGAATGGCTCTATGCGGTGGGGTTCTTCGTCCTGCTGATCGGCGTATCGGTGCTCGGCGTCGAAATGAGCGGCTTGCGCCGCGCGCTGCAGCTGCGTAATCGCGACCTGCGCCAGGCGCTGGACTGCATTCAGCGCTTGGCCATCACCGACGAGCTGACCGGCCTCTGCAATCGCCGCTATGCCAAGGAAGTGCTCGGCCAGCAGAAGGCGCTGGCCGATCGCGGCGACTACGGTTTCGTGCTGTGCCTGGTGGATATCGACTACTTCAAACGCGTCAATGACCGCTACGGCCATGCCGGTGGCGATGCGGTGCTGCGCCAGTTGTCGCGCCTGCTGGAAGGAGCGGTGCGCGATGTCGATTTCGTTGCACGGCTGGGCGGCGAGGAGTTCCTGCTGGTGCTATCGCGCACCGACGAAGCCGGCGCGGTGCTGATGCTCGAGCGCTTGCGCCAGCGCCTGGCCGGCGTCGAGTGGGACCAGTGCCCGGCGCTGCGCCTGACCTTGTCGGTGGGCATCAGCGCCTATCGTCCTGGCGAACAGTGGGAAGACAGCCTGCTACGGGTCGATAGTGCGCTTTACCAGGCCAAGCACAACGGCCGCGATCAATTGGTGCTGCTGTAGCGACGCACGCCGGATTCCGGCAGCGCCACGTGGGCTGCGACGCTGCCGAGGGCGGGGAACGCCACCAGGTGATCGGCGGCCACGCGAATACCGACTTCCTCGCCGGGCAGATGGTCGGCGTGGCTGGGGAACAACGACTCCAGCTGGCTGCCGGTGGCCAGTTGCAGGCGGTAGAGGGTGGCGGCGCCGAGGAAGGTCTTGCCGACGATGCGTGCCTTCTGTGGGCTATCCGGGTCGTAGACGATATCGTCCGGGCGCAGCAGCACGTCCACCGCGCTGCCGATGGGCCAGAGGTAGGCACGGTTGCCGCTGATCATGCCCAGTTCGGTCTGCACCGCTTCCGGGCTGTGCAACTGGCCGCGAATGAAATAGCCCTGGCCGATGAAGCTGGCGACAAAGGGCGTCAGCGGCTCGTGGTAGAGGTTGAACGGCGTATCCCACTGCTCCAGGCGCCCCTGGTTGAAGACCCCGACGTGGTCGCTGACGGCGAAGGCTTCTTCTTGGTCATGGGTGACCAGGATCGCGCTGGTGCCGCGTGCCTTGAGAATGTCGCGCACCTCATGGCTGAGTCGGCGGCGCAGCTCACCGTCTAGGTTGGAGAACGGTTCGTCGAGCAGCAGCAACTGCGGCTCGGGCGCCAGGGCGCGGGCCAGGGCCACGCGTTGCTGCTGGCCGCCGGACAGTTCGTGGGGGTAGCGCTTGCCCAGGTGGGTCAGCTTGACCAGTTCCAGCAGCTCGGCGGTGATGCGCTCGCAGTCCGGCTGCTTGCGAATGCCGAAGGCGATGTTCTCGGCCACCGACAGGTGCGGGAACAGGGCGTAGTCCTGGAACACCATGCCGATCCGGCGCTTCTCCGGCGCCAGGGTGAAGCCGGGGCGGGAGATGACTTCTCCACCGAGCTGGATCTCGCCTTCGCGCACTGGCTCGAAGCCGGCGATGGCGCGCAGAGTGGTGGTCTTGCCGCAGCCGGAGGGACCGAGCAGGCAGCCGATGTCGCCGCTGTTCAGGTGCAGGTTGAGGTCCTGCACCACACGTTGCTCGCCATAGCCGCAGGCGAGGTTGCGCAGGTTCAGCAGCAGGTCGTGGCTCATGCGTGGTGGTAGGCCGGCTCGACCAGCAGTTCCAGCAGCGCCTTCTGCGCGTGCAGGCGATTTTCCGCCTGGTCCCAGGCTACCGAGCGCGGGTCGTCGAGCAGGTCTTCGCTGATCTCTTCACCGCGATGGGCGGGCAGGCAGTGCATGAACAGCACGTCCGGGGCGGCGGCATCGAGCAGTTCGCGGGTCACCTGGTAGGGCTTGAACAGCGCCAGGCGGCGTGCACTTTCTTCTTCCTGTCCCATCGACGTCCAGACGTCGGTGCTCACCAGGTGCGCGCCCGCCACCGCTTCGCGCGGGTCGCGCAGCACCTGCACGCGATCGCCGGCCTTGGCGAGGAACTCGGCATTCGGCTCGTAGCCTTCCGGGCAGGCGACCTTGAGCTGGAAGTCGAACTGCATCGCCGCTTCTATATAGGTGTTGCACATATTGTTGCCATCGCCGACCCAGGCCACCGTCTTGCCCTGGATCGCACCGCGATGTTCGAGGAAGGTTTGCATGTCGGCGAGCAATTGGCAGGGATGCAGGTCGTCCGACAGGCCATTGATCACCGGTACCTGGGAGTGGGCGGCGAACTCGGTGAGGTTGCTGTGGGCGAAGGTGCGGATCATCACCACGTCGAGCATGCGTGACATGACCCGGGCGCAATCGCCGATCGGCTCGCCGCGGCCGAGCTGCGTGTCGCGCGGCGACAGGAAGATCGCCTGGCCGCCGAGCTGGATCATGCCGGCTTCGAAGGAAAGGCGGGTACGGGTAGACGCCTTCTCGAAGATCATGCCCAGTACGCGGTTCTTCAGCGGCTCGAACAATACGCCGCGGTTGCGCAGGTCCTTCAGCTCGATGGCGCGGCGCAGCAGGCCAACCAGTTCCTGGGGCGTGCAGTCCATCAGCGAGAGAAAATGCCTAGCGCTCATCATCAACTACCTTTCTGCAACGGGCCGCGGGTCCAGGGGGCTTTTACGAGGGAAAAGGGACGGGACCTGCGGCAATGGGCCGCGCGGGGGCGACAACGGGGAAGGCGCGATCTTATAAGGAAATTACGCACAGGCGCAAATTGCCCGCCGCAGACACACCGAGCGGCGCTCCGGACACGGTATTTTCCCGCTAATGCGGGAGGTGTCACAAATCTGACATGGCGGCTTGAACCTTTTCCGGGTGGGCTCCTACCATGCGCCCGCCTTTTCGAGGCAATGCATTGCCCCGCTAGGGGACATCCATGGATCTTTCAATGCAAAGGAGTTTTGCATGAAACAAGTAGCCTACGCCGCCGCCTTCTCCGCCCTCGCTCTGCTGACCGGTTGCGCCAGCCAGAACGTCAGCCAGCCGACCGCTCCGCTGAACGGTGAAGTCAAAACCAGCCTGAAGGCTGACGTCAAAGTCGGCGAGTCCATCTCCGGCCAGTCGTCCGTGAACATCCTGTTCGGTGTGATCAAGCTGGGTGGCGACACTCAGTTCGCCGACGGCGTGACCTATGGTGGTGGTGAGGGTGGTTTCGCTCTGGGTCTCGACCCGGTTGCTACCGCCAAGTCCGCAGCCGCTTACAAGGCTGTCAAATCCTCCGGTGCCGACCTGATCGTCGCTCCGCGCTACGAAGTTAGCGTGCAGGATTACTTCGTGTACAAAGCCGTGAACGTCAAAGTGACCGGCAACAAAGGTACCGTCACCGCTATCCGTTAAGGACTGCGTCGAATCGGCAGGCATGATGCCTGCCGATTCATGAAACTGACCCTGCTGGTCAATTCCCCCGCCTGCGCCCATAGTCTGGATTTCCCATCGACCCGACCGGTCGACTAGAACCAGAAGAATCGAGGCCAGGCCAATGAGCAAGACCCTCCATCACCGTGCGTGCCATCTCTGCGAAGCCATCTGCGGTCTGACCATCGAGACCGAGACCCAGGCCGACGGCAGTCAGCGTATTCTCTCCATCAAGGGCGACGCCCAGGACAGCTTCAGTCGCGGCCATATCTGCCCCAAGGCCGTGGCCCTGCAGGACATCCAGAACGATCCCGACCGCCTGCGCCAGCCCATGCGCCGCGTCGGCAGCGAGTGGCAGGCCATCGAGTGGCAGGAAGCCTTCGACCTGGTCGCCGAACGGCTCAGCGACATCCAGGCCCGCTACGGCCAGGGCGCCGTGGCCACCTATCACGGCAATCCGAACGTGCACAATTATGGGCTGATGACCCATGGCAACTACTTCCTCGGACTGCTGAAGACCCGCAGCCGCTTTTCCGCCACGTCGGTGGACCAACTGCCCCACCACCTGAGCAGCCTGCTGATGTACGGCCACGGCATGCTGCTACCGATTCCGGACATCGACCATACCGACTTCATGCTGATCCTCGGCGGCAACCCGCTGGCCTCCAATGGCAGCATCATGACCGTGCCGGATGTGGAAAAGCGCCTGAAAGCGATCAAGGCCCGCGGCGGCAAGGTCGTGGTGGTCGATCCGCGCCGCAGCGAGACGGCAGCCATCGCCGATCAACATCTGTTCGTACGCCCTGGGCAAGATGCAGCATTGCTGTTCGGCGTACTCAATACGCTGTTCGAGGAAGGCCTGACCCGGGAAACCCACTTGCCGGTGGAAGGCCTCGACGAGGTGCGTCAGGCGATCTCCGCATTGACCGCCGAGGCCATGGCCCAGCGCTGCGGCGTGCCGGCCGCCAGCATCCGCCAGTTGGCCCGCGACTTCGCCGCTGCCGACAAGGCGGTGTGCTACGGTCGCATGGGCATTTCCACCCAGGCGTTTGGCACCCTCTGCCAGTGGCTGGTGCAACTGATCAACCTGGTGACCGGCAATCTCGACCGCGAGGGTGGCGCCCTGTGCACCGAGGCGGCCATCGACCTGACGTCCTCCAGTTCGGGCACCCATTTCGACCGCTGGCGCAGCCGGGTTTCCGGGTTGCCGGAGTACGGCGGGGAACTGCCGGTGGCGGCGATGGCCGAGGAGATGCTGACGCCTGGGGAGGGGCAGATTCGCGCGTTGATCACCGTCGCCGGCAATCCGGTGCTGTCGACGCCCAATGGCCGGCAGCTGGAGCAGGCGCTCGATGGCCTGGAGTTCATGCTCAGCATCGACCCCTATATAAATGAAACGACCCGCTATGCCGATCTGATCCTGCCGCCGACCGCACCGCTGGAGCACGATCACTACGACATGACGTTCAACAGCTTCGCCGTGCGCAACGTCAGCCGCTTCAACGAAGCGGTGCTGGCCAAGCCGGCCGGTGCGCTGCACGACTGGGAAATCTTCGTCGGCCTGGCCCAGGCCTTCGCGGCCAGGACCGGTGTGGAGCTGAAGGCGACCATGCCGCCGGAGCAACTGGTGGATATGGGGCTGCGCATGGGTCGCTACGGTGACCAGTCCGAGCAGAAGCTCAGCCTGGCCATGCTGCGCGATCATCCCCACGGCATCGACCTGGGGCCGCTCAAGCCCAGCCTGGCCGCGCGCCTGCGCACGCCGAACAGCACCGTGCAGGCCGCGCCTGCTCTGCTGATGGCCGATCTGGCGCGGTTCACCGCCGAGCGGCCGCCGATTGTCGGCGAGCTGATGCTGATCGGTCGTCGCCATGTACGCAGCAACAATTCATGGATGCACAACTACCATCGCCTGGTGAAGGGCAAGCCGCGTCACCAACTGCTGATGAATCCCGAAGACCTGGCCTCCCGTGGCCTGGCCGACGGCCAGCGGGTACGGGTACGTTCGCGGGTGGGCGCCATCGAAGTGGAGGTGGCCGCCAGCGACGAGATGATGCCTGGCGTGGTCAGCTTGCCCCATGGCTGGGGGCATGCGCGCCCCGGCGTGCAGATGGCCATTGCCAGCGCGCAACCGGGCGCCAGCGCCAACGACCTGACCGATGAGCGGCTGATCGACGCGGTGTCCGGCAACGCTGTGCTCAACGGCGTGCCGGTCGAGGTAGAGGCGGCCTAGGGCCGCCTCCGGCAAGGCTGAGCAGACTGCTCGGCTTTCCGTTACAATGCGGCCACCGTGCCGGCCGTTGGGTCGGGCAGATGAGTCGGAATGAGCTGAGGTGCACCGTGGATATCATCGAAACCATCAAAGAGCAGATCGCCAACAACACTGTGCTGCTGTACATGAAGGGCTCGCCGAACGCCCCGCAATGCGGCTTCTCGGCCCGCGCCGCGCAGTTGGTCATGTCCTGTGGCGAGAAGTTCGCCTATGTCGACATCCTGCAGAATCCGGAAATTCGCGCGAACCTGCCGAAGTACGCCAACTGGCCGACCTTCCCGCAGCTGTGGGTCGACGGTGAACTGGTCGGCGGCAGCGATATCCTCACCGAGCTGTTCGAGAAGGGCGAGCTGCAGACCCTGATCAAGAACGCGGTGAACAAGGCCGACGCCTGAGTCCAGTCCGGTAATGAAAAAGGCCCCGCCAAGTGCGGGGCTTTTTCATTGCAGCCATCAGCGGTTGACTGAGCTGTAGTTCACTACATCCACAGCGATCTCTTCCAGCATCTGAATTTCTGCGCAAAGAAACGAAACGCCCGGGCAGCTGGCCCGGGCGCATGGCTCATTCTTGGAGGGCTATTCGTCCATCTGCGATTGCAGATAGTTCTCCATGCCCACCTTGGTGATCAGGCCGAGCTGGGTCTCCAGCCAGTCGATATGCTCTTCCTCGGACTCGAGGATCTCCTCCAGCAATTCCCGGCTGCCGTAGTCGCCGATGCTCTCGCAATAGGCAATGGCTTCCTTGAGGTCGGGCACCGCCTGCATTTCCAGGTTCAGGTCGCTTTGCAGCATTTCCTTGGTGTTCTCGCCGATCATCAGCTTGCCCAGGTCCTGCAGGTTGGGCAGGCCTTCGAGGAACAGGATACGCTTGATCAGCTTGTCGGCGTGCTTCATCTCGTCGATGGATTCGTGGTACTCGTGCTCGCCAAGCTTCTTCAGGCCCCAGTCCTCATACATGCGGGCATGCAGGAAGTATTGGTTGATTGCCACCAGTTCGTTGCCGAGGATCTTGTTCAGATACTGGATGACTTTCTTGTCGCCTTTCATGGGGAGTCCTGCCACTGCGTGATGGAATGGCCTGAAAGTCTGGTCGCGCAGATGGGGGATGTCAACCTAACTGATTGAATGTAAAGGGAAATTAAATCTTAATAGGAACGTTTAAGTTCTGCGTCTTGCTGATAACTGACTGATATTTAGGGACTATTGGGCGCCGGTTGGAAACGCCGATGGTCGCTGTCTTCGGCGACATAAAAAAACCGGACGCAAGGTCCGGTTCTTTACAGCGATATCCACTCAGGCGGCGACGAAGCCGGGGGAATAGGTCTGTACGCCCTGGCTGCTTTGCACCTCGGACAGGGTCTCGCGCACGACCTGCTTGGCCAGGCAAGCACACTTGCCACATTGGGTGCCGACTCCGAGGCTGTCGCGCACGTCTCGGTAGCTACAGCAACCCTCGAAGATTGCTTCGCGAATTTGACCGTCGGTGACACCTTGGCAGAGACAGACGTACATGGGGGCAACCCGTGCAAGAGGTTTCGATGAAAAGGATACTAATCAGAATGAGAATGATTGTCAAAGTTTCCAGAGAATCGGTCGCTCCCGGAAAAACCCTATATATAGCAGTGGCTTAGCGAAGGCGAAGGCGGGCGCAAATGCGGTGGGCGCTGCCCAAAATCGCGGTGTATGATGAACGGCCCTGTGCCGCGGGCCGCCTCACGTGATGGTTGGATACCGGTCCCGCGCTTCACTCGTTACTCAAGGAGATCTGGAATGAGCGTACTCGTAGGTAAAAAAGCGCCTGACTTCACCGTTGCGGCTGTGCTGGGCAATGGCGAAATCGTCGACAGCTTCACGCTGTCTTCCGCCATCAAAGGCAAGTACGGCCTGGTGTTCTTCTACCCGCTGGACTTCACGTTCGTCTGCCCGTCCGAGCTGATTGCTCTGGATCACCGTATTCCGGACTTCCAGTCGCGCAACGTGGAAGTGATCGGTGTGTCCATCGACTCCCACTTCAGCCACAACGCCTGGCGCAACACTCCGGTGGAGAAGGGCGGCATCGGCCCGGTCAAGTACACCCTGGCTGCCGACGTGAAACATGAAATCGCCAAGGCCTACGATGTCGAGTCCGAAGACGGCGTGGCTTTCCGCGGTGCCTTCCTGATCGACAAGAACGGCGTCGTACGTTCGCAGATCGTTAACGACCTGCCGCTGGGCCGCAACATGGACGAGCTGCTGCGCCTGGTCGATGCCCTGCAGTTCACCGAAGAGCACGGCGAAGTCTGCCCGGCCAACTGGAAGAAAGGCGACAAGGGCATGACCGCATCCCCGGAAGGTGTGGCCAAGTACCTGTCCGAAAACGCCAGCAACCTGTAAGGCGGCTGCGGCTGCGGCTGCGGATACGAAAAACCCGGCTGTTGCCGGGTTTTTTGTGTGCGTCGATCAGGATTTACTCGTCGAATTCATCCCAGCCGCCGAGTTCCTTCCAGCGGTTGACGATGCCGCAGAACAGCTCGGCGGTCTTCTCGGTGTCGTAGCGAGCCGAGTGGGCTTCGCGCCCGTCGAACTCGATACCGGCCGCCTGGCAAGCCTTGGCCAGCACGGTCTGGCCATAGGCGAGGCCGGCCAGGGTGGCGGTGTCGAAGCTCGAGAACGGGTGAAAGGGGTTGCGCTTGAGGGCCGTGCGAGCCGCGGCCGCGTTGAGGAATCCCAGATCGAAGCTGCTGTTGTGGCCAACCAGGATGGCGCGCTTGCAGCCGTTGGATTTCACCGCCTTGCGCACGCCGCGGAAAATTTCCTGCAGCGCATGCTCCTCGGTGACCGCCATGCGCAGCGGGTGGTCGAGCTTGATGCCGGTGAACTCCAGCGCTGCCGCTTCGATGTTTGCGCCCTCGAAGGGCTCGACCCGGAAGAAATGGCTGTGCTCGGGAAACAGGAAGCCTTGCTCGTCGATGCCGATGGTCACGGCGGCGATTTCCAGCAGGGCATCGGTGGCGGCGTTGAAACCGCCACACTCGACGTCGACCACTACCGGCAGGTAGCCGCGGAAACGCCGCGCCATCGGGTGGCGCGGGCCGTTCGGCAGGTTGCCGTCGAGTTCTTCGTCATACAGGTCTTGGTCTTCGCTCACGCCGGTTTCTCCTGCAGGCGCCAGCGCAGCTTCTCGCCGGCGCGCAGCGGAATGACCGTCTGTTCGCCGAAGGGCAGGCTGGCCGGGGCTGTCCATTCCTCTCGGACCAGCGTAATGGTCTCGGTGTTGCGCGGCAGGCCGTAGAAATCGGGGCCATGCAGACTGGCGAAGCCCTCCAGCTTGTCCAGCGCGTTGCGTTGTTCGAACGCCTCGGCATACAGCTCGATGGCCGCATAGGCGGTATAGCAGCCGGCGCAGCCGCAGGCGGCCTCCTTGGCATGCTGGGCATGGGGCGCCGAGTCGGTGCCGAGGAAGAACTTTGGATTGCCGCTCACCGCTGCATCCAACAAAGCCTCCTGGTGGGTGTTGCGCTTGAGGATTGGCAGGCAGTAGAAGTGCGGACGGATACCGCCGACCAGCATGTGGTTTCGGTTATACAGCAGGTGATGAGCGGTGATGGTGGCGCCGACGTTGGCCGCTGCACCTTGCACGAACTGCACGGCGTCGGCTGTGGTGATGTGCTCGAGCACCACTCGCAGGCTCGGGAAGCGCTCGACCACGCGGGACAGCTGCTCGTCGATGAAGGCCTTTTCGCGGTCGAACACGTCGATCTCGGCGCGGGTGACTTCGCCATGCACCAGTAGCGGCAGGCCGACTTCGGCCATGGCCTCCAGGGCCGGGAAAATGTTGTCCAACTGCGTGACGCCGGAGTCGGAGTTGGTGGTGGCGCCGGCCGGATAGAGCTTGGCGGCGTAGACGTAACCGCTGGCCTTGGCTGCGCGCACGTCGTCCGGGCTGGTGCGATCGGTGAGGTAGAGCACCATCAGCGGCTCGAAGGCATTGCCAGCGGGGCGCGCGTCGAGGATGCGCTGACGATAGGCATGCGCCTCGGCGGCGTTGCGCACTGGCGGTACCAGATTGGGCATGATGATGGCGCGGGCGAAGGTGCGCGCCACGTCGGCCACGGTGTGCTTGAGGGCAGCGCCGTCGCGCAGGTGGATGTGCCAATCGTCAGGGCGCAGCAGGGTGAGGCGGTCGAGCATGGGGGCTTCCAGGCGGGTAAAACGTGGCCTGCATGCTACCGGAAAAGCCCCGCCGCGGCACGTCGCCGTTCGCCCGGCGGCCACTGGGCCCCCGTGAGGCGGCGGATTCCCGGTTCAAGTTTTCCTCCGTCGCACCGATACAGCAAAGGAACGCCACCGTTGCCGTGGAGCCCGCCGTGCGCCGCCATCTCGCCCTCTTCAGTCTGTTCGTCTGCCTGCCGGTCAGTTTGCCGGCCGCTGCCATTTCCTTTCAGACCCGGCTGGAGAAGGTGGAGTGGACGGTCGAGGGTGATCGTTTCGAGTGCCGCTTGTCGCAGGCCATCACGCAGTTCGGCAGTGGCGAGTTCGTGCGGCGTGCCGGCGAGCAGGCGACCTTTCGCCTGAAAGCCCGGGAACGCTGGCTCGGTACCGGTTCGGCCACCCTGCTGGCGGCTGCCGCGCCCTGGCAGCCCGGGCGCGGCGATATCAACCTGGGGCCGGTCACGGTCGGCAGCGGTGACACGCCGTTCAACAGTACCCAGGAGCAGGCGGCCCGCTTGCTCAACGGTTTGATGGAAGGCCGCAGCCCGCTGGTGCGGCATCGCACCTTGCATGGCGGGGAACGGCTGGAGGTGAGGTTGCTGCCGGCCAAGTTCGGCAAGGCCTACGACGATTACCTGGCGTGCACGGCCAAGCTGCTGCCGGTGAACTTCGACCAGATCCGCCAGACCCAGATCGGCTTTCCCAGCGCCGGCACCGCGCTCGACGACATGGCGCGAGCCAAGCTGGACATCATCCTTGAGTTTCTCAGGGAGGATCCCAGCGTCAACCGCATCACCCTCGACGGCCACTCCGACAATAGCGGCAATCGTCTGGAGAACCGCGACCTGTCCCGTCGCCGCGGATTGGCGGTGATGGAGTACCTCAAGGCCAATGGCGTGCCGGAGCAGCATATCACCCTGCGTTTTCATGGCGAGCGCTACCCATTGGTGCCGAACACCAGCGAAGCCAACCGGGCGAAAAACCGGCGGGTGACCATGCGCCTGGAGCGCGAGGCGGCCTCCGAAGAACCGGCCCCGGCAGCTGGCGTGAAGCGCGCCCAGAATGTGACTGGATAGTCGCGTTGCTGAAAGTCCCCGTCGCCTTATCGTCCGAAGCTGTCGCGCCCCTGTAAAACCACCGCCATGGGCAGTAGAATCCGGGGTTTTCCGTACAACCCGTGGAGTGATGGCATGGCGGACGTAAAGAAGGTAGTCCTGGCGTATTCCGGTGGCCTGGATACTTCGGTGATTCTCAAGTGGTTGCAGGAAACCTATGGCTGCGAGGTGGTGACCTTCACCGCCGACCTCGGCCAGGGCGAGGAGGTCGAGCCGGCCCGCGCCAAGGCGCAGGCCATGGGCGTCAAGGAAATCTACATCGATGATCTACGCGAAGAATTCGTCCGCGACTTCGTCTTCCCGATGTTCCGCGCCAACACCGTCTACGAGGGCGAGTACCTGCTGGGCACTTCCATCGCCCGCCCGCTGATCGCCAAGCGCCTGATCGAGATCGCCAACGAGACCGGCGCCGACGCCATCTCCCACGGCGCCACCGGCAAGGGCAACGACCAGGTGCGTTTCGAACTGGGCGCCTACGCGCTCAAGCCAGGCGTCAAGGTCATCGCCCCTTGGCGCGAGTGGGACCTGCTGTCCCGCGAGAAGCTGATGGACTACGCGGCCAAGCATGAGATTCCGATCGAGCGCCACGGCAAGAAGAAGTCGCCGTACTCCATGGATGCCAACCTGCTGCACATTTCCTATGAAGGCGGCGTGCTGGAAGACACCTGGACCGAGCACGAAGAGGACATGTGGAAGTGGACCAAGTCCCCGGAAGCCGCCCCGGACACTCCCACCTATATCGAACTGACCTATCGTGCCGGTGACATCGTCGCCATCGATGGCAAGGACATGAGCCCGGCCACCGTGCTCGCCGAGCTGAACCGCATCGGCGGCGAGAACGGCATCGGTCGTCTGGACATCGTCGAGAACCGCTACGTCGGCATGAAGTCCCGCGGCTGCTACGAAACCCCCGGCGGCACTATCATGCTGCGTGCCCACCGCGCCATCGAGTCCATCACCCTGGACCGCGAAGTGGCCCACCTGAAAGACGAGCTGATGCCGAAATACGCCAGCCTGATCTACACCGGCTATTGGTGGAGCCCGGAGCGCCTGATGCTGCAGCAGATGATCGATGCGTCCCAGGCCAGCGTGAATGGCGTGGTACGCCTGAAGCTGTACAAGGGCAACGTCATCGTCGTCGGCCGCAAGTCCGACGACTCGCTGTTCGACGCTAATATCGCCACTTTCGAGGAAGATGGCGGCGCCTACAACCAGGCGGACGCTGCCGGCTTCATCAAGCTCAATGCGCTGCGCATGCGTATCGCGGCCGGCAAGGGCCGCAAGCTGTTCTAGGCCGCCTGCAAGCTGCGTTAAGCTCCCGCACAACCCCGGCCACCGCCGGGGTTGTGCGTTTCCAGACCGCCAAAAGCGGCATATACGAGGAAGACCTGATGAGATTGCTGCATACCATGCTGCGCGTCGGCGACCTGGACAAGTCCATCGCCTTCTACACCGAGGTGCTGGGCATGACCCTGCTGCGCCGCAAGGACTACCCGGACGGCCAGTTCACCCTGGCCTTCGTCGGTTACGGCGACGAGGCGCACAACAGCGTCATCGAGCTGACCTATAACTGGGGCGTCGATCAATACGAGCTGGGTACGGGCTATGGCCATATCGCGCTGGAGGTCGAAGACGTGTACAAGGCCTGCGAGGACATTCGTTCCCGCGGTGGCAAGATCACCCGCGAGCCGGGCCCGATGAAGCATGGCACCAGCATCCTGGCCTTCGTCGAGGATCCGGATGGCTATAAGGTAGAGCTGCTTTCGCCTAAGCGGAGCGACTGATAGCTGCTAGGCTTTTGTAAGCCATGGCTTACAAAAAACGCCTTTTGCCATGGCGAGCGAGGTGTGCCATGAGCGAACAAATGCACGTGGAGCGGCTGATCCATGCAGTGCAGGAGCTATCTCTGGCCCGCGATCTGGATCGCGTGGCGGAGATCGTCCGCCACGCAGCCCGCGAGCTGGGTGGGGCCGACGGCGCTACCTTCGTCCTGCGCGACAGCGGGATGTGTTTCTACAAGGACGAAGACGCCATTGCCCCTCTGTGGAAGGGGCAGCGCTTTCCTCTGGAGGCCTGCATCAGCGGTTGGGCAATGCTCAACCGGCAGGCGACGGTCATCGAGGATATCTACGAAGACCCTCGCATTCCCCACGAGGCCTACCGGCCGACCTTCGTTAAAAGCCTGGTGATGGTGCCGATTCGCACCCTTGAGCCGATCGGCGCCATAGGCACTTACTGGGCCCAGCGATATCGGGCCACGCCGCAGCAGGTTCAGGTGCTGCAGGCGCTGGCGGACTCGACCTCCGTGGCCCTGGAAAACGTGCAGGTCTATAGCGAACTGGAGCGGCGGGTCGAGCAGCGGACCGAACAGCTCGCCGATTCCAACCGGCAATTACTGGCGGAAATACAGGAGCGGGAGCGAGCCGAGGCGGCGGTGCGCCAGCTGTCGCTGACCGACGAGCTGACCGGGCTTTACAACCGGCGTGGTTTTCTGTTGTTGGCCGAGCGCGAGCTGGAGGCGGCGGTGCGTAGGCAGAGCCGCTGCTTGCTGTTGTACGCCGACCTCGACTATCTCAAGCAGGAAAACGACCGCCTGGGGCATGCCGCCGGCGATGCGCTGCTGATCGATGCGGCGCGGTTCCTGAAAGGGTTGTTCCGCAGCACCGACGTCGTGGCGCGCCTGGGGGGCGACGAGTTCGTCGTGCTGGCCACCGACTACAGCAGCAGCGAGGCTGTTCAACATCGCCTGCGCTCGGCCCTCGCCAGCTTCCGGCGCAGCAGTGCAGGAGGACCGTTGTCGCTGAGCGTGGGCATTGCCGAGTCCTCGCTGCGGGCCAACGAGGGACTCGAAGGGCTGCTGACCGAGGCGGATGCGGCCATGTATGCCAACAAATGCGCCCGCCGCCGCCTGCGGGCGGTCGGATGACGGTGCGTTGAATGCGAAAAGCCCCGCCGGAGCGGGGCTTTGGGGCAGGAAGCTAGAGGTCGAAATCGAAGTCCGCCAGTTGCTTCTGCAGGCGGCGCTCTTCCAGGTAGTTATCGATGATGCGGCGTTTGGTCAGGTTGGTCTTGGCTACCTCGACGGTGGCCTCGCCGGCGTCTTCGCCATCCTCTGCGATGAAGTCATCTTCGAGTTCGATATCAGCTTTGTCAGTCGCCATGTTTTTTCACTCCAGGCTACAAGGTGCCATTGGCGCACCTTATAGCGACAAAGCCGGAGCGGGTAAAAAAGATTTTTTCAATCGTATGACGGTTCTGATTGGGGAAAGATCAATCGTCCGACGTCTTGTGTTTGTACTCACACAAGTCTTCGATGCGGCAACTGCCGCATAGCGGCTTACGGGCCTTGCATACGTAGCGTCCATGCAGGATCAGCCAGTGGTGTGCGTCGAGCAGATAGTCCTTGGGCACGTGCTTGACCAGCTTGCGTTCGACCTCCAGCACGTTCTTGCCGGGGGCGATGTTGGTGCGGTTGGCGACGCGGAAGATATGCGTGTCCACCGCCATGGTCGGCTGGCGGAACGCGGTATTGAGCACCACGTTGGCGGTCTTGCGGCCGACGCCGGGCAGGGCCTCGAGATCTTCACGATTTTCCGGTACCTGGCTGTGGTGCTTCTCGATCAACAGCCGACAGGTCTCGATGACGTTCTTTGCCTTGCTGTTGTAGAGCCCGATGGTCTTGATGTACTCCGACAACCCGTCCACGCCCAGGGCATGGATCGCCTCGGGGGTATTGGCTACCGGGAACAGCCGAGCGGTGGCCTTGTTCACCCCGACATCGGTGGCCTGGGCGGAAAGGATCACGGCGATCAGCAGCTCGAAGGGTGAGCTGTAGGCCAGTTCGGTCTTCGGCTCGGGGTTGTCTTCATGCAGGCGACGGAAGATTTCCAGGCGTTTGGTGGCGTTCATGGGAGAGCCCCAAGGGTCGAGCGACAAGCGCCAAGTGCGTAGGAGGGGAACGCAAGCTCAGGCGTGCTTGGCGCTTGCCGCTCGCAGCAGGTGGCGGTCATTCGATCACCCCGGTCACCCGTACCCGCCGGCTGTGCGCGACGACCTGGGGTTGGCGGGCCTTGGCCCGTTCGGCCAACAGCTCGTCGACGCGGTTCTTCAGGGCGATCAGCAGGCCCAGCACGATAAAGGCGCCGGGCGGCAGGATAGCCAGCAGAAAGCCCTTGTATTCAGGGAAGAGGGTAACCTGCCAGTCCGCCGCCAGCGGTCCGAACAACAGGTGCATGTTGGCGAACACGGCGCCAGTGCCGAACAGCTCGCGCAGGCTGCCGAGCAGCACCAGCACCGCGCCGAAGCCCAGGCCCATCATCAGGCCGTCGAAGCCGGCGAGCAGCGGGTTGTGCTTGGCGGCGAAGCCGTCGGCGCGGCCGAGGATCACGCAGTTGGTGGTGATCAGCGGGATGAAGATGCCAAGGATCTGGTACAGCTCGTAGGTGAAGGCCTGCATCAGCAGCTCGATGCAGGTGGTCAGCGCGGCGATGATCATCACGAACGCCGGCAACCGCACGGCGGTATTGACCACGCTGCGAACCAGGGACACGGCGATGTTCGAGCAGATCAGCACCATGGCGCTGGCCAGTGCCAGGCCCATGGCGTTGACCGCGGAGTTGCTGACGCCGAGCAACGGGCAGAGGCCCAGCAGCTGTACCAGCGCCGGATTGTTCTTCCACAGGCCGTTGAAGCTCAGCTCACGAAGGCTGGGGTTGCTCATGGGGTCGCTTCCTTCTGCTTGATCGCGCGGTCGATGATCTGCAGCTCGTCGCGGGTCGCCGCTTTGCCGGCGAGGGAATGGGTGCCGGCCGCCGCCGGTTGGCTGTCCTGCTCGACGCTTTCCGGCGGCGCCGGGGTGCCCGGTGCCGATAGCAGCTCGGCCCGGTGCTTGTCGAAGTAGACCAGCGCGTTGTGCACGGCGTTGACCACCGCCCGCGGCGTGATAGTGGCGCCGGCGAACTGGTCGAATTCGCCGCGATCCTTCTTCACCGCCCAGCCCGACTCCTCAGGGTTGTCCAGGGACTTGCCCTTGAATTGCAGGATCCAGGGGCTCTTGGCCAGCTCGATACGGTCGCCCAGGCCGGGGGTCTCGCGGTGGTTGAGCACACGCACGCCCGCCAGCCTGCCATCCACCTCGATGCCCACCAGCATCTGGATAGCGCCGCTGTAGCCATCCGGTGCGGTGACATGCAGGATCACCGCGCTGGGCTCGCCGTTCTTGCGGGCGATGTAGGCCGGCTGCTTGCGCTGGTAGCCGAGCAGCGCGTGGGCCACGGGCATGCTGTCCTGCAGCAGGTTGTTGTCATAGCTGCCCGGCGGCAGGATTTCGCCGAGGGCGCGGACCTGCGCTTGCTCCTTGGCGTGCTCGATCTGCTCGGCGGTGCCTTGCTGGACCAGCGTCACCAGGCCGACCGTGACCACCGCGAACAGGCCGAGGACCAGGCTGTTCTTCATCATCGAGCGGCTGATTTCCGGCAACAAGGCGTCACTCCCCCAGTTTGAAGCCGCGCTCGGCCTTGCGGTGGCCGTAGGTGCGCGGGCGGGTGTAGTAGTCGATAGTCGGTGCCGTCAGGTTCATCAGCAACACGGCGAAGGCGACACCGTCCGGGTAGCCGCCCCAGGCGCGAATCACATAGACGAGGATGCCGACCCCGGCGCCGAAGATGATCCGCCCCAGGTTGCTGGTGGCGCCGGATACCGGGTCGGTGATGATGAAGAAGGCACCGAGCATGGTGGCGCCGCTGAGCAGGTGGAACAGCGGCGAGCCGTGGCTGGCCGAGCCGGAACCGTTCCAGAACACCAGGCTCATGGCGAGCAGCGCAGCGAGCATGCCCAGCGGCGCATGCCAGCTGAGCACACGCTTATAGAGCAGGAACAGGCCGCCGGCGAGAAACGCCAGATTGACCCATTCGACGCCGGCGCCGCCGAAGCGGCCGAAGGCCGGGTTGCTCGCCCATAGCTCGTCGATGGTCAGGCGGTTATTGACCTTCAGAGCGTCCAGGGCGGTGGCCTGGGACCAGCCGTCCGGCAGCGCGGCAAGGCCGAGAATCTGTTGCAGGCCTTCGAGCATGCCGACCGCGTGGGGAGCCGGCCAACTGGTCATCTCCACCGGAAACGAGATCAGCACCACGACGTAGCCGAGCATGGCCGGATTGAAGGGATTCTGGCCGAGCCCGCCATATAGCTGCTTGCCGAAACCGATGGCGAAGCCGATGGCGATCAGGCTCAGCCACCAAGGGGCATAGGGCGGCAGGGCCAGCGCCAGCAGCACCGCGGTGACCAGCGCGCTGCCGTCCTTGAGGAAGAAACCCACCGGCCGGCGACGCAGGCGCAGCAGGGAGGCTTCGAAACCCAAGGCCAGGGCGCAGGCCCAGAACAAATTGAACAGGGTGCCTACGCCATACAGCCAGGTTAGCGCCACAATGCCGGGCAGGGTGGCGGCGAACACCAGCAGCATGACCCGCTGGGTGCGATTGCTGCCCGTGGTGTGGGGCGAAGTGATGCGGGGCAGGGCCATCGGCTCTCCGGTTTGGCGTGCTTCTGTGGGGCGGCCTAGGAATTCTGGTGTGCTTGCAGCTTGTGCTCGGCCTCGGCGAGTCGGGCCCGGGCGGCTTCGAGCGCTTCCGCTGCGGCCTCGCCGTCGCGCTCCAGCTTGCGCAGGTCGGCGCGGGCGAAGGCTACTTCAGTCTTCAGTGCGCGCGTTGCCTCGTCTATCGGGTGCTTTTCCGTGCGCACCAGTTCGGACACGGGTTTGTTCGAGGCTTCTTCGGCCGCGTGCAGTGCCTGCTCGGCATCGCCCGCGGCATCGCGCAGCTTGCTCAATTCGGCAGGCCCGGCGCCGGCTTTTTCAGCTTTTTTCAGCTCCGCGCGTTTCATCGCCAACTCGATCTTGGCCCGCTTCAGCCGGTCCACGTCCTGGGCGTCGGCCTTCTCCGCCGGGGAGCTTGCCGGCTGGGCGTCCAACGCGGCCAGCGCCTTCTCGGCAGCATCGAGCTGGCTGCGCAGTTGCTGCTGCTCGGCGTGTTGCTCGGCGCTGGGGTTCTCGACTTTTTCGGCCTTGCGCAGCTGGGCGCGCAGCATGGCAGCTTCGATCTTGGCTTTCTTCAGCGCGTCGTCGTTAGCCGGTTGGGTGGCGGTCGGCGCCGACGGTGCTTGCGCTTGCAGGGTGGCCAGCGCCTTCTCGGCGGCATCGAGTTGGCTGCGCAGTTGCTGCTGCTCGGCGTGTTGCTCGGCGCTGGGGTTCTCGACTTTTTCGGCCTTGCGCAGCTGGGCGCGCAGCATGGCAGCTTCGATCTTGGCTTTCTTCAGCGCCTCATCGTTGGCCGGTGCGACCGTGGCTGCTGGTGCAGCGGCCAGGGCGGCCGCCAGGGCCTGTTGGGCGGCGTCGGCGGCGGCGCGCAACTCGGCCACCTGGGCCTGCAGCTCGGGGGTGTCGTGGGCAGCCAGCTGCTTCTCGGCCTTCTTCAACGCAACCTGGGCCATGCTGGCTTCGATTTTCAGCTTCTTCTGCGCGTCGCTCAGCCCGGACGGCTTCGGCGCTGCCCCGTGGACGGCATCGTCGGCCAACTGGGCGGGAGAGGTCTCCGCTTGCAAGGCCTTGGCCCGCGCGGCGCGTTCGGCGCGCGCCTGGCGCTCGGCTTCCTTTCGCTCTTCCTCGCGACGCAGGCGATCCTGACGCAGTTCGAAGCGCTGCTTGGAGTGCTCGGCTTTCTGCTGTTTCTGCTCCAGCTCGCGAATCTCTCCCTTGGCCGCTCGGAAGTACTGTACCAGCGGGATGGTCGACGGGCAGACGTAGGCGCAGGCGCCGCATTCGATGCAGTCGAACAGGTTGTGGGCCTTGAGCTGGTCGTGCTCCTGGCCGATCGCGAAGAAATGCAGTTGCTGCGGCATCAGCATCGCCGGGCAGGCTTGCGCGCACTCGCCGCAGCGAATGCAGGGCAGTGGCGGTGGCGGAGGTGGCAGTTCGACGGCGGTGGCAGCGAGCAGGCAGTTGCTGGTCTTGATCAGCGGCACATCCAGCGAGGGCAGGGTGAAACCCATCATCGGACCGCCCATGATCAGGCGATCCAGCTTGGCCTTGTCCAGGCCGGCGAATTGCAGCAGCTCGCCAACCGGTGTCCCGAGCAACGCCTCGACGTTCATCGGTCGCGCCAGCGCCTCGCCGGTCAGCGTGGTAATGCGCGAAATCAGCGGCTTGCCGTGAACCACCGCCTCGTGGATGGCCACGGCGGTGCCGACGTTCTGGCAGAGAATGCCAATGTCCGCCGGCAGCCCGCCGGAGGGCACTTCGCGCCCGGTGAGGATCTGGATGAGCTGCTTTTCCCCACCGGACGGGTACTTGGTGGGGAACACGCGAACCTGGATCGGCCGCTCGCCGATGGCCGCGCGCACGGCGGCGATGGCGTCGGGCTTGTTGTCCTCGATGCCGATCAGTACTTCGTCGGGTTGGATCAGGTGGGCGAGAATCTCTATGCCGCTCACCAGTTCGGCGGCTTTCTCGCGCATCAGCAGGTCATCGGCGGTGATGTACGGCTCGCACTCGGTACCGTTGATGATCAGCGTGTGGATTTTCTGCGTCGGCCGGGCGGTGAGCTTGACCGCCGTAGGGAAGCCGGCACCGCCGAGCCCGCTGATGCCGGCCTGGCGGATCTTCTCCAGCAGGGCGGCGGGTTCCAGGCTGCGATAGTCGGGGCAGGGGGCCAGGTCCAGCCATTGGTCCTCGCCGTCGCAGTCGATGACGATGGCATGGGCCGGCAGGCCGGAGACGTGGGGGTAGGGCTGCGGTCCGATGAAGCTGACAATGCCGGAGCTCGGCGCATGCACGGCGGCACTCACGACACCACTGGCCTTGGCGATCAGCTGACCCTTGAGCACAGCCTCGCCCACCTCCACCAGCGGCTCCGCCGGTGCGCCGATGTGCTGGGCCAGCGGCAGGATCAACCGCGCGGGCAGCGGTACGGCCTGGATCGGTGAGCGGTTGGAGAGCTCCTTGCGCTCCGCTGGGTGGATGCCTCCCGGGATGTCCCAGATCATGGCTGTGCCCATGTGTTGCATCACGCTCATGCGGCTCGCTCCCGATCACTGGCGATCAGTTGGCTGGGCGCCAGCGGCAGCTCCCACTTCCAACCCTGCAGGCTGCTGCCCAGCGGCACCATGTCGATGCAATCCACGGGGCAAGGCTCGACGCAAAGATCGCAGCCGGTGCATTCGGAGACGATCACCGTGTGCATCTGCTTGGCCGCGCCGACGATGGCATCCACCGGGCATGCCTGGATGCATTTTGTACAGCCGATGCACTCGGCCTCGCGGATATAGGCGACCATCGCCGGCTTCTCACCTTCCACTGCGTCCAGCGGTTCCGGCTCCACGTCGAGCAGGTCGGCCAGGGCCTGGATGGTCGCCTCGCCGCCGGGCGGGCACTTGTTGATCTTGTCGCCGTTGACGATGGCTTCGGCGTAGGGCTTGCAGCCTGGATAGCCACATTGGCCGCACTGGGTCTGCGGCAACAGCGCATTGACCTGGTCGGCAATCGGGTTGCCCTCAACGCGGAAACGCACCGCGGCGAAACCGAGAATGGCACCGCACACCAGGCACAGCGCGAGCAAGGCAAGAATGGCGCTGACTACCAAGCTCATAGCTTGATCAACCCGGAAAAGCCCATGAAGGCCAGGGACATCAAGCCGGCGGTCACCATGCCGATGGCTGCGCCACGGAAGGGCGCCGGTACGTCGGCGATGGCGATGCGCTCACGCATGGCGGCGAACAGCACCAGCACCAGCGAGAAACCCAGGCCGGCGGCGAAGCCGTTGGTGGTGGCGGTGAGGAAGGTGAATTCGGTCTTGTTGGCATTGATCAGGGCAACGCCGAGCACGATGCAGTTGGTGGTGATCAACGGCAGGAAGATCCCGAGAACGCGATAGAGCAGGGGACTGGTCTTGTTCACCACCATCTCGGTGAACTGCACCACCACGGCGATCACCAGGATGAAGCTAATGGTGCGCAGGAACTCCAGGTCCAGGGGCTTGAGCACGTACTGCTGCACCAGATAACTGCACATCGCCGCCAGGGTCAGCACGAACGTAGTGGCCAGGGACAGGCCGATGGCGGTTTCGATTTTCTTCGACACGCCCATGAACGGGCACAGGCCGAGGAACTGTACCAGCACGAAGTTGTTGACCAAGATGGAGCTGACCAGGATCAGGGCGAATTCGGTCATGGCGGATTACCGTCGCAGGCTGGCTCTAGGGCTGGGAAGAGGGGGCTTATTATCGGGGAGTCGCTTAAGGGCTGCAAATGGCCTGGTTGGAAACCATTCATTGCCTCAATTCGACGCGCTGTCCGACAATCCTACCGTCTGTCAGTGTGACACGGTGTCAATTTGGTGGCACGACTACTCTCAAGATGCGAGGAGCTGGATGCGAGGCCGAGTGCCAGTGGACGGTTAAAGGTGTGTTGCGAGCACTGTAGTCCGCGGGAGGGTGCACTGTGTCCAAACAGATGCGTGGTTTCACGCTGATCGAGGTGATGGTAGTTGTAGCCATCATCGGCATTCTCGCGGCCATTGCCTGGCCAAGCTATCAGCAGTACGTCATCCGCAGCAAACGTTCCGCCGCCCAGTCGGCGATGATGGATATCGCCATCCGCCAGAAGCAGTTCCTGCTGGCCAACCGAGCCTATGTCGACAAGGCGACGCTGGAAGGCAGTGGCTATGCGCTGCCGGCTGATGTCAGCGCGGCCTACACCTACATCATCACCCTCGGCGCCGGGCCAGCCCCCAGCTTCACCATCACTTTCACCCCCCAGGGAACGCAGGCCAGTGACGGTGTCCTTACGCTCAACGGCCAAGGGGTGAAAACCCCGGCGGACAAGTGGTGACGCCCGTGCGCCAGCCTATCTCTTTGCAGCGCGGTGTCAGCTTGATCGAGATGCTGGTCACCATGGTCATACTCGCCATCGGTTTGCTGGGTGTAATGGGACTTCAGGCGCGTTTGCAGGAGTCGGAAATGGAAACCTATCAACGCTCTCAGGCGCTGATCCTGCTGGAGGACATGGCGCAGCGACTATCGGCCAATCGAGGTGCGGCCTCCAGCTATGTGACGGGTAGCGCCAATCCCGTGGGTGCTGGGATGAGCTGCCCGGCTACGACTGCGACCCAACGGGATCGAGACCTCAAGGAGTGGTGCGAAGCGATGCAGGGCGCCGCAGAAACCCTCAGCGGCTCACGTGTAGGTGCCATGCTAGGTGGGCGGGGCTGTGTGGAGTCGCTAGGAAGCAATCAGTACCTGGTCACTGTGGCCTGGCAGGGGCTGGCGCCGCTGACGGCTCCCCCTGCCGGCGTGGCCTGCGGGCGCAATAGCTACGACACTGCGGGCAGTTCGTGTACCGGCGACCGCTGCCGTCGCGTGGTTACCACTCTGGTACGGATCGCACCGCTATGAAGAACTCGCCTGCCTTTAAGCATTCGCCGCGGTCGACCGAAGGCTTCGGTCTCATCGAGCTGATGGTGGCGATGGCTATCGGTCTAGTTATCACTGTCGCCACCCTCACGCTCTACGTGGATATGAGTCGTAGCAATAACGAGCTGGCCAAAACCAACACCCAAATTGAAAACGGCCGCCTGGCGATTCAACTATTGCGTGACGACCTGATGCACGCGGGATTCTGGAACGGCTACATCCCGAATTTCGATGACTTGACGTTCAATGGAGCGCCCTCGGATTATCCCAGGGATATTCCGTCACCGTGCCTGGGCTATACCTCTTGGACCAGCCAACACCGGGAGAGTCTGATTGGCGTCCCAGTGGCGCTGTATGTCGACGTCCCGTCTGGTTGCTCGAGTCAGCTGCCCGATAAGCAACCCAATAGTGACGTATTGGTCGTGCGACATGTGCAGAGCTGCGTCGCTGGTGCGGCCAATTGCGAAGTGCTCACCGGTGGAAAACTGTATTGGCAGACATCGTTCTGTGAGACCGAGGCTCGTTATCAACTGGGTGATGCAGGTCTAACATTGCGCCGGCGGGACTGCACTGCACCTGCCGAGATCCGCAAATTTGTCAACAACATTTATTACCTGCGCAACTACGCCTTGGACCCTGGTGACGGAATTCCCACCCTGATGCAGTCGTCGTTCGACTTGCTGGGAGGGAATCTGGTACAGCAGCCCGCCGTGGCCATGGTGGAGGGTATCGAAGCGATGCGTTTCGAATTCGGTGTGGATGACCGCAGCGACGCCAATCAGCCGATCAGCCATACACAGGCAATTACCTGGGCCAACCCGCAGAGTCGGTCGTCCCCGACCAATCGAGGAGACGGCGCTGCGGATCGCAGTTGCACTTCAACCACTTGTGCTGCCTCTGTCACACCGGTGTGCGACATGGAGCCGATCAAACCAGCGCTGTGCAGCATGGTCGATGCCGTGGTGGTTAAGGTCTATCTCCTTGTGCGCAATCTAGAACCCACCCTGGGATATGTCTCTAACCAGCAGTACTCGCTCGCTGGTCAGACCTACGGCCCTTTCAATGACAACTTCCAACGTCACGTCTATTCGACCACCGTTCGCCTGACCAACATCTCAGGTAGGAGGGAAACTCCATGAAAAGCTTGCCTCTGCGGCAGCGGGGAATGGCCCTGGTCATCACCATGATCATGCTGCTGCTCATGACACTGATGGTGTCCTCGAGCTTCACCCTCAGCACTACCAATCTGGAGGGTGTAGGCAACCAGCAATGGCGCAGCGAAGCGCTGGCGGCAGCTGATTCGGCCATCGAGCAGGTCATAGGTTCGTCCTTCACGGCTGCGCCGGCGGCCCAGGCTATCAGTGTGGACATGAATCAGAACGGCTCGGCCGACTATGTGGTGCAGGTCTCCCAGCCTGTGTGCGTCAGGGCCCGCCTGGCCAGCGTGGCTCCGCCGAGCAGTCTGACCCTGGTCAATATGTCGAACAACACTTGGAACACCATCTGGGAAATCGTCGCCACGGTACAAGATCCAGTAAGTGGCGCTTCGGTGCGAGTGCGCTCCGGAGTGCGTGTCTTACTTTCCGATGCTGTCAAGAACGCGATCTGTGCTTGAGCGAGCTGTCATGAGGTACGCGTTATGAAATCTATCATTTGCAAGTCTCTGTTGTTCATGACAGCTGCCATGGTGACGGCCGAACGGTCGCTCGCCGAGGATATCGACCTGTTCGTTGGCAACCCCAGCAGCGTTGCGGAAGCGCCCAACGTGCTGATCATTTTGGACAATACGGCTAACTGGAATCTGCCTTTCGCTAACGAGAAGGCAGCGCTGGTTTCAGTGGTCAATGCGCTTCCGCCAGACAAATTCCGTGTCGGACTCATGATGTTCACCGAAACAGGCGCAGGTAATTCCGGCAATGATGGCGCTTACGTCAGAGCGGCGATCCGGCCGTTGGATGCCGCCCACAAGACGCGCATGCAAAACCTGGTCAACAGCCTGCATCAAAACAACGACAAGTCGAACGGCGGCAAAGTCGGCAAGGCCATGCAAGAGGCGTATCTCTACTTTGCAGGAGGAACGCCAGACGCTGGCAATAATAAGGTCAAAACCGACTTCACCGGCAACAGTGGGGTAAATGCCGCCTCCGATGCCATTTACGCCGTAGCCGGTAATGCCTTGGCCAGTAAGGGCAGTAGCACCTATCTCTCGCCGGTTGTCGCCGGCTGTGCCAAGAACTTCATCATCTACATCAGCAACGGCGCCGCTCAGGACAATAATGCCGATACCGCACAGTCCACCAGTGCTTTGGCTGCCGCTGGCGGCGCTACCACCACTATTCCGATCACTCCGAGCGGTTCCCAGAGTAATGTGGCTGACGAATGGGCCCGTTTCATGAAGAAGCACAACCTGGGCGTGACGACGTACACCGTGGACATCGACAAGATCACCACGGGGCAGGGGCCCGGCTGGACCGCATTGTTGCAAAGCATGGCCCGCGTAAGTGGCGGCAAATACTTCGATGTCAGCAGCGGCACTGGTGGATCGCAAATCGTCAACGCCTTGAATGCGATCTTCTCCGAGATCCAGGCGGTAAACAGTGTTTTTGCGTCGGTCAGTCTGCCGATCAGCGTGAATACCCAGGGTACTTTCCTTAACCAGGTGTATGTCGGCATGTTCCGCCCGGACCAGGATTCCTTCCCTCGTTGGTTCGGTAATCTCAAGCAATACAAGCTCGGCCTGATTAACAATGATCTTCGGTTGCTGGACGCAAATGACGCAAGTGCGATCAATAGCGCAACGGGATTCATCACTGAATGTGCTCGCAGCTATTGGACGCCTTCGACGGTCGATAACTACTGGGCGTTCAGTCCGCGCGGCGAATGCCTCGCGGTACCCGGTTCCGATATCTCCAACTATCCGGACGGAAATGTGGTCGAAAAAGGGGCTCAGGCTCACCGCCTGCGTAACGCGGCCACTCGTACTGTGTACACTTGCTCGCGGACCTTTGGCAGTTGCACTTCGCTGACATCCTTCAGCACCGCCAATTCCGACATTACTCAAGCCAGCCTCGGCGCAGCTGACGCTACCGCACGCAGCAACCTGATCACCTGGGCACGTGGGCAGGACCTGCTGGAGGAGAATGGTAACAACAACACCGCTGAGGTACGGCCATCCGTGCACGGCGATGTGGTCCACTCACGGCCAGTGGCGATCAACTACGGTACCGATGCCTCGCCAGAGATTGTGGTGTTCTACGGCGGCAATGACGGTGTACTGCGTGCCGTGAATGGTAATCGGACTGCCAGTCAGGTTGGTTTCACCGCGGGCAGCGAGCTGTGGTCATTTATGCCGCCGGAGTTCTTCGGCAGCATCAAGCGGTTGTACGACAACACCAACACCATCAGTTTCCCAGGCAGCACCGGCGGTACGCCGAAGTCCTACGGTATGGACGGTGCGGTGACTGCCTACAAGCAAGGCAACAACGCTTGGTTGTATTCTACCCTGCGTCGTGGTGGTCGCGTGCTCTATGCGTTCGACGTGTCGGTAGGGGGTACGCCTACCCTGAAGTGGAAGCGGGGCTGTCCGAGTAACTTCCCTGCTTCGGGCGCGGTCAGTGATGCTGACTGCAGCGCAGGGTTCAGCGGCATCGGCCAGACCTGGTCGGCACCTAAGGTTATCAAAACTGCCGGTTATGGTGCGGGAGCTGCTCCCATGCTGATCATGGGCGGTGGTTACGATACTTGCGAAGATGCCGACCCGCACAGTTGCACCAGTTCCACCAAGGGCAACAAGGTATACGTGCTCGACGCAGATACGGGGAGTCTGCTGCGCACCTTCGACACGGATCGCAGTGTCGTGGCCGAAATCCTAGTGGTGCCGGACAGTAGCGGCTTGGGCATCTACGGTTACGTGGCGGACCTGGGTGGAAACGTCTACCGCATCACCATGGGGAATGCGGCTCCGGGCGCCTGGAGTATGGTGAAGATTGCCGCGCTTGGGCCGGATCGCAAGTTCATGTTCGCACCGGATGCCATCGTAGACGGTTCGGACTATGTCCTGCTGCTCGGCTCGGGGGACCGGGAGAAGCCCTTGCTCAGCTACACGGGCGCATCCAGCGCCACCAACTACTTCTTCATGCTGCGGGATAGGCCGACCGATCCAATCTGGCTGACGAACGAGGTCGGGAATTGCGGGTCCGCTCGGTTGTGCCTGAATTCGCTGTTGCCGATCACCAGTTCGGCAACGCCCAACGCCAATGACTTGGCAACGAAGAAGGGGTGGTACCTGGGCTTGAGCCCGACCGAGCAGGTCGTGACCTCGGCCATAACCGTGTTCGGCGTGGTGACCTTCAGCACTCACCAGCCGGCGGTGGCGACGCCAGGGGTGTGTGCCAGCCTTGGGGAAACGCGTGTCTACAACATCAACTATCTGAACGCCGAAGGCAACGACGGCCAGCGTTACTCTGACCTGGCCGGCGACGGCCTGCCACCTTCACCCGTGGCGGGCATGGTGACTCTGGACGATGGTCGGACGGTGCCTTTCGTCATTGGCGCCAACCCCAATTCGCCCCTCGAGGGCAGCCCACCTGTGCAGCCGCTGTCTGTGCTGCAGCCAACGGCGCGGGTCTATTGGAACATCGAGGACTAGGAGGGTAAGTCATGGCTAGGCGGCTTGGAGGTGGCGACATGCATGGCTTCACTCTGGTGGAGCTGATGACGGCGTTGGCCATCGCGGCCATTCTTGCGGGATTGGCGATACCGTCGTTCGACAATTTCATCCTGTCTACACGGCTGCGTACCTATGCCAATGATTTCGCCGCCAGTGTGCAGATAGCGCGTAGCGAGGCGAAGAAGCGCAATACCGTGGTGACTCTCTGTCCTTCCAGCGATGGCACCAGCTGCGCTAACTCGGGCAATTGGGAGCAAGGCTGGATCGTACTCAGTGGTACTACCGTGTTACGCCACCGCCAAGCGACCGCCTCAGGCTATCAGATGAGTTCGAGCGTTACTGCGCTGTCTTTCCAACCCAGCGGGTTCGGTTCCACGCAGGCGACGCTGTTGGTGTGCCGAGCATCGCCAGTGGGGAGCCAAGAGCGCGAGGTTTCCGTTTCCGCCACGGGGCGCACTCGGGTGAAGAAAACCTATGAAGAGAGCTGCCCGACGGGCTCCTGAGGATCGGGTCTGGGTCCGATGCAAGGGGCGTTGGACGGCCGCGACTTGCGTGCCCGTTCATTGTCTATCCAGCCATATCGGCAGCGCTTCGTGCTGCTCTCTTACTTCACCCTCTGCCCCGGCTTCGCACCGCTGTCCGGGCTAAGCAGGTAGATTTCCTCGCCGCCGGGGCCGGCGGCGAGGACCATGCCTTCGCTGATGCCGAATTTCATCTTGCGCGGAGCCAGGTTGGCGACGTAGAGGGTGAGGCGGCCTTCCAGCTTGCTCGGGTCCGGGTAGGCGCTCTTGATGCCGCTGAATACGTTGCGCTTGGCGTCGCCGATGTCCAATGACAGGCGCAGCAGCTTGTCGGCACCCTCGACGAACTCGCACTTCTCGATCAGGGCGATGCGCAGGTCGACGGCGGCGAAGGCGTCGAAGTTGATTTCCGCGGCCAGCGGTTCCTTGGTCAGTTCGCCGTTGCCCGTGGGGGCGGCTTCGGCGGCGGCGAGGTCTTCTTTGGAGGCTTCGATCATGGCGTCGATTTTCGCGGGCTCGATACGGGTCATCAGGGGGGTGAAGGCGTTCAGTTGGTGATTGGCCAGCAGGGTCCCGTGGTCGTCCCAGCGCAGCGGGGCGACGTTGAGGAAGGCCTCGGCATCGGCGGCCAGTTTCGGCAGCACGGGCTTGAGGAAGATCACCAACTGGCGGAACAGGTTGATGCCCTGGGCGCAGATTTCCTGGACTTCCGCCTGTTTGCCTTCCTGCTTGTTCAGGGCCCAGGGCGCCTTGTCGGCGATCCAGGCGTTGGCGCGGTCGGCCAGCGCCATGATCTCGCGCATGGCGCGGGCGAAATCGCGGGCCTCATAGGCCTCGGCGATTCCGGGGGCGGAGCTGCGGAACGCTTCAGTGAGTTCCGGCGCGGCATTGCCGGCCACCAGCACGCCGCCATTGCCCTTCTGGATGAATCCGGCGCAACGGCTGGCAATGTTCACCACCTTGCCCACCAGGTCGGAATTCACCTTCTGCACGAAGTCTTCGAGGTTGAGATCGAGGTCGTCCACGCCGCGGCCGAGTTTGGCGGCGTAGTAGTAGCGTAGGTATTCCGGGCTCAGGTGATCGAGGTAGGTGCGGGCCTTGATAAAGGTGCCGCGCGACTTGGACATCTTCTGCCCGTTCACCGTCAGGTAGCCGTGCACGTTCACGCCGGTCGGTTTGCGGAAGCCGGCGCCTTCGAGCATCGCCGGCCAGAACAGGGCGTGGAAGTTGACGATGTCCTTGCCGATGAAGTGGTACAGCTCGGCGGACGAGTCCTTGCCCCAGAAGGCATCGAAATCCAGCTCCGGGCGCTTGGCGCAGAGATTCTTGAAGCTGGCCATGTAGCCGATAGGCGCATCCAGCCAGACGTAGAAGTACTTGCCCGGCTCGCCGGGAATCTCAAAGCCGAAGTAGGGCGCGTCGCGGGAGATGTCCCACTCCTGCAGGCCGCTGTCCAGCCATTCGGCGATCTTGTTGGCCACCGCTTCCTGCAAGGTGCCGCTGCGGGTCCAGCTCTTCAGCATGGCGTCGAAATCGGGCAGCTTGAAGAAGAAGTGCTGCGATTCCTTCAGCACCGGCGTGGCGCCGGAAATGGCCGACTTGGGGTTCTTCAGTTCGGTCGGCGTGTAGGTTGCGCCGCATTTCTCGCAGTTGTCGCCGTACTGGTCCTCGGCCGCGCACTTCGGGCAGGTGCCCTTGATAAAGCGGTCGGCGAGGAACATGCCCTTCTCGGGATCGAAATACTGGGTCACCGCGCGGGTGGCGATGTGCCCGGCGTCGCGCAGGCGGGTGTAGACCAGGCTCGCCAGTTCGCGGTTCTCTTCCGAGTGGGTCGAATGGTAGTTGTCGAAGTCCACCAGGAAGTCGGCGAAGTCGGCGGTGTGCTCGGCCTTGACGTTGTCGATCAGTTGCTCGGCGGTGATGCCTTCCTTCTCCGCGCGCAGCATGATCGCCGAACCGTGGGCGTCGTCGGCGCAGACATAGATGCACTGGTTGCCGCGCAGCTTCTGGAAGCGCACCCACATGTCGGTCTGGATGTACTCCAGCATATGGCCGAGGTGAATCGAGCCGTTGGCGTAGGGCAGGGCGCTGGTGACGAGAATCTTGCGGGCTTCGGTCATGGTGATCGGCTGCACTGGTAACACAAGGGAAGTCGGCAACTATAAAGGAAGCTGCAAGTTGCAAGCTACAAGCGATCAGGAAAAGCAAGCGTCGGCAGCTGCCAGGGCGGCCACTCGCCTTGCCGCTTTCAGTTAGGATAACCGCCTGTTTCGCTCAACCATCGGAGTCAGCCATGAGTTCTGTCACTCGCGAGGCGGTGGAAGCCGCGCTGCGCCAGTACACCGACCCCCATCTCGCCCTGGACCCGGTCAGTGCCGGCTGCGTGCGGGCAATCGATATCCAGGACGGGCGCGTTGCGGTGCAACTGGAGTTGGGCTACGCCGCCGACCTGTTCAAGAACGGCTGGGCGCAGGTGCTGCAAACGGCGGTAGCGAACCTGGAGGGGGTAGCCTCCGCCAGGGTCGAGATCGATTGCGTGGTCGCTGCACACAAGGCCCAGGCGCAGGTGCCGGCCTTGGCCAATGTGAAGAACGTGATTGCCGTGGCCTCCGGTAAGGGTGGTGTGGGCAAGTCCACCACCGCCGCCAACCTGGCGCTGGCCCTGGCGCGCGAGGGTGCGCGGGTCGGCATTCTCGATGCGGATATCTACGGGCCGAGCCAGGGTGTCATGTTCGGCATCCCCGAGGGCACGCGGCCGGAAGTCAAGGACCAGAAGTTCTTCATCCCGCTCAAGGCCCATGGCGTCGAGGTGATGTCCATGGCTTTTCTCACCGATGACAATACGCCGATGGTCTGGCGCGGGCCGATGGTCTCCGGTGCGCTGATCCAGCTGATCACCCAGACCGCCTGGGATGATCTCGACTACTTGGTAGTGGACATGCCGCCGGGCACCGGCGACATCCAACTGACCCTGGCGCAGAAGGTGCCGGTGGCCGGCGCGGTGATCGTTACCACGCCGCAGGACCTGGCCCTGCTGGATGCCAAAAAGGGCGTGGAGATGTTCCGCAAGGTGAACATCCCGGTGCTCGGCGTGGTGGAGAACATGGCCGTGCACATCTGCTCCAACTGCGGCCATGCCGAGCATCTGTTCGGCGAGGGGGGCGGCGAGAAACTGGCGGCGCAATACGGCGTCGACCTGTTGGCGTCGTTGCCGCTGTCGATGCTGATCCGCGAGCAGGCCGACGGTGGCAAGCCGACCGTCATTGCCGAGCCGGAGTGCCAGATTTCCATGGTCTACCAGGAGCTGGCGCGTCTGGTCGGTGCGCGCATTGCCTTGGGTGACCAGGCGGGCATGCCGAGCATCGTGATTTCCGAAGACTGAAGTCCGCCTGCCGAAGCGTACCGCATCGGCGGCACGCCAGGTCGACGACGGCCCCTACCTCCCGGTAAGATGCGCTCACTTTTTCGCCACCCTGCCAGCTAGGATTCCAGCCATGAGCATCAAATCGGACAAGTGGATTCGCCGCATGGCGCTTGAGCACGGCATGATCGAGCCTTTCGTCGAGCGTCAGGTGCGCACCGAAGGCAACGACCGGCTGATCTCCTACGGCGTCTCCAGCTACGGCTACGACGTGCGTTGCGCCGATGAATTCAAGGTATTCACCAACATCAATTCGGCCACTGTCGATCCGAAGAATTTCGACGAGAAGAGCTTCGTCGACATCAAGAGCGACGTCTGCATCATCCCGCCGAACTCCTTTGCCCTGGCCCGCACCGTCGAGTACTTCCGCATTCCGCGCAACGTGCTGACCATCTGCCTGGGCAAAAGCACTTATGCGCGCTGCGGCATCATCGTCAACGTCACGCCGCTGGAACCCGAGTGGGAAGGTCATGTGACCCTGGAGTTCTCCAACACTACCACCCTGCCTGCGAAGATCTACGCCAACGAGGGCGTCGCGCAGATGCTATTCCTCGAGTCCGACGAGGAATGCGAAGTTTCCTACCGTGACCGTGGCGGCAAGTATCAGGGCCAGCGCGGTGTAACCCTGCCCAAGGCCTAGGCCTCGGGACCTCAGAAAGCCGGGTGCGAGGCCCGGCTTTCTGCTGTCTGGCGATCCATTTCGCGTCATCTGACGAACAGCGGGAATTCCGCGGTGCGGTCACGCTCTACCGTGTAGCCGACGACCCAGGTTGGCCACTGCGAGAGGAGACGAGTAATGGCACCAGCTGTGCAGACCCAGGAAGGAAGCCGCGCCTACCGGGCGGGCGATCCCGATACGCCGCAGCCGGCGGAACAGCCACCGATGCCGAGCGAGCCGGGCGAACCCACGGTACCGGACCAGCCGCCGCCGGCGCCTGTCGCCTGAACGGCGAGAGGTAGAGCGCGGGCAAAAAAATAGGCGCTGTTCAGGCGCCTTGGGGAGTAAATCAATCGATGCTGGGTAACTGACCGCTCGGGCCGGTCGAAGTTCCGTAAATAATTCGAATTTGCCAGCAATCGGTTCTTCAGTGGTTCGCCAGGTCGGCGAACAGTGCGGCGACATCGCGGTCGTCCACCGGTTCGTACTGCGCATAGTGCAATCCGACCGTGAAGAACGGCTCGGGCGTGGCCAGGCAGACGACTTCATCAGCCAGTTCGCACAGTTCCGCGACGACTTCCCGTGGCGCCACCGGCACGGCCAGCAATAGCCGTTTCGGCCCGGCCTTGCGCAAGCCTTTCAAGGCCGCGCGCGCGGTGCCGCCGGTGGCCATGCCATCGTCGATCAGGACCACGCAGCGCCCGGCCAGGTCCGGTGGCGGACGCGAGCCGCAGTAGAGGCGCCGCCGTCGCTCCAGCACCTTGAGCTGCCGCATGATCTCGGCTTTCAGCCAACCGGGCGGAGGATCGACCTGCTGCAGCAGTTCTTCGTTGACCACCCATTGGGGCCTGGCGCCGTCGACCAGGGCACCCAGCCCCAGGGGCTCGCTGCCCGGTGCCGCCAGTTTGCCCACCAAGGCCACGTCCAGTGGCGCGTCGAGCGCCTCGGCGGCGGCATGGGCGACGGCTACCCCGCCTCGGGGCAGCGCCAGCAGCAGTGGCTGTTCGGTGACATAGCATTGCAGGGCCTCGGCCAAGGCCACGCCGGCATCCTGGCGATCGACGAACAGCCGGGGAGAGCGCTTGGCCTGGCCCATGGCGATCACGCTCCGAAGGGGTAGGTGTTCGGCGGGCCGGGCTGTTGCCATTGCGGGCCGAGCGGGGTAACGGCGCGGGTTTTCTCGAACCACAGCCAGGCATCGAATTGCTCCTCCAGCAGCGCTTCGAAATAGTGGCTCAGGCGCTCGCTTTCCGGTCGATAGATAACCCCGATGGCGCGCTCCAGGCGCACGCCACCGAGGGCTTCGCGCAGTTCGCCACGGGCGATGCCGCGCCAGTCGGTGAGCGAGGCCGGCACGCCGGCGCGCAGAAATGTCTGCTCCCAGCTGTCGGCGCGGCAGGGACGGACCTGCTTGATCTGCATCGGTTCGTCCCAGTCGCTGGCAGCCGCCACCAGCCCCTGGTCGGTACCCATGCCGAGCAGCACGGCGGCGTCGCGCCATGCGGTACGGCAGAGCTGGCCGAGGTTGAACTGGCCCTCCCAGCCCATGGAGGTGGCCGAGGCGTTGCCGACATGCGAATTGTGGGCCCAGACCACCGCCTTTGTCTGCGGGCCTCGGTGCTCCAGCAGTGCGCGCAGGGTGTCGAACATATGCTTGTCGCGCAGGTTCCAGGATTCCGTGGAGCCGCGGTACATGATGCGGTAGTACTGCTCGGCGGAGCGCACCACGCGGGCGTTCTGTGCGGCGTCGAAGAAGGGCTCTCCGTCCTTGCCGAGCAACTCCAGGCGCTTGTCCAGCAGTTCGCGCAATTGCTCGACCACCGCTTTCTCGCAGGAGGCCTGCGGGCCCTGCAGCATGACCCGCTGGCCGTACAGGGCCGGGTCTTCCTGCCAGGGCGTCAGACAGCCGTAGCGTCGCTGGGCGGCCTGTGCCGCCTGGGGATCGACGCGCTGCAGGTAGCGCAGCACCGCGGAAATCGAGGCATGCAGGCTATACACGTCGAGCCCGCGAACTTCGCAACGTCGCTCGGCCGGCAGGTCGGCGTTGTACTGGCGCAGCCAGTCGGCGAAGGCTGCCACTTCGGCGTTGCGCCACATCCAGCGGGGGAAGCGCTCGAAGCTGCCGGACTGCCAGTCGTCAGCGCGATGGCGCACATAGCGGTCGATATGGCCGGCATCCGGCCAGTCGGCTTCCACGGCGACGATCTGGAAGCCATGTCGCTCGATCAGGCGCCGGGTAATGGCGGCGCGGCAGCGATAGAACTCGGAGGTGCCGTGGCTGGCTTCGCCGATCAGTACCACGCGGGCGTCGCCATAGCGGTCGAACAGCGCGCCGAGGACAGGGTCATCGAGCGCCGGAAGCGGCTCTGCGTATCGGCGCAGGAGCGCCGCGAGATCGCCTTCCGATCGGCCCGCTGCGCCGTCCAGCCATTTCGCGAGCTTGCCCATGACCTCCTCCGAAAGAGAGCTCCTGGATATGCTGACCGGGCCAGGCCGGCCGACGTTCCTAGCGGGCGACAGATGGCGTGCAGTGGCGGGCTCGGCGGGGTCTAAAAGTACGAGGCTTCCGGTGTGGCGAGTGCTGCACGAGGCGAGTTCGCGGAGGGCGCAGGCATGAGCAAGTGGATCATTACCTTCAGCAAAGATGGCAATACCACCAAGCTGGAAGTCGAGTCGGCACAGCAACCGAGCATGGAGCGGGTTATGGAGCTGGTGGCCGCCGAAGCCGAGCGCGACAACGAGCCGGAGGAGTTCGACGACGCACACCTGGAGCCTGCGCAGATCCTGGAGCAGCGCTTCGGGATCACCCTGACCGGTATCGTCAGGGCGGACTGAGGCACACCCCGGCACAATAAAAAGGGGCGCCGAAGCGCCCCGAAAATCTGTGGAGTAAGTCCGCAACCTTAGTAGCTCTCGAGCGTGCTTCGGTTCCTCGGCACCCGACCGGCGGTCAGGGGCTACCCGGTGTCAGCAGCAGGCGCTGGGTACCGTAGACCTTCTCCAGGTTTTGAGATTGGAAGGGGAAGCTCATGTAGCGTCCCTTGAGCCAGGCGTCGATGCCATCGGCGTAGTGCTCGCTGGCGGGGTTGCCGGACTGTCCCGAGCTGTTGACCCCGATGAGCGGCTCTTCCTGGTTGAAGTCGACGACGATACGCATGGCCGGAATCAGCCAGGTGTCGAAATCCTTGCCCCATTCGTAGGCGGAAACGTTCAGCGTGGTGTGATCGCCTCCGGCCGGGTACGGACCGCGGTCGAGGTAGTCCTTGATCGCATTGAGCCCGGCGCGCTGGGCTCCGCCCATGTACGGTGCCAGCTGGGTGGTCTCGGTCTGCCAGGTATAGGTGTGCAGCTTGCCCCACTGCCAGGCCTGTCGATCCGTTCCCAAGCGCCGCTCCAGCAGGTCCACCGCCGCGACCAGGCTGCGGGCGAGAATGGCTGGCTTGTCCTCGTGCTCAGGGGTAGCTTGGTCATCCCAGAACGGGCTGTCCTCGCGGCCGAGCAGGTGATCGGCCGGCGCCGAGTAGGAGGTGTTGGCGCTCTCCACCAAGGCATGCCAGGCATCGCCATCCTCCGGGCCGAGTTCGTCGCCGAATATCTGCCGGGCACTTTCCTGCAGGAAAGCCTCGTACAGGGCGGCATCCGCCGACTGCGGGCCGAGATTGCCGTCGAACGCCAGTAGGCGGGACAGTGCCTCCCGAGCTTTGCCGCGCTCCTGAGAAGGCAGGTCGGCGATGGCCTGGGCGAGGGATTCGGCCATGCCCGGTGCGGCGAGCATGGCCTGCAGCTTGGCAACGAACGGCGAGGTCTGGTCGTACTGCATGGCGATCATGCTGCGGGTGTCGTGGGTGCCGCTGCCGGCCAGCGTGGCAATGCGCTCGGCGCGCTCCGGGTAATACCAGGAGTTGGACAACTGGACGCCATAGCCGGGCGGTACCGTGCGGTGGTTGGCGGTGCCCAGCCAGCCCTGCGCCGGGTCCTGGTCATAGGGGTGCAATAGTGGGTCGGCGTAGCCGTCCCAGCCGTAGCGCTCGTCCCAGCCGGGGGAAGGCAGCAGGCCGCGGCCCTCGCGGCGGTTGGGAAAGCGCCCGGTGACCTGCCAGCCGATGTGCTCGGCATCGGCGAAGAGAATGTTCAGCGCCATGGCACGCACGTCGCGAGCGGCCTCGAAGGCTTGATCCACAGATTGCGCGCGGGACAGCTCGAAGAAGGCATCGAGGGTCTGGTCGCCATCCATCTGTGGGGTTTTCAGCGCGATGCCGTAGCGGCTGGTCAGGTGCAACGGCTGCAGCATGTGCTTGCGCTCGCCGAGCACGCTGTTGAGCAGCGGGCCGTTGCGGGTTTCATAGAGGGTCTCGCGGATCGGCCGTTCGCCTTTGATGAAGAAGGTTTCCTGGCGTTCCCTGGCCGGCAGCCACTGGCTGTCGGCGAGATAGTAGAGGTGGCCGTCCTGCTGCTTGAGCTGCTCCAGGAACAGGTCTTGGTTGTCGCCCATGACCATGGTCATGCCCCAGGCCAGCTTGCCGTTGAAGCCGGCCACCACCGCCGGCACCCCGGCAATGGAGACTCCGGCGGCCTGATAGCGCGGCGAGCGCAGTTGTACGAAATTCCATACCGACGGCATCGACAGCGGCAGGTGGGTGTCGTTGGCCAGGATGCTCTTGCCGCCGCGACTGCGCTGCGGCGCTATCGCCCAGTTGTTGGAGGCGGCGACGCCGAGCATGTTGAGGCTGGCGATGCGCTTGGCCGTTTCGTTCAGCGCGGCCAGGCCGGGGATCTGGCCGTCGAGGTCGAGACCTTTTAGCTTGTCGGCTTCGTCGAATGGCAGGGGTTCGTCCAGGTAGATCGGCAGCAGCCAGGCCAGCTTGTCGGCGCCGACCTTCTGCGCCATCACCAGCGAGGCGATTTCCTCCTGCAGATTGACCGCCAGGCCGAAGTTCAGCAGGCAGAATACCAGCGCCGAATCCTCAGGCTTCCAGTAAGCGGGGCGATAACCGGAGGCGTCCAGGTCCATCGGCAGCTTGTCGCGGTAGCGGTACAGGTAGGCATTGACGCCACGGGCATACACCTCGAAGAACCGCTTGATGCGCGGCGAGCTGTTCTTGTAGAGCGTATCGGCGCTCTCTTTCAGGTTTACCGCGCGCATGAAGCGGTCGATCTCCAGCACGCCTGGGCCGGCCATCTCCGCCAGCCTGCCCTCGGCCACCAGGCGCAGGCCGACCATCTGGCTGAGCCGGTCGCTGGCATGCACGTAGCCGAGAGCGAACAGCGCATCGTGGAAGGTGGTGGTTTCGATCAGCGGCATGCCCAGCGCGTTGCGGCGTATCACCACGCTTTGCGTCAGCCCCTGAACCTGCATGATGCCTTTCTCGGGCGGCAGGCTGTCGGCGTAACGGCTATCGAGGAAGGACTGGCAGCCGCTCAGGCCGATCAGGCTGGCGAGCAGGGCGCCGAAGGTCAGGCTGGACAGCGGGCGGAACAGGCGCGATCGCATGCTGCGGGCTCCTTGCGCGTAGGGATGTCATGGAAAGTGGTACGTTCGTACTTTTTTCGGAAAGCCTACCAGAGGCCCCAACACAATAGGCCATAACTTGGGTTGGGTCGGCTCAGGCGTCGTTCGCCGGCGGCAGCGCTTCTTCCAGCAGCCAGCGAGCGGCGGCGCGGGCGGCCGCCTTGTGGCGTAGCTCCAGGGCGCTGAACTGGGCTTCGTGGTGACGCCTTTCGCCCCGGTCCAGCGCCTTCCAGGCCAGGTGGGTCGGCACGTGGGCGGTAGCCTCGTACAGTTCCTGGAATACCTCGCAATGCGGGTCCTGGCTGATCTGCGGATCGTAGTTGTCGATCAACACCTTGATGCGGATCGCGCCCTCGATGAGCGGTAATTGTTCGTCCAGCAGGCTGCTGGCGAGGATGCGCAGGTCTTCGCCGAGGCGCTCGCGGCGATCCCGCTCCGCCTCGGCGAGGGCCTTTTCCTGGGCCCAGACGCGCCGCCACAGCGCCAGCGCAATGGCCGCCAGCAGCAGGATGATCAGCACGCCGGCCAGCAACAGGCTGATGACCAGATCGCTCATGGTTGGCTCAAGCGCCGTGGCACTTCTTGAATTTCTTCTGGCTGCCGCAGGGGCAGGGGTCGTTGCGGCCGACTTCCTTCAGCGGATTGCGCACCGGCTCCTGGGGCCCGTGATTGCAGTGCGGGCCATGGACGTGGCCGTGATGATCGTGGTCGTGGTCGCAATCGGGACCATGCACATGAGGTTCTTGGTTCATGGGAACTACTCCGGGATGAAATCGCCGGGAATTATCTCGCCTTTGCGAGAAAGGTGCACGCTGCGACCGAACAGCAGGCCGGTTTTGACCTCTCCCTTGAGGCTATAACTGATGGGTCGGTCGGGTTTTTCCAGCAACTTGACGATATATTTCATGTGTCGCCAGAGGTTGGTACGAACCGGCACGTCGAATTCCATGTGGCCATGGGCGGGCACGGTGAACCAGGTGCTGGATTCGCCGTCGGCCAGCGGCACCTCGTTGAGCGTGATGTCGTAGACGAGGCCGCGTACCGGCAGGCTGACCCCGTTGGGGTTGTCGATGCGAAAGCGCAGGATGAATTGCTGCTCCAGCAGTCGCGCCTTGATCACGTCGACCTTGACGAGGTGGACAACCGGGTCCTGGAATCCGCCACTGAACCAGGTGGAGCATCCGCTGAGTCCCAACAACAGTAACAGGCTAAGAATTCTTATCGTTTGTGCCTTTAGAAACATTCCACCCACTCCAATTAGCGCCCCAGTGTAACAAGCAACTGCTTGCCTGCAATCGATTGAGACGCGAAAAAAACCTGCGCCATACTGGATACCTAATAGGACAACGATGTGACGGAGAAAAATTATGAGCCGCTATGAGATCGCCTTTTCCGGCCAGTTGGTGCCGGGCGCCCAGCCCGAGGCGGTTAAGGCCAACCTGGCCAAGTTGTTCCAGGCGGATGCCCAGCGTATCGCGCTGCTGTTCTCCGGACGGCGTATCGTGCTGAAGAGCAACCTGGATGCCGAGAGCGCCGAGAAATACCGCGCCACGCTGGCGCGAGCCGGTGCGGTGGTCGAGGTGCAGTCGCTGGAGGTGGAAATCGAGGAGGTCGAGCTGGCGCCGCCACCGCCCGAGCAGCCGGCGAGTTCGCCGGCTGCCGCCCCGGCGACGATGGAGGAGCGCCCGCGTGAAGGTGCGCGACTCCAGGTGGCTCCGCGCGACGAATACATGGCGGCGTTCGCCGGGGTCGACGCACCGGATTTCGGCATCGCGCCGGTAGGGGTGGACCTGCAGGATGCCAAGCCCGAGCCGCAGGCGCCGGAGCTGGACCTGTCGAACATCAGTCTGGCGCCGCCCGGCAGCGACATGGGACAGATCAAGCCCGGCCCGGCTGCGCCGCCGCCGGACACCTCGCACCTGAAACTGCAGTGAGGCCAGCGGGCGGCGCCGCGATAGCGCGGGCGCCGTCCGCGTTCACATGACCTCTGCCCAGAGGTCGTATTCGTCGGCATCGGTGACCCGGCAGCGCACCTTGTCGCCCGGCTTGAGTTCGCTGTCGCTGGCGACGTAGACGTTGCCGTCGATTTCCGGGGCGTCCGCCCAGGAGCGGCCGATGGCGCCTTCCTCGTCCACCTCGTCGATCAGTACCTCGATTTCCTTGCCGATCTTCAATTGCAGGCGCGCCGCACTGATGGCCTGCTGATGGGCCATGAAGCGTTCCCAGCGCTCCTGCTTCACATCGTCCGGGACCTGTTCCAGGCCGAGGTCGTTGGCGGGGGCGCCGTCCACCGGCGAATACTGGAAGCAGCCGACGCGGTCGAGCTGGGCTTCGGTCAGCCAGTGGAGCAGATACTGGAAGTCTTCCTCGGTTTCGCCGGGGAAACCGACGATGAAGGTGGAGCGAATGGTCAGCTCCGGGCAGATTTCCCGCCACCGCTTGATGCGCTCCAGGGTCTTGTCCTCGAAGGCTGGACGTTTCATTGCCTTGAGCACCTTCTGGCTGGCGTGCTGGAAGGGAATGTCCAGATAGGGCAGCAGCTTTCCGGCGGCCATCAGCGGAATCACGTCATCGACGTTCGGGTACGGATAGACATAGTGCAGGCGCACCCAGACGCCCATGCTGGAAAGCGCTTCGCACAGCTCCTTCATGCGGGTTTTCACCGGCTGGCCGTCCCAGAAGTCGGTCTTGTACTTCAGGTCGACGCCGTAGGCGCTGGTGTCCTGGGAGATCACCAGCAATTCCTTGACCCCAGCCTTGACCAGCCGCTGGGCTTCGCTGAGCACGTCGCCCACCGGGCGGCTGACCAGCTTGCCGCGCATGGAGGGGATGATGCAGAAGCTGCAGCTGTGGTTGCAGCCTTCGGAAATCTTCAGGTAGGCGTAGTGACGCGGGGTCAGCTTGATGCCTTGCGGCGGCACCAGGTCGATCAGCGGATTGTGTTCGGTCTTCGGCGGCACCACCTCATGCACGGCATTGACCACCTGCTCGTATTGCTGTGGGCCGGTCACGGCCAGCACGCTGGGATGCACGTCCCGGATCGCGTTCTCTTCCACGCCCATGCAGCCGGTGACGATGACCCGGCCGTTCTCGGCGATGGCCTCGCCGATCACATCGAGGGACTCGGCCTTGGCGCTGTCGATGAAGCCGCAGGTGTTGACCACCACCACGTCCGCGTCCTGGTAGGTCGGTACGACTTCGTACCCTTCCATGCGCAATTGGGTGAGGATGCGTTCAGAGTCGACCAGGGCTTTCGGGCAACCGAGGCTGACAAAGCCGACTTTCGGCGTGGTGGGAGTGGACATGGCGGCTAACCTCGAAGGGCGCTCACGAGGCGCCTTGATCAAAAAGTGCGCAATTCTAGCGGCCGTCCAGGAGCTTGCCTAGTGGTGGAGCGGGGGATTTTATCGACGGTGCCGGCCGAGGTTTTGCCTGCTGCCGAACCCGAGTGCCGAGTTGTCGGTGCGGGCGAAGCGTTGGTGAGGAAGAGGGGCGCCCATTGGCGAATTGTGACCAAAACAAAAAGGCCACTCGTTTGAGTGGCCTTTCTGATGTTTGGTTGCGGGGGCTGGATTTGAACCAACGACCTTCGGGTTATGAGCCCGACGAGCTACCAGACTGCTCCACCCCGCGTCTGTGTGGTCGGCATTCTACAGCCGAACGCATGAGTGTCAATCCTTTTCGGAGAAAAAGTGTTTTTTCTTCAATCTCTTAGCGATTCCTGCGAAACGTGCCTATTCATCGTCGACGATCAGATTGAAGCGTTCGTCGGTGGCGCCCGCGGCGATCAACTGCTCGGCCTGCTCTTCGCTCAGGTAGACCGGCACGCCTTCGATGGCGGTGATGGACATGCGAGCGTCCGGGTCGGTGGTCACGCGTAGCGCGTCGATGGGGCGTTCGTATTGCGAGCCCTGGACGCTCAGCACGCAGGTGCCGGTTTGCGGTTTGATTTCAACGGTCATGGGATAAACCCTCCCTAGCTGGGCTTATCTGTTGGGACAATGCGCGGGGCGGATCGTTGAGTGTTGCGGCAGCTCCGTTGGTCGCCCTGCCGACAGCAGCTGTCAGCAGCCAGCAGGCTGGCGCCTCCTACTCGATGCGGGAATATGCCAGCATGGCGCTTTTTTGGCAGGCGGACCGGGCGGGTCGCCGTTCTGGAACGACGCGGGCATGAACGCGAGAAAGATCATTCACGTCGATTGCGACTGCTTCTATGCCGCCATCGAAATGCGCGACGATCCCCGGCTGGCCAATCGGCCGCTGGCAGTGGGCGGCGCTGCCGATCGTCGCGGGGTGATCGCCACCTGCAATTACGAGGCGCGCGCCTACGGCGTGCGCTCGGCGATGTCCTCGCATCATGCGCTCAAGCTGTGTCCCGACCTGCTGATCGTCAAGCCGCGTTTCGAGGCCTATCGCGCCGCTTCCCAGGAAATTCACGGCATTTTTCGCGACTACACCGAACTGATCGAGCCGCTGTCGTTGGACGAGGCCTATCTCGACGTGTCCGCCAGCCCGCACTTTGCCGGCAGTGCCACGCGCATTGCCCAGGACATTCGCCGGCGCGTGCAGCAGCAGTTGCATATCACCGTGTCCGCCGGGGTGGCGCCCAACAAGTTCCTGGCCAAGATCGCCAGCGACTGGAAGAAACCCAACGGACTGTTCGTCATCACGCCAACTGAGGTGGAGGCCTTTGTCGCCAGCTTGCCGGTTAGCAAGCTGCACGGCGTGGGCAAGGTGACCGCAGACAAGCTCGGGCGGCTCGGCATCCATCACTGCGCCGACCTGCGCGAGTGGAGCAAGCTGGCCCTGGCGCGGGAGTTCGGCTCCTTTGGCGAGCGCCTGTGGAGCCTGGCGCGCGGCACCGACGAACGCCCGCTGCAGGTGCATAGTCGGCGGCAATCGCTGAGCGTGGAAAACACCTACGACCACGATCTACCCGACCTGGCCGCTTGCCTGGAGCGCCTGCCTGCGTTGCTGGAGGAGCTGGGCGGCCGCCTGGCCCGCCTGGACAGCAGCTACCGCATCGGTAAGCCTTTCGTCAAAGTGAAGTTCCACGACTTCAGCCAGACCACCGTGGAGCAGGCCGGCGCCGGGCGCGACCTGGAGAGCTTTCAACTGCTGCTGGGGGCGGCCTATGCGCGTGGCGGCAAGCCGGTGCGGCTGCTCGGCGTAGGTGTGCGCCTCACCGACCTGCAGGGCGCGCACGAGCAACTGGAGCTGTTCGCCTCGCCGTGAGGCGGGGGCTACCGAGTTCAGCCTTTTTCCGGCCAGAGGCGAATCGCTTTACCGGTAGCCGGCCACAGGCGCAGTTGCTCGATGGGCGAGAAGTCCCAGCGTTGGACCTTTTCGAGGGCGTCGAGGAAGCGCTGCTCCTGTTCCATCAGCGCGGGCGCGCACAGTCGGCGGGTGCTGCCGACTTCGCCGAAGCGCAGCTGGTCGCCCTCCAGTTGGTAGGGCGCGAACCAGTGATTGCAGCCGGCAGTGCCATAGGCCCGGCCATCGGAGCCGAGGGTCAGGGTCAGGTGGCTGCGGTCGATCAGCGGTTGTTCGCCGATCCATTCCACGCGGTAGCCACGCTCCTGTTCCAGTTGCAGCGGGCCGGCGGCGCAGCCCGCCAGGAGGACGGCTAAGCCGGCCATGATCGGGGTTCTCATGCTGTCTTCTCCTGGCAGGCGGGGCACAGGTGGCGTCCGTCGCGGTTCTGCCAACCCAGTTCGACGAGACGGGCTTCGGCGGCCGGCGCATGGGCCTTTTCGCCGAGGGCGGCATCCACGGCGAATTCGACGTCCGCCCGCTGGCCGCAGGCATCGCAGTCGACCTTCCAGGTGTGGATCGCCAGTTCGCGGAATGCCGGGCCGTTGGCCACCGCCAACCACTGGCCCGGCGGGTTGATCAGATGGCGAACCTTTTCCACCACCAGGCGCATGCTGAGGTCGCGGCTGCCCTTGAGGGTTACCAGCAGGCTGTCGCCGGTCTGGATCGAGCCGCCAGTGCCGGTCACCTGATAGCGGCCCGGTGCCAGGGCGCGGCACTCGCTGAGGGTATGGGCGGGGTTGAGCAGGGTGTAGCGAAAGTCGTGTTCGGCCATGGCGGGGTTCGGGGATGTGGAAGGGCGGAGCGGCATGCTATCACGCTGCTGGTTCGACCCGATTCGTCGCTTGTCCGGCGGCCCATGCCTGAATGTTGGCGAGCGTGGTTTCGGCAATCGCGGTCAGTGCTTCTCGCGTCAGGAATGCCTGGTGGGCCGTGACGATGACATTGGGAAAGGTCAACAGGCGCGCCAGTACGTCGTCCTGCAATGGAAAGTCGGAGTGGTCCTCATGGAACAGGCGGGCTTCCTCTTCATAGACGTCCAGCCCCAGGTAGCCGAGTTGGCCGCTTTTCAGCGCTTCGATCAGCGCTGGCGTATCGACCAGTGCGCCGCGCCCGGTATTGATCAGCATGGCGCTACGCTGCATGCGCGCCAGCGCCTGGCGGTCGATAAGGTGGCGGGTCTCGGGGTAGAGCGGGCAGTGCAGGCTGAGGACCTGCACCTCCGGCAGCATTTCGTCCAGTGGCAGGTAGTTCACGCCCAGGGCCTGGAGCTGGGCGTCCGGTTGCGGGTCGCAGGCCAGGACCCGGCAACCGAAGCCGAGCATGATGCGGGCGAACCGGCCACCGATCTCGCCGGTGCCGACCACGCCGATGGATTTGCCATGCAGGTCGAAGCCGATCAGGCCGTGCAGGCTGAAGTCGCCCTCGCGGGTGCGGTTGAAGGCGCGGTGCAGGCGGCGGTTGAGGGTGAGAATCAGGCCGACCGCGTGTTCCGCCACCGCGTGGGGCGAGTAGGCAGGCACCCGTACCACGGTCAGGCCGAGTCGGGCGGCGGCGGACAGGTCGACATGGTTGTAGCCGGCCGAACGCAGGGCGATCAGCCGCGTACCGCCGGCGGCCAGACGCTCCAGCACCGGCGCGGACAGGTCGTCGTTGATGAAGGCGCAGACCACCTCGCAGCGATCCGCCAGGGCGGCGGTCTGCCGATCCAGCCGTACCGGCTGGAAAAGCAGTTCCAGATGTTCCGGTCGCTGCGCGGCGAGAAAGCTGTCGCGGTCATAGGGCTGGCTACTGAACAGCATGATGCGCATGGGGGGCTCCCTGTGGAATCAGGCGTGGGCGGAGGCCTCGTTGGCCAGGCGCTCTATGGCGGCGTCGAGGTCGTCCAGCGCGGCTCTGGCGGCGGGGTCGTCCTGCTTCAGCAGCGTTTCGCTACGCTGGCAGGCAGCACGCAACTGCGGTACGCCGCAGTAGCGAGTGGCGCCGTGCAGGCGATGGACCCGCTCGATCAGTGCGGAGCGGTCGCCGCTATCGCGGGCCTGGCGGATCGCAGCGCGGTCGGCTTCCAGCGAGGCGAGCAGCATCGCCAGCATGTCGGCGGCCAGGTCGGCCTTGCCAGCGGCTAATTGCAGCCCTTCCGCCTGGTCCAGTACCTTGAGCTGCGTGGCCGTGGGCGGGCTTTCCTCCAAAACACGCTCGGGGCCGTGGCTGCTCAGCGACAGGCCGGTCCACTTGAGCACCACCTGAGCCAGTTGCCGTTCGTTGATCGGCTTGGTCAGGTAACCGTCCATCCCGCCCTGCAGCAGGGCACGTTTTTCGTTGGCCAGGGCGTGGGCGGTGAGGGCGATGATCGGCAGCGGCTCCTGGCCCTGCTCGGCTTCCCAGCGACGGATCGCCTCGGTGGTCTGCCGGCCGTCCATGCCGGGCATCTGTACGTCCATGAAAACCAGGTCGAAATGCTCCTTCTGCACCGCTTGCACTGCCGCCTGGCCGTTGTCCACCGCGCTGACCTGGGCGCCCATGTCGTTGAGCAGGGTCTTTACCAGCAGCAGGTTGGCCGGGTTGTCGTCGACGCATAGCAGGTGCGGTGCGCGCCCCGCCAGCGGGCGTTCGCCTTCGGCGCGGGGCTGCGCGGGCTGGATCAGGTCGGTCAGGCTGCGCTGCAGCTTGCGGGTGCAGGCCGGCTTGGCCTGCAACTGGCCGTGCAGTTCCGGCAGGGCTTCGTGGTAGAGCGCCTGTTCGGTGGTGGGGCAGAAGATCAGGCACTTGCAGTCGTGGCGCTCCAGGTCCCAGACCAACTGGTTCAGGCGCTCCGGCGGCAGCTCGGCGCAGGTGATGCCGAGCACTGCCAGTTCGATCGGCTGTCCGCTGTTGCGGGCCGCGGCGACGCTGCGCAGCATCTGCTCCGGATCGCCGCAGTGCACAACTTGCAGGCCGCAATCCTCCAACTGGTGCTGCAGGGCCTGGCGCGCCAGTTCGTGGTACTCCAGCACCGCCACCCGGCGGCCGAGCAGCGGTGCGCGCGGCTGATCCTCGGCGTCGTCGCGGGCGCGCGGCAGGCTGAGGCTGATCCAGAATTCCGAGCCTTCGCCGGGCGTGCTGGTGACGCCGATTTCACCGCCCATCTGTTCCACCAGGCGCTTGGAAATCACCAGGCCGAGGCCGGTCCCGCCAGCCTGGCGGCTGAGGGAGTTGTCAGCCTGGCTGAACGCCTGGAACAGCGAGCGCAGGTCTTCTTCGGAAAGGCCGACGCCGGTGTCCTGCACGCTGATGCGTAGCTGCGCGCGGTCGCTGCGCTCGTCCTCGAGCATGGCGCGCAGCACGATGGTGCCTTCGCGGGTGAACTTGATGGCGTTGCTCAGCAGGTTGGTCAGCACCTGCTTGAGGCGCAGCGGGTCGCCGACCAGCGACAGCGGCGTGTCGCGATAGATCAGGCTGACCAGTTCCAGGTGCTTGGCGTGGGCCGCCGGGGCGAGCATGGTCAGGCTGTCCTGCAGCAGGTCGCGCAGGTTGAATGGAATGCTCTCCAGCACCAGCTTGCCGGCCTCGATCTTGGAGAAGTCGAGCACCTCGTTGATGATCGCCAGCAGGTTGTCGGCGGACTTGCCGATGGTATTCAGGTAGTCCTGCTGGCGCGGGCTCAGGGCGCTCTTCTGCAGCAGGTTGGTAAAGCCGAGGATGCCGTTGAGCGGGGTGCGGATCTCGTGGCTCATGTTGGCGAGGAACTCGGACTTGATGCGGCTTGCCTCCAGGGCTTCCTTGCGCGCCAGGTCCAGCTCGATGTTCTGGATCTCGATGGTTTCCAGGTTCTGGCGCACGTCCTCGGTGGCCTGGTCGATGCTGTGCTGCAGCTCTTCCTGCGCGTTCTGCAGAGCCTCGGCCATGCGATTGATACCGGAGGCCAGCTCATCCAGTTCGTGGCTGCCGAGGGCGGGCAGGCGGGTTTCCAGATTGCCGTCCTTGAGCTGGGCCACCCCCTGCTTGATGCGTCGCAATGGCTCGTTGATGCTGCGGCTCATGCGCAGCGCCAGCAGGGCGGTGACCGCCAGCCCGGTGACGATCAGCAGAAGGCTGGCGAACAGGCTGCGATAACCGCGCAACAAGGTGCCCTGGTGCGACAGTTCCAGCTCGACCCAGCCGAGCAGGCGTTCGTTGTCGGAGTCGATGGTCTCGTCGGTCAGGCTGGCATGGTAGCCCAGCACCGGCAGCAGGAAGCGGGTCGCATCGCGGCTACTGACATGTACCGAAGTGCCGCCGTCGCCCATGGGCTGGGGGTTGATCATGTTCGGCCCGGCGTGGGCGAGGCGGGCGCGATCAGCGTTGAGAAAGGTCACCGAGCGCACATCCGGTTGCTCGAGGGCTTCCTGGGCGATGCGCTTGAGCAGCTCCGGGTTGCCCTGGATGAGGGGCGGGGCGGCCAGCGGTGCCAGCTGTTCGGCGACCATTTCGCCGCGCTGCAGGAGTTGCGTCTGCAAGTCGGATAGCTGCGCCCAGATGAAATAGACGCCGAGCACCAGCGCCAGCAGGCTGGTGGGCAGCAGGGTCAGCATGAGTACGCGGCCTTTGATGCCGAGATCCTTGAACACGAGACGCTCCCGAAATGCTTCTTTAGGGTTCAGGCCGGCAGTGTAGCGGCTGCCCTGAGCCGGCGACAGCGCACCGCGTGGCCGGGTTATGGCCATCGGCGCTTATGACGCGTGCCGGTTTGCCGCTATCATAGTCATCCTTTCCCGCTGCCCGGATTGCGAAGCGCCATCATGATCCCGCAATTTCCCTCCATCGCCGATTGCGTCGGCAACACCCCGCTGGTCCGCCTGCAACGCTTGCCCGGGGAAACCTCAAATACCCTGCTGGTCAAGCTGGAAGGCAACAACCCGGCCGGCTCGGTAAAGGACCGCCCGGCGCTGTCGATGATCACCCGTGCCGAGTTGCGCGGCGAGATCCGCCCCGGCGACACCCTGATCGAAGCCACCTCCGGCAATACCGGCATCGCCCTGGCCATGGCAGCGGCCATCAAGGGCTACAAGATGATCCTGATCATGCCCGACAACATGAGCGCCGAGCGCAAGGCGGCGATGACCGCCTATGGTGCCGAGCTGGTGCTGGTATCCCGCGAGGAGGGCATGGAAGGTGCCCGCGACCTGGCCGAAAGCCTGCAGCGCGGCGGTCGTGGCAAGGTGCTCGACCAGTTCGGCAACGGCGACAACCCCGAGGCCCACTATGTCGGTACCGGTCCGGAGATCTGGCGCCAGACCCAGGGCAGCATCACCCACTTCATCAGCTCCATGGGCACCACCGGCACCATCATGGGCGTGTCGCGTTACCTCAAGGAGCAGAACCCGGCTATTCAGATCGTCGGCCTGCAGCCGATGGAAGGCGCGGCGATTCCCGGCATTCGCCGTTGGCCGCAGGAGTACCTGCCGAAGATCTACCAGGCCGAGCGGGTCGACCGTATCGTCGACATGGCCCAGGCCGAGGCTGAGGATGTCATGCGCCGGCTGGCCCGCGAAGAGGGCATCTTCTGCGGCGTTTCGTCCGGCGGTGCAGTGGCGGCGGCCTTGCGCCTGTCCCGCGAGGTCGAGAATGCGGTGATCGTGGCGATCATCTGCGATCGCGGCGACCGCTACCTGTCCACCGGTGTCTACGAAGTACCCGAGCATTAGCCATGAACCAGCATGATCCAGCCCGGATGTTGTCGCCTTGCGATCCGGGCGGTGTGGAGGCCATCGATGGCTAAGCGCACCTCCGGCCTGCGCTTCCAGCCGAGTGGCGGCGCGCGGGCGGCGCAGTTGCCGGTCGGCAAGAAGCAGCGGCTGACCGTCGAGCGCCTGGCCAACGACGGTCGTGGCATCGCCTTTCATGAAGGGCGCACCTGGTTCGTCACCGGCGCCTTGCCGCAGGAGCAGGTCGATGCCCGCGTGCTCGCGGCGCGCAGCCAGGTGGTCGAGGCGCGCGCCGAGCGGATTCTCGTTGCCAGCCCGTTGCGCCGGGCCGAACCCTGTCCCCATGCGCGCCAATGTGGCGGCTGTACCCTGCAGCATGTGCCTCACGCCGACCAGCTTGCCCTGAAACAGCGCAGCCTGGCCGAACAATTGGCGCGTTTCGCCGATCTGGTGCCGGACGAGTGGGCGCCTCCGCTGGTCGGCCCGGAGTTCGCCTATCGCCGACGCGCGCGCCTGGCGGTGCGCTGGGATGCCGAGGCTGCACGGTTGCAGGTTGGTTTCCGTGCCGCCGCCAGCCAGGCGATTGTCGACATCGATGAATGCCAGGTGCTGGTACAGCCTTTGCAGCCGATTGTCCGCGCGTTGCCGTCGGTACTGCGTGCGCTGCACAAGCCGCAGGCCATTGGGCATGTCGAACTGTTCAGCGGTACGGCTAACGCCCTGTTGGTGCGGCATACCGCCGCGCTGCCGGAGGCCGACAGGCAGCGGCTGGTGGCGTTCTGCGCCGAACAGCAGGCCCAGTTGTGGTTGCAGGGGGCGGGCGAGCCGCAACCGCTGGAGGCCGGGCTACGCTTGGCCTATCGCCTGGAGCCGTGGGATATCGAACTGGACTATCGCCCCGGCGACTTCATTCAGGTCAACGCGCCAGTGAACCAGGCGATGGTCGCCCAGGCGCTGGAATGGCTGGCGCCCCAGCCCCATGAGCGGATACTGGACCTATTCTGTGGCCTCGGTAACTTCGCCTTGCCGCTGGCCCGTCAGGTCCGTGAGGTGGTGGCCGTGGAAGGCGTACAGACGATGGTCGAGCGGGCTCGCGGCAATGCCGAGCGCAACGGCTTGGGCAATGCGCACTTTTTCCAGGCCGACTTGTCGAAGCCGCTGGCCGACGCCCCCTGGGCTCGCCAAGGCTTCGCCGCGGTACTGCTGGACCCGCCGCGCGACGGCGCCTGGGAGGCGGTACAGCACCTGAGGGAGCTGGGTGCCAAGCGGGTTCTGTACGTATCGTGCAACCCGGCGACCCTGGCGCGGGATGCGGCCGAGCTGGCCCGCCAGGGGTATCGGTTGCGCCGCGCCGGCATCCTCGACATGTTCCCGCAAACAGCCCATGTCGAGGCCATGGCACTTTTTGAGGCGACCTCCTGATCCGGCCCCTGGTGGCTGGATCGGGCGGCGGGCCCGGCTCGCTGGGTCGCAGTATGTGGGCAAGGAGTTGCCCGCTTAAATTTCGACCGGCCCAGAGAAGGCCGGCACCGCAGGGGTAAGCAGCATGGTACAGGTGAGAGCGCAGCAGCCGATCAATACCGACGGCAGCATCAACTTGGAAGCGTGGCTGGATCACGTGCTGGGCATGGATCCGGTGCTCGACCGAGAGGCTCTGAAGGAAGCCTGCGAGTTCGCCCGCGAGGCCGAAGAGCAGGCCAACGCCGCGCAGAATATCTGGGCCGAGGGCAATTCCAGTTTCCAGACCGGCCTGGAGATCGCCGAGATCCTCGCCGATCTCAAGCTCGACCAGGACTCGCTGATCGCCGCAGTGATCTACCGCGGCGTGCGCGAGGGCAAGATTCCGCTGGAGACCGCCAGCCAGCGCTTCGGCCTGGTGGTGGCCAAGCTGATCGAAGGTGTGCTGCGTATGGCCGCCATCAGCGCCAGCCTCAACCCTCGCGAATCCATGGTGCTGGGCACCCAGGCCCAGGTGGAAAACCTGCGCAAGATGCTGGTGGCGATGGTCGACGATGTGCGCGTCGCGCTGATCAAGCTGGCCGAGCGCACCTGCGCAATCCGCGCGGTGAAGGACACCGACGACGAGAAGCGCCACCGGGTGGCCCGCGAAGTGTTCGACATCTATGCACCGCTGGCCCACCGTCTGGGCATCGGCCACATCAAGTGGGAGCTGGAGGACCTGTCCTTCCGCTACCTCGAGCCCGATCAGTACAAGCAGATTGCCAAGCTGTTGCACGAGCGCCGGCTCGACCGCGAACAGTACATCGCCGACGTGGTCCAGCAGCTCAAGGACGAACTCAGCGACGCCGGTATCAAGGCCGATATCAGCGGCCGGGCCAAGCACATCTATTCCATCTGGCGCAAGATGCAGCGCAAGGGCCTGGAGTTCAGCCAGATCTACGACGTGCGGGCGGTGCGTGTGCTGGTGCCGGAAATGCGCGATTGCTATACCGCGCTGGGCATCGTGCATACCCGCTGGCGGCACATTCCCAAGGAGTTCGACGACTACATCGCCAACCCCAAGGAAAATGGCTACCGCTCGCTGCACACCGCGGTGATCGGCCCGGACGGCAAGGTGCTGGAAGTGCAGATCCGCACCCACGCCATGCATGAGGAAGCCGAACTGGGCGTGTGCGCCCACTGGCGCTACAAGGGCACCGACGTCAAATCCAGCTCCGATCACTACGAAGAGAAAATCTCCTGGTTGCGCCAGGTGCTCGAATGGCATGAAGAACTGGGCGATATCGGCGGCCTGGCCGAGCAGCTGCGCGTGGATATCGAGCCGGACCGGGTCTACGTGTTCACCCCCGACGGCCACGCCATCGACCTGCCCAAGGGTGCCACGCCGCTGGACTTCGCCTACCGCGTGCACACCGAGATCGGCCACGGCTGCCGCGGCGCCAAGGTCAACGGTCGCATCGTGCCGCTCAACTACAGCCTGCAGACCGGCGAGCAGGTGGACATCATCACCAGCAAGCACGGCTCGCCGAGCCGCGACTGGCTGAACCCCAACCTCGGCTACATCACCACCTCGCGGGCGCGGGCGAAGATTGTCCATTGGTTCAAGCTGCAGGCCCGCGACCAGAACGTCGCCGCCGGCAAGACCCTGCTCGAGCGCGAGCTGAATCGCCTTGGCCTGCCGCCGGTGGACTTCGCCAAACTGGCGGAAAAATCCAATCTCAAGGCGGCCGAAGACATGTTCGCCGCGCTCGGTGCCGGCGACCTGCGCCTGGCCCATCTGGTCAATCTGGCCCAGCAGCTGGTGGAGCCCGACCGCAGTACCGAGCAACTGGAGCTGATTCCCCGGCGCGCCAGCCAGCACAAGCCGGGCAAGCGCGGCGACATCCAGATCCAGGGCGTCGGCAACCTGCTCACGCAGATGGCCGGCTGCTGCCAGCCGCTGCCCGGGGACCCGATCGTCGGCTACATCACCCAGGGGCGCGGCGTCAGCATTCACCGCCAGGACTGCGCCTCGGTGCTGCAGCTGGCCGGCCGCGAGCCAGAGCGCATGATCCAGGTCAGCTGGGGGCCGGTGCCGGTACAGACCTATCCGGTGGATATCGTCATTCGGGCCTACGACCGGTCCGGCCTGCTGCGCGATGTCTCCCAGGTGTTGCTCAACGAGCGCATCAATGTGCTGGCGGTGAATACTCGCTCGAACAAGGAAGACAGCACCGCGCTGATGTCGCTGACCATCGAGATTCCCGGGCTGGACGCCCTCGGCCGCCTGCTGGCGCGCATCTCGCAGTTACCCAATATCATCGAGGCCAAGCGCAATCGTGCCAATTGAGCGGCAATGCTCGAGCGACAAGCTGCAAGCAAATAGCGGTGTGCCGTTCGTTCTTGCGGCTTGTAGCTTGTGGTTTGCAGCCTAGGAGTTTCCATGTACCGACTCGACGACCTGCTGCACTTGATGGCCCGCCTGCGCGATCCGCAACATGGCTGTCCCTGGGACCTCAAGCAGTCCTACGCGACCATCGTGCCCTACACCATAGAAGAGGCGTACGAAGTAGCCGACGCCATCGAGCGTGGCGACTTCGAGCACCTGCCCGGCGAGCTGGGCGACCTGTTGTTCCAGGTCGTCTACTACAGCCAACTGGCCAGGGAGGAGGGGCGCTTCGAGTTCGCCGCCGTGGTCGACGGCATCACCCGCAAACTGATCCGCCGTCATCCCCATGTCTTTCCCGACGGTGACCTGTATGGTGCGCCGGATGCTGCGAGGCTGGAGGAAGCTGCGGTCAAGCAGCGCTGGGAAGAGCTCAAGGCCGAGGAGCGTGCGGAAAAAGCCGGCGTGCCGGAGCAGTTGTCGTTGCTCGACGACGTACCCATGGCATTGCCGGCGCTGTCGCGGGCGGTCAAGTTGCAGAAGCGCGCGGCCCAGGTCGGCTTCGACTGGCCGGAAGCCCTGCCGGTGGTGGACAAGCTGCGCGAGGAGCTGGATGAGGTGCTGGAAGCCATGAGCGAGAACGATCCCGAGGCGGTGGCCGAGGAAGTCGGCGACCTGTTGTTCGTGGTCACCAATCTGGCCCGGCACCTGAAGGTCGACCCGGAGACTGCGCTGCGCGCCGCCAATGGCAAGTTCGAGCGGCGCTTCCGTTTCATCGAACAGGCATTGCGCGAAGCGGGTCGGGCCATGGAAGATTGCGCCCTCGAAGAACTGGATGCGCTCTGGGGCGAAGCCAAGCGCCGGGAGAAAGATGCGCTCGGTTGTGGCCGCTGAACCGGCGTCGCGCCCTTTAACCTCTTTTGAACACGTAGGACAGTTATGAGCCTTTCCCTCCGAGACCAGCTGCTCAAAGCCGGGCTGGTCAATGAAAAGCAGGCCAAGCAGGCTGGCAAGCAGAAGCAGAAGCAACAGCGCCTGGAAAAGAAGGGCCAGGTCGAGAAGGACGATTCGCAGCGCCAGGCCGCGCTCCAGGCCCAGGCCGAGAAGCTTGCCCGCGACCAGGAACTGAACCGCCAGCAACAGGAAAAGGCCGAGCAGAAGGCGCGCGCCGCCCAAATCAAGCAGCTCATCGAGCACAGCCGCCTGCCAAAGCTGACTACCGAGGACTACTACAACTTCGTCGACGAAAAGAAGGTCAAGCGCCTGTCGGTGAACAACCTCATGCGCGACAAGCTGAGCAGCGGCTCGCTGGCCATCGTTCGCCATGGCGGCGGCTACGAGGTGGTGCCGCGCGAAGCAGCGTTGCGTATCCAGGAGCGCGACCCGCGCCGCATCGTGCTGTTGAACACGCCGAAGGAAGCGCCGGATGCCGACGATCCCTACGCGGCCTATCAGGTGCCTGACGACCTGATGTGGTAGCCGTGTTGGCGTCTGAAAAAACAGCCGGGCATCGCCCGGCTTTTTTCTGTCAGCGCTCTTCGGCCAGTTCGATCCGCGCAAAGCACGCGCCGGCGGAGCAGGGCGTGATGGCTCGAAGCCGATCGAGGCGCAGCCTCAGGCGCTTGCCCTCGGTCTCGACGATAAGAAACTCCTCCTTGCTGGCATCGGTCTGGGTGTCCAGTGCGTCCGCCTCCAACGGCGCTGCATCATGCAGTTCGATCCAGAGCCGGTAGCGATGCAGGCAGGCGATCTCCAGATAGTCGTGCAGGTCGCAGGCCAGTGGCCGATAGTCGCTCATTTAGCCTCCTCAGCAACCCTCCAGCGGCAGAACGAAATGTCCCTGGCGGTGAATGGTCTCGATAACCGCTGGCGATGCGCTTTCGCGATGGCAAAAACGGCACTGGCTCTGTTCGATATCGATCTCTTCGATGCCGCGGTTCGCCAGCCACTGTCGAGCATAGCGCTCGGCCCGGTCGGCCGGGCCGGCTTGCACCAGCACATCGAAGTGCAGGTAACGGCCATCCCAGGTATGTACGTGGGTATCGAATACCTGCACTTCCATGGCTGCCTCCCTATTTCAACGCGCTGAGCGCAGCGCCGAAGTTCAGGTGCAGCACCTGGCCATCCACCAGCAGGGCGGGAACCGACTGCACGCCGGCGCGCTCGGCCTCGCCCAGCCGCTCCGGTTGCTGCCCCAGGTGAACGATTTCCACCTCGACCTTCTGTGCATCCAGCAGGGGCAGCAGGTTCTGCTCGGCGTCCAGACACACGGGGCAGCCGGCATGGTAGTAACGGGCATGGGTCATGATCTTCTCCTTGAATGAAATTAAGTATCGAATCGATACAATATCAAGGTAGTGCGGATCTCCGTTTTTTGTCAATATGGTTTTTATTCGATACTATCTTGGCGGAGGTAAATCCATGACCGCGACCGTTCTCTACGACTATCTGGAGCGCCTGACCAGCCTGATGCGGGTCTGGTCCCGCGAACATCCGCTGCTGGCCGACCTGCAGCCGATCCATGTCAGCGCCTTGCAGTACCTGGCCCAATGCAACCGCTACTCGAATACGCCGCTGGCGGTGACCGAGTACCTTGGACTGACCAAGGGCACGGTCTCGCAATCGCTCAAGGCGCTGGAGGCCAAGGGGCTGATCGACAAGCAACCTGATCCGCGGGACAAGCGCAGCGTGCACCTGCAGTTGACCCCGCAGGGGCAGGCGCTGGTGGATACCTTGATCCCGCCGCAGTTCATCCGCGAAGCGGTGGACGACATGGGAGAAGAGGCCCTGCACCTGGTGCGGCTGCTCGATCGGCTGTTGAGGGGTATCCAGCGCCGTCATGACCTGCCGGGCTTCGGTCTGTGCAGGCATTGCCGTTTTCATCGCCAGAGCGAGGACGGCTCGTTCTGTGGGCTGACGGAGGAGCCGCTGGAGCCCCGTGAGGCCGGATTGATCTGCCGCGAGCACCAGAGCGTCGCCTGAATCGCGGGCAAGAAAAAGCCGGGCAAGCCCGGCTTCGTGCGGTACTGTCGCTCAGTCTCGGCGACCTGAGACGGGTTTGCCGTCGACTTCGCCTTCCTCGAGCATGATCTGGTATTCCTTGCCGTCCTTTTCCACCTGATGCAGACGCACCAGCAGGTAGTCCCAGTCCTTGGCGAACCAGAGCACGGTCTTGCGGTTGCTCTGGCCCGGATCGCGCACGCGCTCGACCTTGAGTGCGTCGATCAGGCCGGCCTTGGTGCGCACCACTTCCTCGCCGAGCACGCGGAAGTCATAGGTGTCGATTTCGTCGCCGTCCACCACCTGGTAGCTCATGCTCTGCTTGCCGTCGGCAACGTCGCGCTGCAGTGCCAACTGGTAGGTCGACTTGTCTTGCAGGCCTCGGTTGAGCTGCAGGCGTACCGGTTCACCGCGATCGCTGCCGATCACTTGTTTTTCGGTCCAGTCGAAGTCGTACTCGACTTCCTTCGACTTGCCCAGGCCGCTGCGGTTGAGGCGGTAGGTCAGCGGCAGGTAGGCGTTGTTCTCGATGCGGAAGGTGCTTTCCTCGGTAAGGCTGGCGACCAGCATGGCGGCCTCGAAGCTCAGCTCCCAGCGGCCGTCTTCCTTGTGCTTGAGGCTCCGCTCGGCAGTGCCGCTCACCGGCAACTGCTTCCAGTCGGCGGTGTAGCTGGCGGAGAAGGGTTTCGGTTCGAAAGCCTGGACCGGTAGGGCCAGCAGGGCCAGGGCGAACAGCATGGCGCGGCGCATAAACTCTCCTAGGTTCGAATCAAATGGCCGGTGGCCGGCAACGGCTGGCCATCCAGCAAGGCTCCTTGCTCACCGAGGCGCAGGCGGCCCTCGGCGAACCAGCGCACGGCCAGCGGATAAATCCGGTGCTCCTGGGCGTGCACTCGCATGGCCAGGTTTTCCGGCGTGTCACCGGGCTGTACCTGGACGATTGCCTGCACCGCCAGCGGCCCGCCATCGAGTTCCTCGGTGACGAAATGCACGCTGCAGCCGTGTTCAAGATCGCCGGCTTCCAGTGCGCGCTGGTGGGTGTGCAGACCTTTGTACTTGGGCAGCAACGACGGGTGGATGTTCAGCAGGCGGCCCTGGTAGTGGCGTACGAAGGCCGGGGTGAGGATGCGCATGAAGCCGGCCAGCACCACCAACTGCGGATCGCATGCGTCGATCGCTTCCATTAGCGCCTGGTCGAACGACTCGCGGTCGCTGAAGGCCTTGTGATCGAGCACCAGGGTCGAAATGCCGGCGTTCTCGGCGCGGGTCAGGCCATAGGCATCGGCGCGGTTGGAGATCACCGCGCGGATGCGCAGAGGATTGTCCTCGGCCTGGCTGTCGATCAGGGCCTGCAGGTTACTGCCGGACCCCGAAATCAGCACGACCACATTGCAGGCGTCGGTCATCAATGGGTTTTCAGGTTGTTCAGCTGGACCTGGGTCGCGCCTTCGCCGGCCTGGGCGATATGGCCGATGACCCAGGGTTGTTCGCCGGAGGCGCGCAGGTTGGCCAGGGCGGACTCGACCTGGTCCTGGGCCACGCAGATAACCATACCGACGCCGCAGTTGAGTACGCGGTGCATCTCGTGCTCGTCGACGTTGCCCTTCTCCTGCAGCCAGTCGAATACTGCCGGCCGGGTCCAGCTGGCCACGTCGATCACGGCCTGGGCGCCTTCCGGCAGCACGCGCGGAATGTTGTCCAGCAGGCCGCCGCCGGTGATGTGGGCCATGGCCTTGACCGCGCCGGTGTCCTTGATCAGCTTCAGCAGCGGCTTGACGTAGATGCGCGTCGGCGCCATCAGCAGGTCAGCCAGGGGCTTGTCGTCGAGCTTCACGCTTTCGATATCGGCACCGGAGACTTCGATGATCTTGCGGATCAGCGAATAGCCGTTGGAGTGCGGACCGGAGGAGGGCAGGGCGATCAGGGCGTCGCCGTTAGCGACTTTCGAGCCGTCGATGATCTCGGCCTTTTCCACCACGCCGACACAGAAGCCGGCCAGGTCGTAGTCTTCGCCTTCGTACATGCCGGGCATTTCGGCGGTCTCGCCGCCGACCAGGGAGCAGCCAGCCAGTTCGCAGCCGGCGCCGATGCCGGTGACCACGGTGGCGGCCACGTCGACGTTGAGCTTGCCGGTGGCATAGTAGTCGAGGAAGAACAGCGGCTCGGCACCGCAGACCACCAGGTCGTTGACGCACATGGCGACCAGGTCCTGGCCGATGCTGTCATGCTTGTTCAGATTCAGCGCCAGGCGCAGCTTGGTGCCGACACCGTCGGTGCCGGACACCAGCACCGGCTGCTTGTAGCCGGCCGGGATTTCGCAGAGGGCGCCGAAGCCGCCCAGGCCGCCCATCACCTCAGGCCGCGCGGTGCGCTTGGCCACGCCCTTGATGCGTTCGACCAGGGCTTCGCCGGCGTCGATGTCGACACCGGCGTCCTTGTAGCTGAGGGAGGGTTGCTTGCTCATAATCCAGGCCTTTGAGGGGGAAGTCGGAGGTCGACCGGGGCGGCGCGCGCCGGTCGGCGAAGGCGCGCGATTTTATCAGGCTTGCCCGGCAGCGGCCACCAAGGCGCTATCGCGCCGGCGGGCACATCCTGCGGCCACGGTTGCCGGGTGACGGACGGCTGTTTAAGGTATACCCCTTTGCCGCTGCAAGTCTCCCGAGAACCCATCATGCCTCCCATTTCCCGTCTGCTGATCCTTTGCCTGTCGCTGCTTGCCCTGCCGGCTCTTGCCGAGCCGGTCAACGGGCTCTACCAAGTGCGCGAGGCGGTCGCCAACCAGACGCCGGAGGAGCGCGACCAGGCCTTGCAGCGGGCCTTGGATACCCTGGTGGTGCGGTTGACCGGCAGCAGCGCGGCGGCGCAGAACCCGACAGTGGCGGAATTGCGCCGCGATCCGCAGCAATTGATCAGCACGTACGGCTATGAGGGCAACGCCTTGGTGGTGGATTTCGATCCGTCTACCACCGACTACCGTCTGCGCGAGGCCGGGCTCTCGTTGTGGGGCGTCAATCGTCCGGCCCTGCTGGCGTGGTGGCTGAACGAAGGCAATGGCGGCAGCAATCTGGTGGGCGACGGCCAGGACAGCGCGGCGCCGCTGCGGCGCGCCGCTGAGCACCGGGGCCTGCCGCTGCGCCTGCCGCTGGCCGATCTGAACGAGCAGCTGGTCGGCACCGCCGGCAACCTCACCGCGGCCGAGCCGAACGAGCTGCGCGAGGCCTCCGCCCGCTATGCCGCCGATGCATTGCTCGCCGTATATGCCCGTCAGGAGGGCGATCAGTGGCGCGCGCAGTGGCGGCTCTGGCTGGGCGACAGCCGCGAGCAGGGCAGCGCCGAGGGCGTCGACCAGGCTACCGTTGCCGATGCCGTACTGCTGGCAGTGGCCGAGCGCCTGGCGCCACGCTTCGCCGTCGTCCCAAAGACCGCTTCCGACAGCCTCACCGTGCAGGTCGAGGGCGCCACGCTGACCCACTACGCCGAACTGGAGCGATTGCTGGAGCCGTTCGGCGCACGCTTGCAGCAGGTTGACGGTACCCGGCTGATCTATCGGGTCAAGGCCAGCGCTGAGCAACTGCGTGCCCAACTAGCGCTGGCGCGCTTGCAGGAAGTGCCGGCCGATGCCCCGGCGCCGGACGCCCCTCTGCAGCCGGCGCGCGAGTCGGTGCTGCGCTTCCGCTGGTAGACGGCGTAAACTGCGGGCTTGCCGAGGCCTCGACAAGGACTGCCATGCTGCGCCAACTGCCCAATCTGCTGACTGCCCTGCGTCTGGCGTTGACGGTGCCGATCGCCTTCCTGTTGATGGCCGAGCGCCACGGCCAGGCGTTGGTGCTGTTCGTTGTCGCCGGTGGTTCCGATGCGCTGGACGGCTTCCTCGCCCGTCGTTTCGGTTGGACCAGCCGACTCGGCTCCATTCTCGATCCGTTGGCCGACAAGCTGCTGCTGGTCTCCAGCTATGTCTGCCTGGCCGTTACCCAGGTGCTGCCCTGGTGGCTGACCGTCGCGGTGCTGCTGCGCGACCTGCTGATCGTCGCCGGGGCCAGTATGTACCGCCTGCTGCTCGGCCCGTTCGAGTTTCGTCCGAGCTGGCTGGGCAAGCTATCCACCCTGCTGCAGATGCTGCTGATCGTCGTCGTTCTGCTGCAGATGAGCGTGCTGCCGGCCTGGAGCAATGCGGTGCGGTTGCTGGTGTTCCTGGTGCTGGCGGCCACCGTGGTTAGCGGCCTGCAATATGTATGGGCCTGGGCCCGGAAATTCCATTCGGCACGTCTGCAAGGATAAGAAATGTCCGACTCCCATCGCTGGCTTTGGTTGGCCGGCCTGTTGTTCGCTGGCTGGCTGGTCTACCTGCTGACCCCGATCCTCTCGCCGTTCCTCATCGGGCTGTTGATCGCCTATCTGGGCGATCCGCTGGTGGATCGCCTGGAGGTGCGCCGGGTGCCGCGTATCTGGGGCGTGGTGCTGGTGTTCGGCGTGTTCACCCTGGCTTTCCTGATCGCCCTGCTGGTGTTGTTGCCGATGCTGGGCAAGCAATTGATGCGCCTGTACCAGCTTGTCCCGCAGCTGCTCGACTGGCTGCAGCACGGTGCCTTGCCCTGGCTGCAGGTCAAGCTCGGCCTGGCGGAGGGTTTCTGGCGCTTCGACCAGCTCAAGACGAGTCTTTCCGGGCAACTGGGCAAGACCGGCGATCTGCTTGGTCTCGTGGTTTCGCAGGCCACCGCCTCGGGCCTGGCATTGCTGGCCTGGCTGGGCAACCTGATGCTGATCCCGGTGGTCAGCTTCTACCTGCTGCGCGACTGGGACATCATCATGGCCAAGCTGCGCGGCTTGCTGCCGCGTCGCCGCGAGGGCGTAGTAGTGCGCCTGCTCGGCGAATGCCATGAGGTACTGGGCGCCTTCCTGCGCGGCCAGATGCTGGTGATGCTGGCGCTGGCGGTGATCTATTCGACAGGCCTGATGCTGGTCGGCGTGGAGCTGGGGCTGTTGATCGGCCTACTGGCCGGCGTCGCCAGCATCGTGCCCTACATGGGGTTCGTGGTCGGCATCGGCTCGGCTGTTGCGGCGGTGCTGTTCCAGTTCGGCGGCGAGGCGCTGTATCCGCTGATCGGCGTGGCGGTGGTATTCACCGTCGGGCAGTTGCTCGAGGGCATGCTGCTCACCCCCATGCTGGTGGGCGATCGCATCGGCCTGCATCCGGTGGCGGTGATTTTTGCGATCCTCGCGGGCGGCCAGCTGTTCGGCTTCACCGGCGTGCTGCTGGCGCTGCCGGTGGCCGCGGTAATCATGGTCCTGCTGCGCCACGTGCATGATTTGTATAAACTTTCCGAACTTTACGGAGAGTCTTCCGGCGGTTCCGAGGAGCCGCCCAGCCCGGCATGACACCTATCCAGCTCCCTCTCGGGGTGCGTCTACGCGACGACGCCACCTTCGCCAACTATTATCCCGGCGCCAATGCCGCGGCCCTCGGCTATGTCGAGCGTCTCTGCGAGGCCGATGCCGGCTGGACGGAGAGCCTGATCTACCTCTGGGGTGGCGAGGGGGTGGGGCGTAGCCATCTGTTGCAGGCCGCCTGCCTGCGCTTCGAGCAGCGCGGCGAGCCGGCGGTATACCTACCGCTGACCGAGGTGGTGGATTACGGTCCGGAGCTACTGGACAACCTGGAGCAGAGCGAACTGGTGTGCCTGGATGACCTGCAGGCGGTCGCCGGGCGCGCCGACTGGGAAGAAGCGCTGTTCCACCTGTTCAATCGCCTGCGCGATGCCGGTCGGCGCCTGCTGCTTGCCGCCGACGCTGCGCCGCGCGAACTGCAGATCCGGCTGCCGGATCTGCAATCGCGTCTGACCTTGTCGCTGGTCTTCCAGCTGCAATCGCTGTCTGACGAGGACAAGCTGCGTGCCCTGCAATTGCGTGCATCGCGTCGCGGCCTGCACCTCACCGACGAGGTCGGCCGATTCATTCTCACCCGCGGCAGTCGCAGCATGAGTGCGCTGTTCGAGTTGCTCGAGCGGTTGGACCAGGCTTCACTGCAGGCCCAGCGCAAGCTGACCATTCCCTTTCTCAAAGAAACCCTCGGCTGGTAGACGCCACTCGTTACCAGTTGGCGTCTTCTCCTGCCAGATGCGCCAGGAAGCCATCGATGGCGGTGGCGCAGGCCTTGGGCTGGGCCTGCAACAGAAAATGCGGGCCCTCGATACTCACCTGTCGCAGATTCGCGCAATGGAGTGCGAGGCTGGCGTGGGCATCGCGGCAGACCAGTCGGTCCCGGCCCGGCAGCAGCTGCAGAACGGGTAGCTTCAAGCGTTCCGTGGGCGGCTGCAGGGTGCGTAGCGTGTTCAAACGTTCGCGCAGTATCGCCTCCGGGATATCCCCGATTACCTTGGCCAGCAATTGCAGCGTGGCTTCCGGCGCCTCGTGCCCGAGGCAGAAGCTGCGCAGCAGCAAACGGTTGCGGAGCAGACGCCTCGGCACCCGGGGGGTGCCCAGCCAGCGCAGCAGATGGTTCGGGCAGCTCAAGAAGGATGCCGCGAAGATGACGCCCCGCAACCCTGCCGGGGCGTTCAAGGCGATCCGATGAGCCAGCGGCCCGGAGAAGGACTCGGCGAGCAGGACGAAAGGCCCGGTACTGGCGTCCAGGCGCTGCTGCACTGCGCTGGCAAGACTGGCGTAGTCCTGCGGGCCTATCGCCGGCAGGGCAACGGCCTGTGGCGGTTCACTGAGCCAGGGCCGCAGCGGCGCGAACAGTTCGCTGGTTCCGTCGAGCCCTGGCAGCAGCATCAGTCGCGGTGGTTTCAAGCCTCACCGGCGAGTTTGCGGTCGTACTGGAAACGCCAACGTGTATACAGCAGGGCGCTGCAGAACAGGCTGCAACTGAGCAGGGTGCTCAGCCAGCCATACCACTGGCGACTCGGGTCGGTGGCGGCAAGTACGCCCTGGATGAAGTAGATATTGACGATGAAGCACGCCCAGGCGTGGGTACGGGCGTGTCCGAGCAGCATGCCCGGCAGCAGCAATAGCAGGGGCAACAGCTGGATGCTCAGCACTACCCAGGGGCGCGCCCCATGCAGGTCGGCGAACGTCAGGTTCCACAGCACCACCAGGGCGGCCAGTGCAATAAAACTGAGCATGCTGAGACCGCGGCTGAGTGCCAGGCGCGGTTTCAGCCAGTCGAGGGAGGGTAACGGCTTCGGGGTTCTAGCCACGGGCATTCTCCAGTTGCAGCGCGGTCTGGGCCAGGCGCTGGCCGAGGGCGCGGCACAGGCTGGTTTCGTGCTCATCCAGCGGTCGCTTGCTATCGGCGCCGGCATGGTGGCTGGCTCCGTAGGGCGTGCCGCCGCCACGGGTTTCGATCAGTGCGCTCTCGCTGTAGGGCAGGCCGAGCAGCAGCATGCCGTGGTGCAGCAGCGGCAGCATCATCGACAGGAGCGTGGTCTCCTGGCCGCCGTGCAGACTGGAGGTGGACGTAAAGACGGCGGCGGGCTTGCCTACCAGCTGGCCGGTCAGCCAAAGGTTGCTGGTGCCATCGATGAAATATTTCAGCGGTGCCGCCATGTTGCCGAAGCGGGTGGGGCTGCCCAACGCGAGGCCTGCGCAATTCTTCAGGTCATCAAGGCTGGCGTAGGGTGCGCCTTCGGCAGGAATGCTCGGCGCAACCGCTTCGCATTCGGTGGAGACCGCCGGTACGGTGCGGATGCGGGCTTCCAGCCCCGTCAGCTCGATGCCGCGGGCGATCTGCCGGGCCATTTCGGCGGTGGCGCCGTGGCGGCTGTAGTAGAGCACCAGGATGTAGCGAGCGCTCATGGTAGTAACTCCAGGACTCGCTCGGGCGGCCGGCCGACCACGGCCCTGTCGCCGACGATCAGGATCGGCCGCTCGATGAGTTTGGGATGGGCGGCCATGGCCTCGATCAACTGCTCTTCTCCAAGGCTTGGATCGGCGAGGTTCAGCGTCTTGTAGTCGTCTTCGCCGGTGCGCAGCAACTGGCGCGCGTTCATGCCGAGCTTGGCGAGCAGAGCCCTGAGTTCGGCAGCAGTCGGCGGGGTCTCCAGGTAGCGGACCTGGCGTGGTTGCAGGCCGCGGGCTTCGAGCAGTTCCAGCGCGCCGCGGGATTTCGAGCAGCGCGGATTGTGATAGAGCGTCAATTCGGTCATTTGCGGGTCGCATCTTGCCTTGGGTGGTGGCTATTCTAACCCCCTCGGCACCTCCGCCTGAACCGTGCGGGCCTTCAGGGTGCGACAGCTAAGGAGACGGCATGCGCCTGGGTTTCAACGAAGTCATGGATTTCTGGCGTTTTCTGATCAAGCGCTTTCTCGCCGACCGCTGCATGCACAACGCCGCGGCCCTGACCTACACCACCCTGTTCGCGGTGGTGCCGATGATGACCGTGACCTTCGCCATGCTGTCCGCCATTCCTGCCTTCCAGGGCGTTGGCGAGGAAATCCAGAACTTCATCTTCAGCAACTTCGTTCCCTCCACCGGGGTGGCGGTGCAGGAATACCTGCTGTCCTTCACCAACCAGGCGCGGCAGCTGACGTGGATCGGCGTGGCGCTGCTGATGGTGACCGCGCTGATGATGTTGCTGACCATCGAAAAGTCCTTCAACACCATCTGGCGCGTGCGCCAGGCCCGCCGTGGCGTGTCCAGTTTCCTGCTCTACTGGGCGATCCTTAGCCTCGGGCCGCTGTTGCTCGGCGCGGGTTTTGCGATGAGCACCTATATCACCTCGTTGTCGCTGATTTCCGGCCCGGACGCGTTGGTGGGGGCAAAGGACCTGCTGGCGGTGATGCCGCTGGTGTTCAGCGTGGCGGCGTTCACCCTGCTGTACGTGGCTGTGCCCAATACTCGGGTACCGCTCAAGCATGCCCTGCTGGGTGGCCTGTTCACCGCATCGTTGTTCGAGGCGGCCAAGGCGCTGTTCGCGCTCTATGTGCGGCTGTTCCCCGGATACCAGTTGATCTATGGGGCCTTTGCCACGGTGCCGCTGTTCCTGCTGTGGATATACCTGTCCTGGATCATCGTGCTGTTGGGGGCGGAACTGGTCTGCAACCTTTCTTCGTCCCGGCAATGGCGCCGCTATCCAGTGCCACGGCTGTTGGTGCTCTTGGGCATCTTGCGGCTGTTCCATGAACGGCAATTGCGTGGCAAGTCGCTGCAGCACCGCGATGTACAGCGTGCCGGCTGGCCGCTCCCGGAAGACGAGTGGGACGAGCTGCTGGATTTTCTCCAGAGCGAGCGATTGGTTTGCCGAACCAATGGCGGCGCCTGGGTGCTCTGCCGGGACCTGTCCCACTACAGCCTGAACGAGTTGCTCGCCCGATGCCCTTGGGGGCTGCCTCAGGTCGCGCAGTTGCCCAGCCAGCTGGACCAGGTCTGGTATCCGGGGTTGCGCGAAAGCCTGGAGAAGCTGCAGCAGGAACAGGCGCGCTTGTTCGAAGGCAGCCTGGCCCAGTGGCTGCAGACGAAGGTGGAGTGACAAAAAAGGTCAGTTTCCGGCATGCAGCCGACCACCGTGGGTGCCGGGCATGGCTTGAAACAGGCAACCGTGCGTCATCCAAAGCTGGCACGGTTCTGGCAATCTCAGGAAGAGTTTGCTATCACTCTGCTACCAGGCAGGGATTGGCTAAGGAAGATCAGGAACATGAGCAGCGCGAAGCACAAGGTTATCCATCTGCATCAGCGGGACCCGCAGGAGGCGCTGGAGCGCCTTAACCGGGTCACTGGCCTGCGTTTCTCCCGCTGGCCGGAGTCCCTGGTGCCCTCCGTGCCGGCCGAAGAGCTGGATCAGTTGGCCAGCAACTGCTGTGCGCCGTCCAAACTCAACGCATCCTGAAAAAGAAAAACCCGCGGCAAGCGCGGGTTTTTCATGGAACGCAGGGCGTCAGGCGAGTGCTTGGCGACTGTCCGCCGTGGCGACCTCCACCGGCTGAACGAACAACTCCTCCACGACGATACCCGAGACCGGTACGGCCGAGCGCAAGCGCACCTGCACATCTTCGATCTTTTGCTTGGCCGGGAGGCGGGCGATGCCGGACAGCAGGATCTTGCTGTAGGAATTCACCTTGCCATGATCGACCATCACCTCGCGGCGGCTGTTGCCGTCGCGGTAGCTGACCAGCAGGGAGACCGGCAGGTTGGCCAGGCCCGGTACTTGCAGCCATGCAGCCACGTTGTACTCGGCCACTCGGCCTTCATAGGGGGTAACGATCAGGCGGGCGGCTTCGACGATGCGGGACGGCACCGGGCCGATCAGCTTGTCATTGGCTTGGGACATGGTCTGGCTTCCAGGCTGATAGCGAGCGTAAGTATGCAGGCCGAATTATAAGCAGGTGACTGCCGATGAAACTGTGCGCTTGGCCGACGTACGGCGTGACTCGTCTCGCAGTTTTATCCCAAGCGCAGCGGATGACGGGTAACCAAGGGGCTGTTCAGGTTGGCGGCCGGCAGAGGAACCATCACTTGGTTGTTCACGCTCGGCAATTGCAGCCAGAGGCTTTCCCCTTCGACGAACTGCCCCTGGGCGAGCCACAGGCCATGGTGCCAGCCCTGGCCGGGAGAGGGTGTGCTCTGCAGCACGCCAAGGTGAGTCTGGGCGTTAAGGGCGCGGCGCAACCACACCGGCCGAGCCAGGCCCTTGAGATAACGCAGGCCGAGATGCAGCCCTTCGCCGTTCTGATGGCGCCAGCGGATCAGGGCCAGCACCGGGGTGGGGCTATCGCTCAGCAGCAGTAGCAACTGGCCTACCGGCATCTGCCGCGCCTGGTCGATACCACACAGCAGGCGTGCACCGCCGGGACTCGAATCCAGCAATTGGGCGGGATTCCTGGCGGGATGTTGCTCCAGCAACTGCGCATGGATGTTTGCCAGTCCTGCGACCAATTCGCACTGGCCACCATGCCCGGTTCGGGCGTGTCGACGCTGCTGGCGGCCGATCCAATGCAGGCGGACCCGCTCCAGCAGGTTTCGCTCGGCAGCGCTTTGCAGGGGGGCTGGTTCCTGCAGGGCAACCAACAGCGCGCCCAGTTCGAAGCGGCGCAGATCGGCAGCCTGACTCACCGGAGGTTGATCGACGGCCAGGCAGGGCTGAGGCAGTCCGAGGTCGACGACCGGCATCTCGCTGTCTTCTTCTTCGTCCCAGGGCAGCAGGCGGGCCAGGCCGGCCAGGGGGGCGAGCGCATCGAACAGCAGCAGGCATTCGCCCTCGGCCAAGTGGAAAGGGTTGCTCAGCGCCATCAGCAGCATCTGTTGGTAAAGGCCACGCAGACTGTTGGCGGCTATCGGCTGGAAGGCCGCTGCCACTTGCTCGTCCAGGCACTGTTGCTGCTCGCCGAGCCTATAGAGCTGGTGGCTGTCGCTCCACACGCCGGCCGGCGCTTCGAGATAGAGCTGGTAGTGACGCAGCAGCGTTTGCGCGAGGAAGTGCTGGGCCATGTACAGGCACCAGGCCAGGTGCGGGGGCGACGGTTGATGACCCTGCGCGATCTGCAATAACAGGCGCTTGAAGCCTATGGCCAGTTCGCTGCACAAGCGCACGAACAGGGGCGGCGGTGCGGAGCCGCCATGTTGGTAACCCGCCGCGTAATGCCGGTACTCCTCGGCGAAGCTTTGCAGCGCACGTTGCCTTTCGAGTAAGGTCATGGCGCTGCGATTGAAGCGAAACAACAGCGCCAGCACCTGTTGCAGCGCATTGCCCCGGGGCAGCAGGCGGGCCTGGTCGAGCTGCTCGCGAAGCTCGCCCAGGGGGATGGCCGGCTCGTCCAGCAGTGCGGGTACTTCCAGTCGTATGGCCTCCAGTGTCATATCAACCCTGCGTGTACGAGGATCGAATGCATGGTAATGCGGCTCCAACTTGTCATGGCAATACTCGCCGGGCTATTGCTTGCCGGCTGTGGTGAGGGTCTGGGTGTCGATCAGCATGGACAAAAGGTAGCGGCTGAGGACTTGGAAGGCCAGTGGCTGGTTATCAATTACTGGGCCGAGTGGTGCGCACCTTGTCGCATCGAAGTGCCGGAGCTGAATGCCCTTGCCGAGCAGCTCGATGGCCAGGGGGGGCGGGTGCTTGGCGTGAACTTCGACGGACTGCAAGGCGAGGCGCTGACCGAGGCCAGCGATGCGCTGGGCATCGAATACCGCGTATTGGCGGCGGATCCGGCCACGCGCTTCCAACTGCCGCGCAGCGAAGTGCTGCCGGTAACCTACATCGTCGATGACCGGGGGCGCATGCGCGATCGTCTGCTCGGCGAACAGACGGCTGCAGGCGTCCTGCGGCGGCTCGGCGAACTACGGAAACAGGAGTGAACCAATGGCACGTATCTGTCTGCATGGAATAGTCAGCGGCCGAGTTCAAGGCGTGAGCTATCGCCAGGCTACGCAAGAGCAGGCCGAGCGCCTGGAACTCGATGGCTGGGTGCGCAACCTCGCCGATGGCAGCGTCGAGGTGCTGGTCGAAGGCGAGGAGGCGGGCGTGCGCGAACTGGCGGGATGGCTGGAACAGGGCCCGAGCAAGGCCAAGGTGATTGCGGTGACGCTGGAGGAGCAGCCCTTGCAGGGAATCGCTGGCTTCATCGTGCGTCGCTAGGGAAACCCAGCCCCCTTGGGCGGCAAAGGGGGCAGTGCCCAGGATGTCAGTCGCTGGCTCCGGGGTCTGCCACCAGGCGGCCGGCGTCTTTCATCAACGCCTTGAGAAACTCCTGCTGCAATTCCGGATCGTTGCGGGTCAGCTCGATCAGGCTCTGTTCCAGCTCGCTAGCCTCTTCTTCCAGGCCAAGGTCGGACAGGCGCTTGACGCGATGGACCCACTGCGACAGCTCGTCATCTTCCAGGTCGTCGTAGATCAGCCCATGGGCCTCCTGCAACTTTCCGCGCAGGCTGCGGCTGACCAACAGCGTCGCTTCGGTCCGCGTGCCGTCTTGAGGGTCTTCGACGCTCAGCAGCAGCTTGCCGACGGGCGTGATGTCCTGTTCGGCCAGCGAGCCGTCGAGAAGATTCAGCTGCAGGATGCCGGCGCGATTGGTCAGCAGTTCATGCTGCTGTTCTCCCGCCTGGACCTGAACGGGGCGCTCGGCCCAGGGCAGGCTGGAGTATTCGATGCGCTTGTCCTTCTGCTCCTCGACGAGTTCGGCCAGGTTCTGCTGCGAGCGGCCATTGGACTCGGCGTTCAGGAACGGATTGATGCCGGCGAAGCCGTAGCTGATCCAGTCTTTGGTGGCGCTGTCCGGCAGGTTGCCGAGCAGCGGCACGTTCAGCACGTTGGCACCGACCCCGGCAACGATCGCCAGCGCGCCGAGCGGGATCTCGTAGAGTTCGCGCCATGGCTGGTAGGGGGTGTAGCGATCATAGCGGCGGGTGACTTCGAACTCGGTGACCTCGAATGTTTTCTGCTCGTTGATGCGTACCCGCCGCTGCGGCAACTCCAGCACGCGCGGCTCACCGACGTCGATTTGCAGGCTGTGGTCGAGCAGCTTGCGCTCGATGCGCTCCTCATGCTCGCTGCGTTGCGGCAGATGGTTGGCGCAACCGCTGAGGAAGAGAGCGCCGCAGAGTGCGGCGGCGCCGATGCGTAGAGGGTATCGCATGAACATGTCGGCTCTCGGGATCAGCGCGGGATACGGGCCTGGATGAAGGACAGTATGTCGCCGGCCGCTACGGCCTGGGGCTCTGCGTCACGGCGATTCTTGTATTCCAGCTGACCGTCGGCCAGGCCGCGCTCGCTGACTACGATGCGATGCGGAATACCGATCAGCTCCATGTCGGCGAACTTGATGCCTGGGCTGGTCTTCTTGTCCCGATCATCCAGCAACACCTCGAAGCCGGCGCCGGTCAGTTCGGCATAGAGCTTGTCGGTGGCCTCGCGCACGGCCTCGTTTTCATAGCGCAGCGGGACCAAGGCTATCTGGAACGGAGCGAGGGCGTCCGGCCAGAGAATGCCGCGCTCGTCGTGGTTCTGTTCGATGGCGGCGGCTACAACCCGGGAAACGCCGATGCCATAGCAACCCATGGTCAGGGTCACCGGCTTGCCGTTCTCGCCAAGCACTTGGCAATTCATCGCCTGGCTGTACTTGGTGCCGAGCTGGAAAATATGCCCGACCTCGATGCCCCGTTTGATCACCAGGGTGCCCTTGCCATCGGGGCTGGGGTCGCCAGCGACCACGTTGCGCAGGTCGGCGACCGTCGGCAGCGGCAGGTCACGCTCCCAATTCACGCCGAAATAGTGCTTGTCATCGATATTGGCGCCGATGGCGAAGTCGCTCATCAGGGCCACCGAGCGATCGACGATGCAGGGCAGCGGCAGGTTCAGCGGGCCGAGGGAGCCGGCGCCGGCGCCGATGGCTGCTCGCAGTTCGGCTTCCGAAGCGAATACCAGGGGGCTGGCAACTTGCTCCAGATTGGCAGCCTTGATTTCGTTCAGTTCATGATCGCCGCGAATGATCAGGGCGACGAGGGTGCCTTCTTCAGCGCCGTGTACCACCAGCGTCTTGATGGTTTTCTCGATGGGCAGATCGAAGCCTGCCACCAGCTCGGCGATGGTCTTGGCATTTGGCGTATCGACCAGTCGCAGTTGCTCGGTAGGGGCGGGGCGCTGTGTTTCCCTCGGAATCGCCTCGGCCTTCTCGATATTGGCGGCGTAGTCCGACGTATCGCTGAAGGCGATGTCGTCTTCGCCGGATTCGGCCAATACGTGGAACTCATGGGAGCCGGTCCCGCCGATCGAGCCGGTATCGGCCTGCACGGGGCGGAAATTCAGCCCTAGGCGAGTGAACACATTGCAATACGCCTGGTGCATGCGGTCGTAGGTTTCCTGCAGGGAAGCCTGGTCCAGGTGGAAGGAGTAGGCATCCTTCATGATGAATTCACGACCGCGCATCAGGCCGAAGCGCGGGCGGATCTCGTCGCGGAACTTGGTCTGGATCTGGTAGAGGTTGATCGGCAACTGCTTGTAGCTGTTCAGCTCGTTGCGGGCCAGGTCGGTGATCACTTCCTCGTGGGTCGGGCCGGCGCAAAAATCGCGGCCGTGGCGGTCCTTCAGGCGTAACAGCTCGGGCCCATATTGTTCCCAGCGGCCGGATTCCTGCCAGAGCTCGCCGGGCTGAATGCCCGGCATGAGGACTTCGAGGGCGCCGGCGGCATTCATTTCCTCGCGAACGATGGCTTCCACCTTGCGCAGCGCGCGAAGACCCAGCGGCAGCCAGGTGTAGAGGCCGGATGCGAGCTTGCGGATCATGCCGGCGCGCAGCATCAGTTGATGGCTGATCACCACGGCGTCCGAGGGGGTTTCTTTCAGGGTGGATAGCAGGTACTGACTGGTACGCATGATTGGCCGTTATGTCGGTTGCGAGGGCAAGTAATGGCTGGGCATTGTACAGGATCAGTGCAGGAGGCGGCAGGCATCAGGCCGCCCTAACCGGAGGAAACGAGATGACGGCATTGACCGCCGAGCAGGTACAGGCGTTGATCCGCCAGGGGGTTCCCATGGCTGAGGATATCGATTTGCGAATCGATCGGCTCGAGGGGGAGGGAGCCCTGGTGCGGGTTCCGTTTCAGCCAAAGCTGGTGCGCCCTGGCGGCACATTTTCCGGTCCGGTGATCATGGCCTTGGCTGATGCCGCCATGTACGCCGTCGTGCTGGGGCGGTTGGGGCGGGTAGAAATGGCGGTGACCGCCAATCTGAACATCAACTTCCTGGCCCGGCCCGGGCCGGTGGATCTAATGGCCCATGCTTCCATCCTGCGCCTCAGCCGCCGACAAGCGGTTTGCGAGGTTTCGCTCTACTCGCTGGGCGGCGAGGAAGAACTCGTGGCGCATGTGACGGGAAGCTATGCATTGCCGCTTTGAACTGCCGAGACAAGAAAAAGCCCGGCGGAGCCGGGCTTTTTCATTTTCTGCTGGGGGCAGCCTGATTATTACAGGATGCTCAGCGGGTACTCGACGATGAAGCGGAAATCGTTCACGTCGGTGCCGACTGCGCTATCGGCGCGGTAGACGGCATTGCGAACGCGGAACGAAAGATCCTTCGCGGCACCTTCCTGAATTACGTACTTGGCTTCCATGTCCCATTCATGACGATTGTTGTCATTGGTTTCGCCAGTGCGAATGTTGGAGCCTTTGACGTAGCGGGTCATAAAGGTCAGGCCGGGAACGCCGAACTCTGTCATATTGAGATCGTAGCGAGCCTGCCAGGAACGCTCATCTTCCTTCTCGTAATCACCGATCTGTACCGAGTTGGCCAGATAAATGGTGCCGCCGCCATCTACACCGTAAGCGTAACCCGAGCTGCCCGAAGAGCGCTGGTGGGCCACGGTGAACTTGTGAGCGCCCATGGTATAGGCTGCTGCAAGGCTCCAGATCTTGTTATCAACTTCGCCGGCCAGTTTCTGGCCATCATCGGTGCTTCTATAGAAGTTGAAGTCGAAGTTCAGAGCTTGAGACTCTGCCAGCGGCAGGTTGTAATTCAGGTTCAGGTAGCGCTTCTTGAAATAATCTTCAATGTCGGATGCGTAGATCGCACCGCTGAAGTCATCTGTGAAGCTGTAGTTAGCGCCGATGATGTTGGCGGACTTCAAGCCCGGCTCGCCTTTACCGTTGATGTCATCACGGCTGGAGCCAGTCTGGCTGCTCAGTGCGGTGAAGCGACCTGCGGTCAGGGTCAGGTTTTCGATTTCGTTGCTGGTCAGCAATGTGCCAGTGGCAACTTCCGGCAGGATGCGGCTGTCGTCAGTGGAGAACACCGGAGTGTCGACCATCTGATTGCCATATTTCAGAACGCTGTCGGAAATACGGAACTTGATAGCGCCACCAACTTCGGACTGGGTATCGTCAGCGCTGCCGTCGTCAGTCTGTGCAAACAAACCATTACCGTAACGGCCTTTGCCGCTGTCGAGTTTGATGCTGCTCAGAGAGTGTGCGTCTACACCTACGCCGACAGTGCCTTGAGTGAAGCCGGACTCGAACAACAGGCGAATGCCAACGCCTGTCTCTTCACGGTATCCATTGCGCTCGCCGGTCGGCTTAGTAGCATGAGATCCGTTTTCTGCACCATTGCGGAAATCACGGTTCATATACAGAGCGCGGGTGAAAACATTGAAGCTGCTGTCTTCAACGAAGCCCTTGGATTCGGACTGGCTGGAGGCTACTGCCATTTGAGTGGTACCCGCGGCTACTGCCAGGGCGATTACGCTCCACTTCATCACTTGCATCGTGATTGCTCCTTTGGTTTAGAAGATTCGCACTGTTCATTGTTTGTTTTTTGAACAGTTCTTTCTTTTTTGTGTCGGCGCTAACTTATAGCACGCGCTCCCCGTTGGCGATAGTTGTCACCTATTCCCAACGTGCTCTTCACAAATCGTGTCGCAAATCTGAACATCAAATGTCGCAAAATGGTAGGTTTCACTTGCATCCCCGTGATTCTACCGGCCGCGCCCATGGCTTCAAGGGTTTCGCTGCCCCTCTTTACGGCTGAGTGACGCTCCTTTTGATTCAGGTCACTTAATGGTCGCGAACGAAAGGCGCGTATGCGGCGTTCGTTCAAGCCGTGCCCGGTCTTCGGGCTGGTAAGGCAATATCCATGCCTAAGGCTTGGTCTGTGTTCGGCTGCTTTCGCTGAACGCTTTTTTGGGGCAGTGGCGATTGCGTAGTAGAGACATGGCATTGGCTTATCCGGGGTCTAGCGTAGAGCCAGTGGGGCGATGAGTGGCCTGTTTGACTGCAAGGTCTCGTCCCGGTTCCAGCGTCCCTTGGCGTTACCTCGATGTCTGTGAGCGGGAAAGGATTACGACCGGTAACGTTTCTTGGCTGGAGCGCCCCAGGTTGGTGCGCGTAAGCCGAACGGATCCGGCAGGGCTTTCGCTCGTATGTCGTCTTGGGTAGGCTGCGCCGCCTTGGGCTCCTGTGCCGCTTGCAGGGGTCTGCCAGGAATCTAAGCTCAATAACTGAACTTTACGGGAGGGGCGGTATGTTTGCCTTGGATCCGCGCTTGCAGCAGGACTGTCTTGTAATCGGAGATTTCCCGCTGTGCCGGTTGTTGCTGATGAATGACGCTCAGTATCCCTGGTTCATCCTGGTGCCGCGTCGGGAGGAGGTCAGCGAACTGTTCCAGCTCGATGCCGCTGATCAGATGGCGCTATGGCGGGAAACTACCGCGTTGGCTGAAACGCTCAAGGACACCTTTCGTGCCGACAAGATGAACGTTGCTACGCTTGGCAATGTCGTGGGGCAGTTGCATATGCATGTCATCGTGCGGCGCCGGGATGACGTAGCCTGGCCTGCACCGATATGGGGCAAATTTCCCCCAAGCCCTTATAGCGCTGAGCAGGTCGCGGCGATTCGTAGCAAGCTGCGGCTGGTCCTGACCGAGGATTTTCGTTTCGAGGTCGAATCATGAGTTTGGAAATGCGTATCACTGAGCTGGAGACCCGTCTGGCTTTCCAGGATGACACCATTCAAGCGCTCAACGAGGTGCTGGTGGTCCAGCAAGGCGTTATCGATCGCTTGCGGTTGCAGGTGGAGGCATTGGCGCGGCGCCAGGAAGAGCTGCTGGGGCAGTTGGGTTCCATCGAAGAGGATGAGGCGCCGCCGCCTCATTATTGATAACAGAAAAAGCCCGCCGATTGGCGGGCTTGTCGTTTCGAGGTTAGCGCCGGCTGGGCAGGGCGGCGACGACATCCTCGGCCTGCAGGCCCTTGTCGCGCTGCATGACGGAGAATTCCACGCGCTGTCCTTCTACCAATACCCGGTGCCCTTCGCCGCGAATGGCTCGGAAGTGCACGAAGATGTCATCGCCTGAATCGCGGGAGATGAAGCCAAAGCCCTTGGAGGTGTTGAACCACTTGACCGTGCCGGTTTCGCGGTTGTCCATGTTCTGTGCCTGGCTCGGCTGCAGTTGCGTGTCCTGCCGGAGGTTGGCTGCCAGATGCAACAGGATGGCGGCGACCAGGGTGAGCAGGCTGATCAGGACGGCCGGTTGTCCGCCGATCATCGGCAGCGGGGCGAGTAGAACCAGTGTCTGCAAGACCACCACCAGAACGAGCAAGGCTGAAACCAGGTTCTGCAGTTGGTGGCGAGTGCCATGGGTCCAGATCGGCAGTAGTGGGGCGATGAAGAGATTGAACAAGCCGAACAGGGCCAGGTAGACGGCGTCCGGTTGTTGCAGGTAGGGCAGGGCATCGTTCCGCAGGCTGGGAACGAAGGAAAGTAGCAGGGCTGCTGCACCGGTCAAAAGATGAACGATTTTCAACATGTTCGATGAACTCACTTGGATAAGAAGAAGGGTCGCGGGGGAAGAGCCGGCGTAGCGTAAGCGTCAGGCGTTAGAGCCTTTGGCGCCGGCCTATGCTCCGGCGGAGCCGAAACACGGGCGTATTTAACCGCAAAGAGGTTGGCTTCTCAAATTGGGCGCGGGCAATAGGCCGGTAGTGGTGTGTGCCGGATGGTTCAGGCGCTGAGCGCTGGTTCCGGGGTGGGGGGGTGAACCCGGTTGCGGCCATTGTGCTTGGCCTGGTAGAGCGCGTCGTCGGCGCGGGTGATCAGGCTTTCCAGGTTGTCGCCCGCTTCGGCCATGGCAACGCCGAAAGAGGCTGTAATGCTGTCGAGCACCTTGTCCGTGCGCCTTACCTTGACCCTCAGGGCCTGGATCTTCAATCGCAACTGCTCGGCGAAGGCATGGGCGCTTACCGGGTCGCTGTTGCGCAGGATCACGCAGAATTCCTCGCCGCCATAGCGGGCGGCCATGCCCTGCGCTGGAAGCAGGTCGCGCATCAGCTGGCCGACATGTTGAAGTACGCGGTCGCCCAGTGGGTGTCCGTAGTGGTCGTTGAATTGCTTGAAGTGGTCGATATCCAGCATGACCAGGGCCAGGCCGCGATATTCGCTGGTCAGCGCCTGCCCCAGTAGGCGAGTGAAGGCGCTACGGTTGAAGACGTGGGTCAGGCTGTCCAGGGTGGCGGCGATCTGGGCGCGTTCCAGTTGGCCTCGCAGCTGCTGGATTTCCTCCTGGGCTGAGCGCAGGCGGGTGAGAAAATGTTCCTGCTGGCTCTGCATTTGCTGCGTGCTCTGTTGCAGTTCGTGCAGCACGTTTGGCAGGTCGTCGACGATGGGCTCGTGCAGTGCCGCAAGGCCCTGGCTCAGGCTGTTCTGGTAGGCCTGGCTACCTTGCACGCTCCTGGATACATCGACCTCGATGTCGTCCACCAGGGCGATCACCTCCTGTTGGCCGATGCGTGCTTCGTCCAGTTCACCGCGAATGACGTAGTCGCGGAACAGCTTGGCCGCCGTTTCCGGCGGGAAGCAGGTGAAGTCCTGGATGATCTTGTCGAGGCGGCGGTTCAGCTCGGGCTCGGTGCCTTTGCAGTAGGTGTACCAGAGGGCGTAGTGGATCGGGTTCGGCGGAATGTCGTGACGCACCATGTGCGGTATCGCCTGCTTGAGGAGATCGGCAGCCGCGCGGGTCTCTTCAGGATACAGCTCGAGGATCGAGGGGGCTTTGGGCGGCTGGCTCATGCAGGTCACTGCGGTAGGTCCGGTTATTGCCAGAGCATAGAACAGCCGGTGACCGTCGCCTAGTAAAAGGCCCGATCAAATCGGGCCCATTGGTCAATGCGGGAATGCTCAGGAATCGAGCAGGCTGCGCAGCATCCAGGCGGTTTTTTCATGCACTTGCATACGCTGGGTGAGCAGGTCAGCGGTGGGTTCGTCGCTGACTTTGTCGAGCAGCGGGAAAATGCCCCGCGCGGTGCGAATCACGGCCTCCTGGCCTTGTACCAATTGCCGGATCATATCCTGGGCGCTGGGTACGCCTTCCTCTTCCTTTATAGAGGAGAGGCGAGCGTAGGCGGCGTAGGTGCCGGGCGCGGGAAAGCCAAGGGCGCGGATGCGTTCGGCGATTAGGTCGACGGCGAGTGCAAGTTCGGTGTACTGCCCCTCGAACATCAGGTGCAGGGTATTGAACATCGGTCCGGTGACGTTCCAGTGAAAGTTGTGAGTCTTCAGGTACAGGGTGTAGGTGTCCGCCAATAGCCGGGATAGGCCTTCGGCGATGGCGGCGCGGTCCTGCTCGGCGATACCAATATTGATTTCCATGGGTTTCTCCTTGCGAATGACTGATAACGGCTGCCGGGGCTGCGAGGGAACGAGCCTAGCACAGGGATTCCGCCGACAAGTGCCGCTGCGTATCAATGGAGACGATAGTCGTACCCTATTGGTTCCGTTCGCTGACTCTGTCCAGCAGTTTCGCCAACAGCCAGGTATAGGCGCTGGGCATCAGGCGCTGGGCGTAGTCGAGTAGGTGCGCATCCTGGCCGATGAGAATGCGCGGCCGCTTCTTGCGAATCCCCGAAATGATGACTTCAGCGGCTCTTTGCGGGTCGGTGCGGGCCAGCTTGTCGAAGCGTGCCCGATAGCGCTCCACATCCTGAAGCCCATCGGGGGCTTGGTAGAAGCGCGAGGTGCGGGCGATGTTGGTCCTGATCCCGCCGGGGTGAACGCAACTGACGGCTACGCCGCTGTCGGCGAGTTCCTGACGCAGCGCTTCGGTGAATCCGCGTATCGCGAACTTGCTGGCGTTGTAGGCGCCCTGGGTGGGTACGCCGACCATGCCGAAGATGCTAGAGACATTGACGATGTGCCCGCGATTATTCTTCAGCAGATGAGGCAGAAATGCCTTGGTGCCGTGCACGACGCCCCAGAAGTTGATGTTCATCAGCCACTCGAAGTCGATGTAGGTGAGTTCGGCGATGGTCTGCGACACCGAGACACCGGCGTTGTTGATAATGAGCTGCGCGTCGCCATGCTCGCGCAAGACGTCATCGGCGAAGGCGTAGACGGCGCTGCGCTCGGCAACGTCCAGTACATGACAGGAGACTTCCGTCCCCCTCTGGCGCAACACCTCGGCGATGCTGGCGAGGCTGCCTGCGTCGATGTCGGCCAGGGCCAGGCGGCAGCCGTGCGCGGCCAGTTGTTCGGCCAGCGCACGGCCGATGCCGGAGCCGGCACCGGTGATGACGGCTACCTGGTTGTCGAAAGCTTGCATGGCTGCTCCTTGTCGATCGGTTGTCTTCCATGGGGCGCCCGGCAGGCGCCTGGTCGCGAGCTTAGCCAGCCACGGGCGCTGGGTACAGCCGCTCAGCGATGCCCCAGGTGTGGATATTGATGAAGTGTGCGGTTGAACACTTCCACCCAGTGGGTGCTGAACTGGCTGCCGGCCAGATTGTTGAGTTCGAGGATGGCGCGTAGCACCGGGCGCTTGCTCAACGATTGATGGGCGCGCTCGTGGGTGCGGGCGTCGAAGGTGTCGACAATGTGCAGGATCAGCGCGCCTGGCGCGATTTCCGCTTCTCGGAGTTCCTTCGGGTAGCCGCTGCCGTCCACATGCTCCTGGTGCTGCAGGACGATTTCGGCCGCCGCTTTCCAGCTGGGCAGGCGCCGCAGGAGGTCATGTGCCAGGCGAGGGTGGGCCTGCATCTGGCGGCGTTCGTCGCGGCTGAGATCGAATTGCTTGTGCAGCAGCTCCAGTGGCAGGAAGGCCATGCCCAAATCATGCATGCAGACCGCCGCCGCCAATTGCGCCGGCGGTTCCGGTTGGCCGCCGATGGCGTTCATCGACAGGGCCAGGTCGAGCAGGCGCTCGCCTCGACCGAGCCAGTATTGCGAGCGGCGCTCGGCAGCCTGCATGAGATCGATGAAGAACTGTAGGTCGGCATCGACTTCCACGCCATGACGTGCCAGGAGCGCCGCCAATTCTCCTCCGTCATCGGCTGTCGCCGCCTGCACCTGGGTATGTGGGTCGAGTTGCAGCAGCAGTCGGTGGCGCAGTTCCCCCTGTTGTTCACGCGGGGCACGTGCCAGGGCTTGCAGTGCGCGGCAATGTTCATCGATCTGTCCGCTCTCCAGCTGCGCGGCGGTGCCACCGAGTGCCTCGCCGATCAGTGCACGAATGCGGTCCAGGGTCAGCAGCAGGATGTCGCCGAGGGTACTGTCGAATTGCAGTTCTTCGGCGCGCAGGCGCTCGAGCACGTCTTCCAGGGCCTGAGGTAGCGGCACCAAGTCGTTCAGGTCGACCAGGGAAAGATTGCCCTTGAGGTTGTGCGCTAGGCGGAACAGCTTGCGCAGGCGTTCGCTGTCTTGGGGGAAGTGCTCCAGTTCGATCAACAGTTGCTCGCATTGCGGCAGTTGATCGGCGACGTCCAGGCGGAAGTCTTCCAGTTGGTCGCTGGACAAGTCCAGGGCGCGGGCGATGGCCATGGCGGTTCTCCATGGGGGGTGGGGTCGCTGGTTTCGTCAGTATAGAACTCGCGCTGAAAGCGAAGCGGTGGGCGGCTGCACCGAGCCGATTATCCATATATAATCCCGCCCCTTGCCGCGGAAAGCGGGCTCGCGGCGCTGATTTTTCCGATGAGCGGAGTGAGCCGATGCCTATTTATGAGCCCGTCCTGTGTCCATCGGCTGGGAAGCTATCCAGAAATTCAGCGATGCGCCGTTGGTCGAATGCCCGACCTGCAACGCACCCGAATTGAAGAAAATGCTCTCTTTGCCGGTTTTCCGCCTGCGGGGCGGCGGCTGGTACGAGACCGACTTCAAGGCCGGCGCGAAGAAGAACCTCGCCGGCGGCGACAGCGCCCCGCCTGTTCCGGCGGTAGCTGCGGTAGCCCCGGTTGCTCCGCCGCCGATTGAGCGGCCCGACGAATTCACGACTCACGAGAAGCGAACCACGACATGATGCGCAGCCACTATTGCGGCCAACTGAACGAGAGCCTGGACGGCCAGGAAGTCACCCTTTGCGGCTGGGTTCACCGCCGCCGCGACCATGGCGGGGTGATCTTCCTCGACATTCGCGATCGTGAGGGGTTGGCCCAGGTGGTGTTCGATCCTGATCGCGCCGATACCTTCGCCAAGGCCGACCGTGTGCGCAGCGAATATGTGGTCAAGGTTACCGGCAAGGTGCGCCTGCGTCCGGAAGGTGCACGCAACCCGAACATGGCCTCCGGCGCTATCGAAGTGCTCGGCTATGAACTGGAAGTGCTGAACCAGGCGGAGACCCCACCGTTCCCGCTGGACGAGTACTCCGACGTCGGCGAGGAAACGCGTCTGCGCTATCGCTTCATCGACCTGCGCCGGCCGGAAATGGCCGCCAAGCTGAAGCTGCGTTCGAGCATCACCAGCAGCATTCGCCGCTACCTTGACGAGAACGGCTTCCTCGATGTGGAAACGCCGATCCTCACTCGTGCGACGCCGGAGGGCGCGCGCGACTACCTGGTGCCGAGTCGTACCCACGCCGGCAGCTTCTTCGCTCTGCCGCAATCGCCGCAGTTGTTCAAGCAATTGCTGATGGTGGCCGGCTTCGACCGCTACTACCAGATCGCCAAGTGCTTCCGCGACGAGGATCTGCGTGCTGACCGGCAGCCGGAATTCACCCAGATCGACATCGAGACCAGCTTCCTCGACGAGCAGGACATCATGGGACTCACCGAGAACATGATCCGCAAGCTGTTCAAGGAAGTGCTCGACCTGGAATTCGGCGAATTCCCGCACATGACCTTCGAAGAGGCGATGCGTCGCTATGGTTCCGACAAGCCGGATCTGCGCATCCCGCTGGAGCTGGTTGATGTCGCCGATCTGATGAAGGATGTCGACTTCAAGGTGTTCTCCGGGCCGGCCAACGACGCGAAGTGCCGCGTCACTGCACTGCGTGTTCCGGGCGGTGCGAGCATGCCGCGCAAGCAGATCGACGATTACACCAAGTACGTCGGCATCTTCGGTGCCAAGGGCTTGGCCTATATCAAGGTCAACGAGCGTGCCAAGGGCGTCGACGGTCTGCAGTCGCCGATCGTCAAGAACATCGCCGAGTCCAATCTCAACGCGGTGCTCGACCGTGTCGGTGCGGTGGATGGCGACATCGTGTTCTTCGGTGCCGACAAGTCCAAGATCGTCACCGATGCGCTGGGTGCGCTGCGCATCAAGCTTGGGCACGACCTGAACCTGCTCACCTGCGAGTGGGCGCCGATGTGGGTCGTGGATTTCCCGATGTTCGAGGAAAACGACGACGGCAGCCTGACCTCGCTGCACCATCCGTTCACCTCGCCCAAGTGCAGCCCGCAAGAGTTGGAAGCCAACCCTGCTGCCGCGCTGTCCCGCGCCTACGACATGGTGCTCAACGGCACCGAGCTGGGTGGCGGCTCCATTCGTATCCACGACAAAGGCATGCAGCAGGCGGTGTTCCGCGTGCTGGGCATCAGCGAGGAGGAGCAGCAGGAGAAGTTCGGCTTCCTGCTCGATGCCCTCAAGTACGGTGCCCCGCCCCATGGCGGCCTGGCCTTTGGCTTGGATCGCCTGGTGATGCTGATGACCGGCGCCAGCTCGATCCGCGAAGTGATTGCCTTCCCGAAAACCCAGAGTGCCGCCTGCGTCATGACCCAGGCGCCGGGTGTGGTGGATGCCAAGGCACTGCGCGAGCTGCACATCCGCCTGCGCGAGCAGCCGAAAGCCGAATAAGTCGAATCAACCCTTGGGGCGGCACTGCTGTGTGCCGCCGAGCTTAGCAACTAAGGAGTGAGTTATGGCCGGTCATTCCAAATGGGCCAACATCAAACACCGCAAGGAGCGTCAAGACGCCAAGCGCGGCAAGATCTTCACCAAGCTGATCCGTGAGTTGACCGTGGCTGCCAAGCATGGCGGCGGCAATCCGGCGGACAATCCGCGCCTGCGCCTGGCGGTGGACAAGGCGCTGACCGCCAACATGACCCGCGACACCATCGATCGGGCCATCGCCCGCGGCGCCGGTTCGAACGATGCCGACAATATGGTCGAGCTGAGCTATGAGGGCTACGCCCCCAGTGGCGTGGCGATCATCGTTGAGGCTATGACCGACAACCGCAACCGCACTGCCGCCGAAGTGCGTCACGCCTTCAGCAAGTGCGGCGGCAACCTGGGTACCGACGGCTCAGTGGCCTACATGTTCGACCGCAAGGGCCAGATCAGTTATGCGCCGGGTGTCGACGAAGATGCTTTGATGGAAGCGGCCCTGGAGGCTGGTGCCGACGACGTGGTTGCCGCCGAAGACGGCTCGGCCGAGGTCTACACCTCCTTCGCCGATTTTCTCGCGGTGAACGAGGCGCTGACGGCGGCGGGATTCAAAGGCGACGAGGCCGAGGTGGCGATGATCCCGTCGATCACCGCTCCCGTCACCGATGTGGAAACTGCGCAGAAAGTGCTGAAGCTGATCGACATGCTGGAAGACCTGGACGACGTGCAGAACGTCTACCACAACGCGGATATCCCCGACGACGTCATGGAACAGCTCGGCTAGGCCTGGCGTGTCGGCGAGGCCGGATGCGACGGGTGTGCCATGCCCGGCGCTTCCGGCCTTTTCTTTTGGTGCGGCGGGTGACGCCACCTGCCGGCATCCCTATACTTCGAGCCTGGATAAATAGACAGTGACTGCCCTTCGCCGGCAGCGCGAGTGGATGAGTGCATGACGTTGATCCTCGGTATCGATCCCGGCTCGCGTATTACCGGCTTCGGTGTAGTGCGGGATACCGGTCGCGGTTGTGAATATGTCGCGTCCGGCTGCATCCGTACCGGCAGCGGTGTGCTGCACGAGCGCCTGCAGATCGTCTATCGCGGTGTGCGCGAAGTGATCCAGAGCTACGGTCCGGTGATGATGGGTATCGAGCAGGTATTCATGGCGCGCAATGCCGACTCCGCCCTGAAGCTCGGACAGGCCCGCGGTGCCGCCATTGTCGCCGCGGCGGAGGAGGGGCTGGAGATCAGCGAGTACACGGCGACCCAGGTCAAGCAAGCGATCGTCGGCACCGGGGGGGCGGACAAGCAGCAGGTGCAGATGATGGTGATGCACCTGCTCAAGCTCACGCAGAAACCACAGATCGACGCCTCCGATGCCTTGGCCATCGCCCTGTGCCATGCCCACACGCGGCAGAGCCTGGCCCCCCATGGCCTGATCGGCGGCAAGCGCCGCGGCGGGCGTCTGCGCTTATGAATGAAGGAAACCCAGCATGATCGGACGTTTGCGCGGCACCCTGGCGGAAAAGCAGCCGCCCTACCTTGTGCTCGATGCCAATGGTGTCGGTTACGAACTGGAAGTGCCGATGACCACCCTGTACCGCCTGCCGTCGGTGGGCGAGCCGGTTACCTTGCATACCCATCTGGTGGTGCGGGAGGATGCCCATCTGCTCTACGGATTCTTCGAAAAGCGCGAACGCGAGCTGTTCCGCGAGCTGATCCGGCTCAACGGCGTCGGCCCCAAGCTGGCCCTGGCCTTGATGTCCGGCCTGGAGGTGGATGAGCTGGTCCGCTGCGTGCAGGCGCAGGATACCTCCACCCTGGTGAAGATCCCCGGGGTCGGCAAGAAGACTGCCGAACGCCTGCTGGTGGAGTTGAAGGATCGCTTCAAAGCCTGGGAGAGCATGCCTAGCATTGCCCCGCTGGTGGTTGAACCCCGCCCGGGTGCGGCAGTCTCAAGCGCGGAGGGCGATGCCGTCAGCGCTTTGCTCTCCCTCGGCTTCAAGCCACAGGAAGCCAGCCGTGCGGTGGCGGCCGTGCAGGAAGAGGGCCTTTCCAGCGAAGAACTGATCCGTCGTGCCCTTAAAGGGATGGTATAGCCCCGATGATTGAAGCCGACCGCCTGATCGCCGCCAGCCCGCGCGAGCGCGAAGAGCAGCTGGACCGAGCCATTCGCCCGCTGAGGCTGGCCGACTATATCGGTCAGCCGATCGTGCGCGAGCAGATGGAATTGTTCATCCAGGCCGCCAAGGGGCGAGGCGAGGCGCTCGACCATACGCTGATCTTCGGCCCGCCGGGGCTCGGCAAGACCACCCTGGCCAACATCATTTCCCAGGAGATGGGCGTGTCGCTGAAGAGCACGTCCGGACCGGTGCTCGAGCGCCCCGGTGACCTGGCGGCACTATTGACCAACCTGGAAGCGGGCGACGTGCTTTTCGTCGATGAGATTCATCGGCTGTCGCCGGTGGTCGAGGAAATCCTCTATCCCGCCATGGAGGACTTCCAGCTCGACATCATGATCGGCGAAGGTCCGGCCGCTCGCTCGATCAAGCTCGACCTGCCGCCTTTCACCCTGGTCGGCGCCACCACGCGTGCGGGCATGCTGACCAATCCGCTGCGCGACCGCTTCGGCATCGTTCAGCGGCTGGAGTTCTACAGCATTGCCGACCTGACCACGATCGTCAGTCGTTCAGCCGGTATTCTCGGCCTGCCCATCGAGCCAGAGGGGGCCTACGAAGTGGCCCGGCGTGCCCGCGGCACGCCGCGTATCGCCAATCGACTGCTGCGCCGCGTGCGCGACTACGCCGAGGTGCGTGGCACGGGGCATATCAGTCGGTCGATTGCCGACCAGGCGCTGAACATGCTGGATGTAGACGAGCACGGTTTCGACCATCAAGACCGTCGCCTGCTGCTGACCATGATCGAGAAGTTCGATGGTGGCCCGGTGGGTATCGACAGTCTGGCTGCTGCCATCAGCGAGGAGCGCAACACCATCGAGGATGTGCTGGAACCCTACCTGATCCAGCAGGGCTTCATCATGCGTACTCCGCGCGGGCGGGTCGTCACGCGGCATGCCTACCTGCACTTCGGTTTGAACGTGCCCAAACGCTTGGGCGAATCGCCGGTTATCGACCTGTTCGATGATGGCGGAAGCTGACGAAAAAAATTGTTATCAAGCCGGATTGGCAAGCCTGGGAGCTAGCACTAGAGTATGCGCGCGCAAAACGGAGTTCAGCCGTTCACCCATCGTTGTCGTGTCTATTACGAGGACACCGATGCCGGTGGCATCGTCTACTACGTCAATTACCTCAAATTCATGGAACGGGCTCGCACCGAGCGGCTGCGTGACCTGGGTTTTGCCCAGTCGACGCTGGTCGGGGAGAACCTGTTGTTCGTCGTGCATTCGGCCGAGGCGCGCTACCACGCGCCGGCGCGACTGGACGACGAGTTGCTGGTGAGTTGCGAAGTGATCGAGTTAAACCGTGCCAGCCTGCGCTTTCGTCAACAGATCAGGCGGGTTGCGGATGAAGCGCTGCTCTGCGAAGGGCAGTTCCTGGTGGCCTGTGTGCGCGCCGACAGTTTGAAACCCCGAGCCCTGCCCGAAGCGCTGCGTTCAGCCTTCGCTGGTCAGCCTGGAGCGGGTACCCCAGCAGCAGGAGAGTAAGCGTGGAAGCCAACGTCGACCATATGTCCATGTGGAGCCTGATCAGCAATGCCAGCGTGCTGGTGCAGCTGGTGATGCTGATTCTGATGGCCGCTTCGGTCACTTCATGGATCCTGATCTTTCAGCGCAGCAACATGCTTCGTGCGGCGCGACGCGCTCTGGACAACTTCGAGGAGCGCTTCTGGTCGGGCATCGATTTGTCCAAACTCTATCGCCAGGCCGGCAGCAATCCCGATCCGGATTCCGGTGTCGAGCAGATCTTCCGCAACGGCTTCAAGGAGTTCTCGCGTCTGCGCCAGCAGCCGGGCGTCGACCCGGACGCCGTGATGGACGGCGTGGCGCGCGCCATGCGCGTGGCCATTTCACGCGAAGAAGAGAAGCTCGAGCAGAGCCTGCCGTTCCTGGCTACCGTTGGCTCGACCAGTCCGTATATCGGCCTGCTCGGTACCGTCTGGGGCATCATGAACTCCTTCCGCGGCCTGGCCCAGGTCCAGCAGGCGACCCTCGCCACCGTGGCCCCAGGCATCGCCGAGGCCCTGATCGCCACCGCCATCGGCCTGTTCGCCGCGATCCCGGCAGTGATCGCCTACAACCGCTTCTCCGCGCGCAGCGAGACCTTGATCGGTCGCTACTACACCTTCGCCGACGAGTTCCAGGCCATCCTGCACCGCAAGGTGCACGCAAGCGACGACTGAGAAGGTAATCCTCCATGGCCCGCATACGCCATAAACGCAAACCGGTCGCCGAAATGAACGTGGTGCCCTACATCGACGTGATGCTGGTGTTGCTGGTGATCTTCATGGTCACCGCGCCCATGCTCAACCAGGGGGTCAAGGTCGACTTGCCGAAGGTGAGCAGCGAGGCGCTGCCACAGGACACCAATGCCCGCGTGTTGACCATTTCGATCAAGGCCGACCGTACCTACTACTGGACCATGGGCGAGGAAGTCGACCCGGACCAGGGTAAGGACAGCGAGACCGCTACTGCGTTGCCCCAGTTGGTGCAGGCGGTGAGCGCGATCATGAATCAGAACGCCAGCCAGGGTAAGAAAGTGCAGGTCTTCGTGCGTGGCGACAAGAGCGTCGACTACGGCGCGGTCATGGCGGTCATGGGCGGCTTGCAGCAAGCCGGCGTCGGCAACGTCGGACTGATCACCGAGGCGCCTTGATGCAACAGCGGAGCGAGCGTTCGTCCTCGGAAGGCTACTTCTGGCCGACGGTCTTGGCCGTTGCGCTGCACCTGCTGGTGTTCGCCATGCTGTTCGTCAGCTTCGCCATGACGCCTGAACTGCCGCCGGCGCGACCGATCGTTCAGGCTACCCTGTACCAGCTGCAATCGCAGAGCCAGGCGACCACCCAGACCAACCAGAGGATCGCTGGCGAAGCCAAGCAGACCAAGGCCCCGCAGTACGAAGTCGAACAGCTGGAACAGAAAAAGGCCGAGCAGCAGAAGCAGGAAGCCATCAAGGCCGCGGAACGCAAGAAGATCGAAGAGGCTCGAAAGGCCGAGGAAGTGAAAAAACAGGCCGAAGCCAAGAAGGTGGAAGAGGCGATGAAGGCTGCCGAGCAGAAGAAACTGGCCGATATCGCGAAGAAAAAGGCCGAAGACGAGAAAAAGAAGGCCGAGGAAGCCAAGAAGAAGGCCGCAGCTGAAGCTGCCAAAAAGGAAGAGGCCAAGCGGAAGGCTGCCGCTGATTCCGCCAAGAACAAAGCCGCACAGGAAGCCGCACGTAGGTCAGCGGAGGAGCAGAAGGCGGCAGCATTGGCAGATCTGCTTTCGAATCAAACGGAGCATCAGCAAGCTCTAGCTGATACGGTAGGGGATCAGGTTGCTGGCAATCTCGATGATCTGATTGTTCGGCTGATTCGAGAAAACTGGATCGAACCCGGTACTGCTCGTGCAGGGATGCAGGTCACCATTCTGCTTCAAATGCTACCCGATGGGACTATTACCAACGCTTCCGTCATCCGCTCTAGTGGCGATACCTTGGTTGATAGCTCGGCTATAGCTGCGGCGCGAGGTATAGGACGCATACCTGAAATGCAACAGCTGGATGCAGCGACTTTTGATCGCTTGTACCGCAAACGTGAAGTCATATTGAGAGCAAAGGGAACACAATGATTCGTACTTTTTTGCTTGGGCTGATCATGCTGGTCGGCAGTGTGCAGGCTGCCGATCCATTGCTGGTTGATGGAGGCACCAATCGCGCGATCCCTATTGCGGTGGTGCCCTTTGGCTGGCAAGGCGGCACGGTGCTGCCCGAGGACATGGCTGAGATCATCGGCAACGACCTGCGTAACTCAGGCTACTACGAGCCGATTCCGCGGCAGAACATGATCAGCCTGCCGACTAGGGCCGGCGAGGTCATCTATCGTGACTGGAAAGCGCTGGGCGCCCAGTACCTGCTAGTGGGCAGCATCGTGCCGGCGGGGGGACGCCTGCAGGTGCAGTTCGCGCTGTTCAACGTCGCCACCGAGCAACAGGTGCTGACCGGTACTGTTGGCGGCGGCGTCGACCAACTGCGCGACATGGCGCACCACATCGCCGATCAATCCTTCGAGAAGCTCAGTGGCATCAAGGGGGCGTTTTCCACGCGCCTGTTGTATGTCACCGCGGAGCGCTTCTCGCAGAACAACACCCGCTATACCTTGCAGCGTTCTGACTACGACGGCGCCCGCGCCGTGACCCTGCTGCAGTCCCGCGAGCCAATCCTCTCGCCGAGCTTCGCGCCGGACGGTCGTCGCATCGCCTATGTGTCCTTCGAGCAGAAGCGCCCGCGCATCTTCATCCAGCACATCGATACCGGGCGTCGTGAGCAGATCACCAACTTTGAAGGGCTCAATGGTGCTCCGGCCTGGTCGCCGGACGGCAACCGCCTGGCCTTCGTGCTGTCACGTGATGGCAATCCGGAAATCTATGTGATGGATCTCGGCAGCCGCCAACTTCGCCGCGTTACCAATCACTTCGCCATCGACACCGAGCCGTTCTGGGGCAAGGATGGCCAGACCATCTACTTTACCTCCGACCGTGCCGGCAAGCCGCAGATCTACAAACTCAACATCAACAGCGGGGCGGTCGAGCGAGTGACCTTCAAGGGTAACTACAACGCCAACCCGAAGCTGTCCGCTGACGAGAAGACCCTGGTGATGGTGCATCGCCAGGATGGTTTCACCGTATTCCGCGTTGCCGCCCAGGACCTGGTCAAGGGCGATCTGCGCATTCTGTCCGCTACCAGTCTGGATGAGTCGCCCACTGTTGCGCCTAATGGCACCATGCTAATCTACGCCACCCGTCAGCAGGGTCGGGGAGTCTTGATGCTCGTGTCCACCAATGGGCGCGTGAGGCTCCCGCTTCCTACCGCTCAAGGCGAAGTCCGTGAGCCGTCCTGGTCCCCCTACCTGAACTGAAGCGGTACCAACACACTCTTTTATAAACACCCTGGGGTTCTTTAGGAGCTATACATGGAAATGCTGAAATTCGGTAAGTTCGCTGCTCTGGCTTTGGTTGTGGCCGTTGCCGCTGGTTGTAAGTCCACTGCTAACGACGCTGGCGGTCAGGAAGCCACTGATCCGAACGCCGGCTACGGCACCAACACCGGTGACGTAGACGGTAGCCTGAGCGAAGAAGCCGCCCTGCGCGCCATCACCACCTTCTACTTCGAGTACGACAGCGCCGACCTGAAGCCGGAAGCCATGCGCGCTCTGGACGTTCACGGTAAGGACCTGAAAGCCAACGGCGCCCGCGTCGTTCTGGAAGGCCACGCTGACGAGCGCGGCACTCGCGAGTACAACATGGCTCTGGGCGAGCGTCGTGCCAAGGCCGTTCAGCGCTACCTGGTACTGCAGGGCGTTTCCCCGGCTCAGCTGGAACTGGTTTCCTATGGCGAAGAGCGTCCGGTTGCCACTGGCAACGACGAGCAGTCCTGGGCCCAGAACCGTCGCGTAGAGCTGCGTAAGTAAGTCGCCATGATGAATTGCCGCCGTGCCCTGACTCTGTTGGCTCTGGCCCTGCCGCTCGCGGCCTGGGCCGAGGTTCCCGTGGTGGATAGCAATGCCGGTTATACCGACGGCAGCTACCCGCAGGCGGGTTATGGTACCGGTGGCGCCTACGCCGGGGGCGGAGCTACAGCTCCGGCCTCGGCGCAGGGTCAGCTGTTCATGCAGCTGCAGCAACTGCAGGACGAGGTGTCCCTGCTGCGCGGCATGCTTGAAGAACAACAGCATGAAATCAAGCGCCTGAAGCAGGAGAGCCTGGAGCGCTACCAGGATCTCGATCGGCGCATGCAGGGCGGTTCTCCCGCCGCTGTCCAGAATTCCGCTGCCGGCGCAATCGACGCCAGTGGCACTCCGACGCCGCCGGCCGCTAGCCAGGCGAGCAGTCAGCCGGCCGATCCGGCGAAAGAAAAGCTCTACTACGATGCCGCTTTCGATCTCATCAAGGCGAAGGATTTCGACAAGGCCAGTCAGGCATTCACCGGCTTTCTGCGCATGTATCCGAATAGTCAATACGCTGGTAACGCCCAGTATTGGCTGGGCGAGGTGAACCTTGCCAAGGGTGACCTTCAAGGTGCCGGGCAGGCCTTCGCCAAGGTCAGCCAGAATTATCCAAAACATGCGAAGGTGCCGGACTCGCTGTACAAGCTGGCCGATGTCGAGCGGCGCCTGGGTAACAACGACAAGGCCAAGGGCATCCTTCAGCAGGTCGTGGCCCAGTATGCGGGTAGCTCCGCGGCTCAGCTCGCGCAGCGCGATCTGCAGAATATGCGCTGAAGGCTACCGGCCTCGGCAATAAACCCGCGCCTGGCGCGGGTTTTTTCGTTAGAATCGCCGCCCCGATTCCCGCAACGGAGGCGGATGGCCTGTTTCGCCGTCACGCCCGTGGCTGATATGCAAGAAACCCTGCGAATTACCGAGATTTTCTACTCGCTGCAGGGCGAGACGCGCACCGCCGGTTTGCCGACCGTGTTCGTCCGCCTCACCGGCTGCCCCCTGCGCTGCCAGTACTGCGACACCGCCTATGCCTTCAGCGGCGGCGAGATCATGTCCCTGGACGCGATCCTGGAGCGTATTGCCGCCTATCGGCCGCGCTACGTCTGCGTCACCGGCGGCGAGCCGCTGGCCCAGCCCAACTGCATCCCTCTCTTGCAGCGTCTCTGCGACGCCGGCTATGAGGTCTCCCTGGAAACCAGCGGTGCGCTGGATATCTCTGCTGTCGACACGCGCGTCAGTCGGGTGCTCGACCTGAAAACCCCGGGTTCGGCGGAAGTCGCGCGCAATCGCTACGAGAACATCGGCTTGCTCACCCGTCATGACCAGGTGAAGTTCGTCCTTTGCTCGCGGGAGGACTACGACTGGGCGGTTTCCAAGCTGATCGAATACCGCCTCGACCAACGTGCCGGGGAGGTGCTGTTCTCGCCGAGCCACCATGAGCTCGACGTGCGTGCGCTGGCCGACTGGATCGTCAGCGACAACCTGCCGGTACGTCTGCAGCTGCAGTTGCACAAGATTCTCTGGAACGACGAGCCGGGCCACTGACCGGTTTCGCGGCGACCAGGCTGCCATTCTTGCGAGAGGAAACGCCGATGAGCGACAAGAAAGCTGTCATTTTGCTGTCTGGTGGGCTGGATTCGGCCACCGTGGTGGCCCTGGCCAAGGCAGAGGGCTATGCCTGCTACAGCATGAGCTTCGATTATGGGCAGCGGCACCGCGCCGAACTGCGCGCGGCCGAGCGCGTAGCCAGGCAGCTGGGCGTGATCGAGCACAAGGTCATCGGGCTGAATCTCAACGGTATTGGCGGCTCGGCGCTGACCGACAGCAGCATCGCCGTACCTGAAAGTCCTACCGAGGGCATCCCGGTTACCTACGTACCGGCGCGCAATACGGTGTTCCTGTCGTTGGCGCTTGGCTGGGCCGAGGTGCTGGGCGCCCGGGATATTTTCATTGGCGTGAATGCGGTGGACTATTCAGGTTATCCGGATTGCCGTCCGGAATTCATCGACGCGTTCGAGCGAATGGCCAATCTGGCCACCAAGGCCGGTGTGGAAGGGCAGGGCTTTCGCATTCGCGCGCCGTTGCAGAACTTGAGCAAGGCCGAAATCGTCCAGGCCGGCGTGCGGCAGGGCGTGGACTATGGGTTGACGGTGTCCTGCTACCAGGCCGATGGCGAGGGGCGTGCCTGCGGCAAATGCGACAGTTGCCGCCTGCGCGCGGCCGGCTTCGCCGCCGCCGGCATCTCCGATCCTACCCGGTACCAATGAGTTTTTTCTCGAGAGGTGTTGATTTTCTGAATTAAATCAGTATCATGCCGCTCGCGTTGGGTCGTTAGCTCAGTCGGTAGAGCAGTTGGCTTTTAACCAATTGGTCGTAGGTTCGAATCCTACACGACCCACCATCCTTCCCTGGCTGCACCTCTTTCGATCCCGTCTCCGCTCACCTGGCGCCGCTAGTGCCGGTGGTATACTGTCTTCCGCGTTTTCGCGCTTGCAGGTCCAGCATATGACGCAGATTCCCGAACGCATCCTCGTTCAAGCCCACCTCGCCGCCAAGCAGCCCAAGCCGCTGAGTGCCGAAGAAGAAGTCCATTACCGCGCCGAAATCGCTGCCGAGCTGAAGGAGCAGAATGCCGTGCTGGTGGCCCACTATTACTGCGACCCGGTGATCCAGGCGCTCGCCGAGGAAACTGGTGGCTGCGTCTCCGATTCCCTGGAGATGGCCCGTTTCGGCAACCAGCATCCGGCGCAGACGGTGGTGGTGGCCGGCGTGAAGTTCATGGGCGAGACGGCAAAGATTCTCAACCCTGAGAAGCGCATCTTGATGCCGACCCTGGAGGCCACCTGCTCGCTCGACCTCGGCTGCCCGGTGGAGGAGTTCTCTGCCTTTTGCGACCAGCATCCCGAACGCACCGTGGTGGTCTACGCCAACACCTCGGCGGCGGTCAAGGCGCGCGCGGACTGGGTGGTGACCTCCAGTTGCGCCTTGGAGATCGTCGAGAGCCTGATGGACAACGGCGAAAAGATCATCTGGGCCCCGGACAAGCATCTGGGGCGCTATATCCAGCGCGAAACCGGCGCCGACATGCTGCTCTGGGACGGTGCCTGCATCGTGCACGAGGAGTTCAAGGCCAAGCAGCTGGAAGACATGAAAGCACTGTATCCGAGCGCTGCCGTGCTGGTGCATCCGGAATCCCCGGAAGCGGTGATCGAACTGGCCGACGCCGTGGGTTCCACCAGTCAGCTGATCAAGGCAGCGCAGACGCTGCCGAACCGTACCTTCATCGTCGCGACCGATCGCGGCATCTTCTACAAGATGCAGCAGTTGTGCCCGGACAAGCAGTTCATCGAGGCACCCACCGCCGGCAATGGCGCCGCTTGCCGCAGTTGCGCGCACTGCCCGTGGATGGCGATGAACACCCTGGAGCGCACGCTGCAGAGCCTGCGCGAAGGCAGCAACGAGATTTTCGTCGACCCGGCGCTGGTGCCGCGCGCGGTCAAGCCGCTCAAGCGCATGCTGGACTTCACTCAGGCGGCGCGGCTGAAGCTGGCGGGCAATGCCTGAAGTGAGGCGCATAAGGAAAAGCCCGGCGACGAGCCGGGCTTTTTGCTTTCTGGCGGATCAGCGCAGCATCTGCTTGATCAGTCGCTGCTCCTCCATCATTTCCTTCTGTCTTGCATCGATGCGCGAGGCGAGCTGGAAGTTGTTGGGGGAGCGACGCTTGGCGAAGTCGAGTTGCTCGATGGCCTGGTCGTAGTCGCCCACCAGGGCGAAGTATTCCGCCCTCGCCTGGTGCAGGCCGACAATGTTGCCGGAGAGGCCGCGAACCTCGGCGACCAGATACCAGACATCCGGATCCTTCGGCCGGCTTTTCAGCAAGTCATCCAGCACCTTCTCCGCTTCTGCCGCTCGGTTCTGCTTGAGCAGCAGGTCGGCCCTGGCCTGCTTCAACGGGTAATCGCGCGGGTACAGCGACTGCAGGCGCTCGATGCGCTTTTCGACATCGGCCAGCCGATTGGAGGCCATGTCCAGTTCGATCTGCGCCAGGTTGTAGATCAAGTCATCCGGCGCAGCCTGCAGCAGCGGCGCCAGAATCTGCCGTGCCTCGCTGAGCTGGCCACTCTTGATCTGCCCCAGTGCCAAGCCGTAGCGAGCAGCGTCCTGCCTTGGGTCCTCGTTGAGCATGGCGCGAAAGCGCTTGACCGCCATGCCTGGCGTGGTTTCGAACGCTAGCTGCATGCGGGCACGCATCAGCTGGTAGCGCAGGCTGTCGGCGTTGCCGGTCTCGGGGTACTGCTCGGCGCGATTCTTGGTGTCGGCGATGCGGGACTCGCTCACCGGGTGGGTCAGCAGGAACTCCGGCGGCTTGCGATCGTAGCGGTACTGGCGCATGAGTCGCTCGAACATGCTCGGCATGGCCCGCGGGTCGTAGCCGGCGCGTTCCAGGTTGATCAGGCCGATACGGTCGGCTTCCTGTTCGTTCTGCCGCGAGAAGCGTCGCTGTTCCTGGATGGCCGCAGCCTGGGTCGAGGCGATCGCCGCGATGCCTGCATCGCCAGCGCCGGCGGCCGCGGCGATGATGCCGGCGAGCATGGCGGCCATCATTGGCACCTGCATGCGCTGCTGGGCCTCGATGCCTCGGGCGAAGTGGCGTTGCGACAGGTGCGCCAACTCGTGGGCCAGCACCGAGGCGTACTCGGCCTCGGTCTGGGCATAGAGGAACAGGCCGCCATTGACGCCGACGATTCCGCCCGGAGCGGCAAAGGCGTTCAGCTCGGGACTATTGAGCAGGACGAATTCCAGGCGCCGGTCCTGCAGCTGGCTGGTCTCCGCCAGGCGATAGACGCTGGTCTCCACGTAGTCCTTGAGCAACGGGTCGGCGATCTGGTCGATCTGTCCACGCAGCAGGCTCAGCCAGGCGCGGCCGAGTTGATGCTCCTGTTCCGGCGAGACGATCGATGAGCTGGCGTCGCCGAGCGACGGTAGGTCGCTGCCGGTGGCCGGTGTGCCCAGCAGGCAGGCCAGGGTCAGCAGGGTGGGGCGCAGAAGCTTCATGCACGGAGCTCGATGGAGTGAGGTTGCTACTTTAGCTGGCGGTCCGGGCCGCTGGCCAGGGTTGCGCCGGCTTGGGTATCCTAGCGCTCCCTATTGGAGATCCCCTATGACGCATGCAGCCTGCGACGCAGAGCTGGACGCCAGTGGCCTCAACTGCCCCTTGCCATTGCTCAAGGCCAAGCTGGAGCTCAATCGTCTGCCCAGTGGCGCGATACTCAAGGTGACGGCCACCGATGCCGGATCGCAGCGCGATTTTCGCGCCTTTGCCACGCTGGCCGGGCACGAAATGCTGCATGAGGAAGTCGAAGACGGCGTTTATCGCTATTGGTTGCGCAAGGCGTAGCCGGTTGCTTCTCCGGCGCAGGCCGGGTTCATAAGGATTGCTGATGCTCAAGGTTTTTCGCGGCTGGGTGCAGCGCTACTTCTCCGACGAGGAGGCGGTGGTGCTGGCGGTACTGTTGACCCTTGGTTTCGCCGCCATATTGACCCTGGGCGACATGCTGGCCCCGGTGCTGGCTGGGCTGGTGCTGGCGTTCCTGATGCAGGGTCTGGTCAATCTGCTGGAGCGGTTGCGATTGCCACAGCTGGCCGCAGTGCTGATCGTCTTCATGTTGTTCATGGCCTCGCTGGGTGTTTTCCTGCTGGTGGTCGTGCCGTTGCTCTGGCAGCAATTAATTACCCTGCTCAACGAATTGCCGCGCATGTTCGGCGAGTGGCAGTCGTTGCTGCTGCTGTTGCCCGAGCGCTACCCGCAGTTGGTGACCGAGGAACAAGTGCTGCACGCCATCGAGGCCGGTCGCGGCGAGGTCGGCAAGCTCGGCCAGTGGGTCTTGTCGATCTCCCTGGCCAGCCTGCCGTTCCTGGTCAACATGATGATCTACTTGGTGCTGGTGCCGATCCTGGTGTTTTTCTTCCTCAAGGACCGGGCATTGATCAGTGGCTGGATCAGCGGGTTCCTGCCCAGGGAGCGAGAGTTGCTGACCCGTGTCGGCAGCGAGATGAACCTGCAGATCGCCAACTACATCCGCGGCAAGGTGATCGAGATCATCATCTGTGGTGTGGTGACCTACATCGCCTTCGCCTGGCTGGGATTGAATTACGCTGCGTTGCTGGCGCTGCTGGTCGGGTTGTCAGTGGTGGTGCCCTACATCGGCGCAGTTGTGGTCACGGTGCCGGTGGCGCTGATCGGCCTGTTTCAGTGGGGCTGGGGCGACCAGTTCATCTACCTGATGGTGGTCTACGGCATCATCCAGGCGCTGGATGGCAATGTGCTGGTGCCGCTGTTGTTCTCCGAGGCGGTCAACCTGCACCCGGTGGCGATCATTTGCGCGGTACTGCTGTTCGGCGGGCTATGGGGGTTCTGGGGAATCTTCTTCGCCATTCCGCTGGCTACCCTGTTCAAGGCCGTGCTCAATGCCTGGCCGCGCAGCGCGCCCCTGGCCCCGGCCGGCGACTAGCGTCACCCAGTGGCCACAAAAAAAGCGCCGCTGGCAGGGCTGCGGCGCTTCATCGGTGCGCTGGCAAGGTCAGGCCTGGGCCAGTTCGCGGGCGGCGGCAAGCACTTCTGCTACGTGCCCCGGTACTTTAACCGCGCGCCATTCCCGGCGTAGCACGCCGTTCTGGTCGAGCAGAAAGGTGCTGCGGTCGATGCCCAGGTATTCCTTGCCGTAGAGCTTCTTCAGCTTGATCACGTTGAACAGCTGGCAGAGCGCTTCGTCCTTGTCGCTGATCAGCTCGAAGGGAAATTCCTGCTTGCACTTGAAGTTCTCGTGGGATTTCAACCCATCGCGAGAAACGCCGAAAATCAGGGTATTAGCCGCCTGGAAGTCGGCGTGGTGGTCACGAAACCCCTGGCCTTCGGTGGTGCAGCCCGGGGTGCTGTCCTTCGGATAAAAGTAGATCACCACCTGCCGGCCTTTGAGGGCGGACAGCTTGACCTCCTGGCCACCAGTGGCCTGGGCGGTGAAGTCGGCGACGGGCTTGTCGAGGGTGACGGCCATCGGGAGTCTCCTTGCGGCGGCTTGGGTCTACGGGTTCTGCGGGCGCCAGGGCTCGATCAGTGCATCCAGGTTCAGGGCGTCGGCGAAGTCGAGGAACTGGTCGCGCAGCCAACTGATCTGGGTGCCGGCCGGCAGGGTCACGGTGAGGGTGGCATTGAGCATGGTGCCGCCGGTTTGCGGGGCCTGGTAGGTGTCACAGGTGAGGCTTTCCAGTTCGACGCGGTGATCGATGAAGAACTGGCACAGCTCATTGAGGATGTCGGGGCGATAGGCTGAGCTGACATAGGCCACGTACGGTAGGGCCTGGGGGCGGTTTTCCAGGGCGGAACTGCGGGTATCGCTGACAATGAAACCGTGCTTCTTGGCCAGCGCCGGCAGGCCGGCTTCCAGGCGAGCCAGGGCGTCCCAGCTGCCGGTGACCTGCAGCACCAGCGCGCTGAACTCGCCGTGACGGGTCAGGCGGGTACTGACCACGGCGCAGCGGTTTTCCTGGCTGGCGCGGCAGAGCACATTGGTCAGCTCCATGGGGTTGGGGCCGAGGGCGCTGATGACGAGGAATTGTTCGCGAACTGGGGGGGTGGACATGCAGCTTTCCTAAAACGAGGGAGGCCGGCGCACGCAGCGCCCGGTAAAGGCGAAAGGGTAGCGAAAAGCGCGGTCCAGGGGAATGCTTGAAGGGCCTGGACTTGGCTTGTGAAAGGTAGATGGCGACAGTACCATTACCGCTCTCTTTTTCCGGCAGGAGCGGTTGCATGATTGCGGGCAGTATGGTGGCGCTGGTCACGCCCATGGATGCACAGGGTGGTCTTGACTGGGACAGCCTGAGCAAGCTGGTGGACTTCCACCTGCAAGAGGGCACCAATGCCATCGTCGCGGTCGGTACTACCGGTGAGTCCGCTACCTTGGACGTGGCCGAGCATATCGAAGTGATCCGTCGCGTCGTCGACCAAGTCAATGGCCGTATTCCGGTGATTGCCGGCACCGGCGGCAATTCCACCCGCGAGTCGGTGGAACTGTCCAGCGCTGCGAAGAATGTCGGCGCAGATGCCTGCCTGCTGGTCACCCCCTACTACAACAAGCCGACCCAGGAAGGCTTGTACCAGCACTTCCGCCATATCGCCGAAGCCGTGGCGATTCCGCAGATTCTCTACAACGTTCCCGGCCGTACCGCCTGTGACATGCTGCCCGAGACCGTCGAGCGGCTGGCCAAAGTGGACAACATCATCGGCATCAAGGAAGCCACTGGCGACCTGCAGCGTGGCCAGGAAGTGCTGGACCGCGTGGGCAAGGACTTCCTGGTTTACTCCGGTGACGATGCCACTGCCGTCGAGCTGATGCTGATGGGTGGCAAGGGCAATATCTCGGTGACTGCGAATGTCGCCCCGCGCGCCATGAGTGACCTGTGCGCCGCGGCCATGCGCGGCGAGGCCGCCATCGCCCGGGCCATCAACGACCGGATGATGCCGCTGCACAAAGCCTTGTTCAGCGAATCCAACCCGATTCCGGTGAAGTGGGCTCTGCACGAAATGGGGTTGATCCCCGAAGGCATCCGCCTGCCCCTGACCTGGCTCAGCCCGCGTTGTCACGAACCGCTGCGGCAGGCCATGCGCCAGTCCGGCGTACTTGCTTAATTCGAGGAATCTTTACGCATGAAGCGACTGGCCGGATTCTCCGCGCTCGCCTTGATCATCTCCGGCACCAGCGGTTGTGGCTGGCTCTGGGGTGAAGACGGCTACTTCCGTGATCGCGGTAGTGACTACCTGGAGGCGCGGCAGACTGCCCCGATGCAACTGCCCTCCAACGTCAATGCCAAGCCGCTCGACCCGCTGCTGCCGGTGCCCGAGCAAGTCGCCACGACGACTGCCAGCGGTGAGTACGAAGTGCCACGTCCGCAGCAACTGGCAGTGCGCGAGCAAGCCAGCGACTTCAGTCTGCAGAAAAGCGGCGAGTCGCGTTGGCTCGTCGCCCAGCGCACGCCGGCGGAAGTCTGGCCGGTCGCTCGCCAGTTCTTCGAGGACAACGGCTTCCGCATTGCCGAGGAACGTCCGCAGACTGGCGAGTTCAGTACCGCCTGGCAGCGCCTCGATGAGCTGTCTGCCTCCATGGCTCGTCGCATTACCAGCCGTGTCTCCGGGGTCGATCCGGATAGCGAGACCCGCCTGCGGGTACGCATCGAGCCCGGTGTGCAGCGCAATACCAGCGAAATATTCGTCGTGAGTGCCCAGCGCCCTGCCGGCAGCAGCGCCGATGTGGCCTTTCCCAGTCGCAGCGGCAATGCCAGCCTGGACGCGGCCTTGCTCGACGAGCTGCTGGCCAATCTGGCGCGTAGCGCCGAGCAGGGCGGTTCGGTCTCGCTGCTGGCAGCTCGTGATTTCGATGCGCCCAGTCGTGTGAGCCTCACCGAGGACGGCAACGGCAACCCACTGCTGAACCTCGGCGCCGATTTCGATCGCGCCTGGTCCGGCGTCGGCCGCGCCCTGGAGATGGGGGACGTGCGCGTGGAAGATCTCAACCGCAGCCTCGGCCTGTACTACATCAACCTCGCCGAGGGCGCGGTGAAGAAGGACGAGGAGCCGGGTTTGTTCAGCCGTGTGTTCGGTAGTGAGCCGACCAAGGAAGAGATCGATGCCCGTGCCGAGCGCTATCAGGTCCGCCTGACCACCGTTGGCGACAGCGTACAGGTCACCGTTGAGAAGAACCTGAATACGGTCGCTCCCGAGGACGTGGCTCGCCGGGTACTGCAACTGATTCAGGACAACCTCGGCTGATCGAACCGGTCCGATACGGCAACGATACGCAAGCAATAGGCGAAACCCCTGGTTTCGCCTGTTTCGTTTAATCAAGGCGGAAATCCGACATGAGCGCTCCCACCACCCTCAGCCTGAAGAAAATCTATTCGGGCAAAGTTCGCGACCTTTACGAGATCGACGCCAAGCGCATGCTGATGGTGGCCACCGATCGCCTGTCGGCGTTCGATGTGATTCTCGCCGAGCCGATCCCGGACAAGGGCAAGATGCTCACCGCCATCTCCAACTTCTGGTTCGAAAAGCTAGCCGGGCTGGTACCCAACCACTTCACCGGAGACAGGGTGGAAGACGTGGTAACAGCCGCCGAATTGCCGTTGGTCGAAGGACGTGCCGTGGTTGCCAAGCGCCTCAAACCGGTGGCTGTGGAAGCTATCGTGCGCGGCTACCTGGCCGGCTCCGGCTGGAAGGAATACCAGCAGAGCGGTACCGTCTGCGGCATTTCCTTGCCGGCAGAGCTCAAAGAAGCTTCCCGGCTGCCGCAGCCGATCTTCACGCCATCTACCAAGGCGGCCGTGGGTGATCACGACGAGAACATCAGCTTCGAACAGTGCGAAGCCATCATTGGCGAGGAGCTGGCGGCCAAGGTTCGGGATACGGCCATTGCCCTGTACAGCGCGGCTGCCGAGTTCGCTGCCGGGCGCGGTATTATCATCGCCGATACCAAGTTCGAGTTCGGCCTGGACGAAGATGGCACCCTGACCCTCATGGACGAGGCGCTGACGCCCGACTCCAGCCGCTTCTGGCCAGCTGACAGCTACGTGGAAGGCCAGAATCCACCCAGCTTCGACAAGCAGTTCGTGCGCGACTGGCTGGAATCCACCGGCTGGAACAAGCAACCGCCGGCACCGGCCGTGCCCGCCGAGGTGGCCCAGAAAACTGCCGACAAATACCGCGAAGCGCTGACCCGCCTGATGGACTGAGCGTCGCAACGCCTGCACGGCGCAAGCGCCTGATCGCACACGAAAAAAACGAGCCCCAGGGCTTCGCCCAAGCGCTTCGAACTGCTATCATGCGCGCCGCTGGAGAGATGCCGGAGTGGCCGAACGGGACGGATTCGAAATCCGTTGTACCCTCGCGGGTACCTAGGGTTCAAATCCCTATCTCTCCGCCATTATTGATGCTTAAGCCCCTGAAATTCCTAGAGTTTCAGGGGTTTTTGCTTTCTGGATTCTTTAATGTGTCGACGATGTGTCGAAGTGCCTCGTGCGCCCCGTAGGCTGCGATTGAGCGAAGCCCAACGAATGGCGCGTCATACCCCGATGCCATATCTGCTCTGTGGAACAGGTGCGCTGGCGGCGCTACGCCAATGTCTTGCCCATGAAGGTCGCGGACGCAGGACACAGGCCGCTGAACTGGGCAGTGCCTCGAATACAGGAGGGGGCTGTTTCACGCGAATGCGGGGCATAACCCAGGCGCATGAAGAAGGGTGCGGCGGAGGTGGTCAGCAGGTACAGGTGCCGGACGCCCAGTCGACGGGCGTGCTGCTCGGCAAAATCCACCAGGGCCCTGCCCAGGCCTTGCTGGCGCTGTTGCAGGTGCACGGCGAGGGAACGCAACAGCGCATGCTCACCATAGGTTTCGAGCCCGACCGATGCCTGCAGCTCGCCGGAGACGAAGCAACCGAAGAGTTGCAGGTTCGCCTGCTGCGCGACGTCGTCGGCCGGCAACTGGCACGCCTCGAGCAGGCTGAACAGCGCGGCATCGGGTTGGATGAGCGAGATATCCACACGGCTCCCGGAAGGACCCGCCCCTGGCATCAGGGGCGGGTGGCTGGTCAGCCCGCGGTGCACTTGGCCTTGGCCTGCTCCGGGGTAAGGTCGCGGATCGAGGTATAGAACAGCTCGCAGCTCTGCACCTGGTCGGTGACCTGCCACTTCTGCGTGCAACTGCTCAGCGTGGTTTGTGCGTCCGCACTGGGGTTGGCGCCCATGCCGGCCTGCCAGCAGGCGGCGCTGAGGTCCTGGCCCATCACCTTGAGTCCGGCTGCGTCGGCCTTCTGCTCGTTGCCGTCGTAGTTCTCCGGGTCCGCCGCGTACCAGATGTAGCTGGGGTGATTGGCGCCGAGCACCTCGACCGTGCGACCGGTCTGCGGGGCGATCTGTGCCAGGCCCAGAACACTGAGGCTGACGCCGTACTGCTGCTGCACCCAGGTGCGCACCGGCGAGCCGAAGGCCACCATCGGCAGGGAGGGCGCGCCACTGCTGGCCGGTTCGGTGAGTTCGTCGACCATGCGCGTCTGGTAGTCCTTGAAGTAGTCGTAGACGCCTTCCAGGGAGCTGCCGGCGCTTGCCGGAGCGGCGATCGGGGCGATGTCGATGATGGTCTGGTAGGCCGGAGTCTGCGCCGCGGGAACGCCGTTGACGGTGAGCAGCGCGGCCCAGCGGTCGGTGGTCTTGGATTCCAGGTAGTCCTGCGCCTGGGTCAGCGAATAGTCCGGCGGGAAGTGCAACAGTTCGATGCTGCGACGGTTTTCCAGGGCCATGCCCAGCGGCAGGAAGAAATACCAGCTGTACTGCCACTTGCCATCGCCATTGAGCTTGCTGGCGCCATCGAAGGCCAGGTCGCCGGCATCCAGTAGTGCCTTCAGTGGCGTGCCGTAATCGTCCGGTACGCCACTGAAAGAGGCGTAAAGAGAGTCCTTGTCCTGGTGGACCTTGACCTTGGCGTTGGGATAGCCATCACGCTGCACGCTCTGGCCGAGGTAATGCTCGACGGTCTGCTCCAGGGTCCAGTCGCGGTAGCAGACGACCGCGCAGTTGTTGGGGTAGGCGAACAGCCGGGTGACGCGTTCGTGGTTACCGAGATCGACCCTTACATCGGCCGACACATTCACGGCGAACAGTGTGGCGGCGAGAGCGATCGCCAGTCCTTCAGTTCTTCTCATGGTCCTGCTCCTTGTTAGCCGGGCTCTGTACCGAACCCTGGCTAACACTGAAGCATCGCTATCCGATTAAAGAAAGCCGGAGCAGCATTTTTTGAATTTCTGCCCGCTGCCGCAGGGGCATGGATCGTTGCGTCCTGCATTGAGCGGGGCAGTGGGGTCGATGAAATACCATTGCCGTTCGCGCTGCACGAACGCCGAGCGTTCGCGGTGGGCATGCTCGCCGCCGCCATCGTGCCAGCGTGCGACGAAGGTGACGAAGGCATGCTCCGGCTTGCCACCCAGTACCTCGGCATGCTCCACCTCCAGGCCGAGCCAAGTGCTCTGTGCACTCCAGGCGGCGATGGCGGCACGGTCCAGTGCGCTTTGCTGGGCGGGCAGGGTGGTGGTCACCAGGTAGTCGATCAGTCCCAGCACGTAGGCGCTGTAGCGCGAACGCATGAGCAGTTCGGCACTCGGTGCCGGCGTGCCGGCATGGTAGCGGCCACAGCAGGCGCCCAGAGGGCTGCCGCTACCGCAGGGGCAACTGGGGGAATCGATCGGGTCGAGGCTGGCCATGGTCACCACCAGTATTTGCCGAAATTCTGCGGGTTGGCCCAGAACTTCGCATTGAGCCAATCGGGCACCTGCTTGTACTCGCGCAGGTCGTAGGTGAACAGGGTGAGGCTCTGCTCGCCGCGCTGAAAGCGTTCGCTGGCCTGGAGCGCGAGGGAGAAGAAGTCGGTGTCCTGCCAGCCGCAGGCGTCGAGGTCGGCCAGCACCGCGATGCGACTGGCGTTGAGGTTGCGAATGCCGCCGAGCAGCTCCAGGCCGACGCGTTTGGGCAAGTGTTCCAGGCAGTCGACCACCAGTGCCAGGTCGAAGCGCTGCCCAGCCAGTTCGGCCGGCAGCGGGCCGGCTTCGGCGTAGGCCAGTCGTGTCTGTGGGTGGGCGTCGAGGAAGGCATTCACCGCCGGCAGCTCGTCGGCGCCGATCAGCAGCAGATGCCGCGGGGCATGGCGATCGAGCAGGGCAGCCAGGGCCTGCTGCGGTGTACGCGAAGAAGGGCTGTCGGTCATCGGAATTCCTCATGCGGGGCCAAGAGACTAACGCGCCGCCGCGTGTACGCCTAGATTCTGTCGCCGGTGGGGTTGCGAGCCGCGTCGGTCATGGCGTTGTGCCTTGAATGAAGCGAGCCTGGGGTCTTTACTTCTCGGTTACCGGTATTCACCGGCGACACAGGAGATTCCCACCATGAGTGCTTTCGCGAGGACTATGGTTCCCCTTCTTCTGGTCAGCAGTGTTCTATCTGGTTGCGTCACGACTTCCAGTACGGGAGACGCGCCGCTCAACCAGGGGAACTGGCCCTTGTGCAGTGCGATTGGTGGCCTGGCCGGTGGCGGTCTGGGTGCAGTCGAGAGTTCCGCCTGGGCAGGCGGTGGCGCGGTGGCCGGTGCGGTCATCGGTGGCCTGATCTGTTACGCGCAGGATGGCGACCAAGATGGCGACGGCGTGTTCGACAGGCGCGACCGCTGCCCCGATACGCCGCCCAACACGCCGGTGCACCATAACGGTTGTCCGCTCAAGGAATACCCGAGCAGCCCGCCGTCGATGGCCGAGCCGGAACCGATGCCGGCGCAAAGCGAAGTCATCGTGTTGAGCGACCTGGGTGCGGTGCTGTTTGCCTTCGATTCGGCGGAACTGACCGAAGCGGCGCGTACGCAACTGGATGCCATCGTCGGCAAGTTGCAGGGCGCCGATGTGGTGAGCGTCAAGGTGGTCGGGCATACCGACAGCGTCGGTACCGATGCCTATAACCAGGGCCTTTCGGAGCGGCGGGCGCGTAGCGCTGCCGATTACCTGATCGCCCAGGGCGTGCCCGCCGCCAATCTGACCACCGAAGGCATGGGCGAAAGCCAGCCGACGGCGGACAATGGCAGCGATGCCGGACGCGCGCAGAACCGCCGGGTGGAAATCCACGTCACTCGGTGAGCGAGCGCAACGCAGCGGGGGCCCTCCGGGCCCCCTTTTTTGTTCTAGGCGTCGGTTTTGATAACGGGCTGGCAGATGTGTGGAATTGCACTGACTTGACCACCCATTTGCACAACCACTGATCAGTCAATTGCATTCCAGCTGATCAAGCGTTTGCATTCGACTTGACCAGCGCACGCTGTAGTGACAATTGGCAGAGAACGGCCAAAAGCGGACCTGAAGGAAATCTGCTCCTGCACCGGAACAAGGCCGACAGCAATGATGATTTTCGTGATCGCTTGAACGCTTGGCCCCCGCTGCGCGAACTACAGAATGGCCAGGGCTATGCCCGCAACAAGGCCGGATATATGAATGCAACCGCGCTGACGACAGGATCGGGAAAAGCTGTCCTCACTGCTTGTGGGGAGAGTCCATATAAGTTGTTAGGCTTCACCCCAAACTTCGCCTAGGGAAACTCTGAAAAAGACTTCCTGATTTTGGCAAAATGCCAGGACTCCACCGCCGAGTTTTCCGATGAAGCAGATGACCTTCGCCGACGCCGAGTACGCAGGCAAGCGCAAGCAGACCCGCAAAGAGTTGTTCCTGATCGAGATGGATCGGGTGGTGCCGTGGAAGGGCTTGGTTGCCCTGATCGAGCCGCATTACCCGAAGGGTGAAGGCGGTCGCCCAGCGTATC